>NZ_JAFCWM010000002.1:0-348153 GCF_049897565.1 Massilia sp. TWR1-2-2 | reverse complement strand
AACATGCCATTACACAAAATTTTCAAAATCGACGGAGAAATGCATGTAAGTGTTTGATTTATATGGTGCGCCGTTCAGCAAAACCGTCGAAATTGGCCGCGAACTGTCGAACTCGGGTGATCTCGACAAGGGAAACAAAGAGAGAGATCCAACGCTACGTGCAATTCTTTACATCAGATCAGGACATGGCGCTCTCTCAGCATTTTATGGATCCGCAGCCGCGCTCTCTTATGCCGGTCCATTCTTAAATCATCAAGCGGCGAAAGAAGGTCGGTCAATAGTCCTTTCAAAGCTTGCAACGAAAGCCGGAGCTATTGCCGAGGCACTTTCTGAACGAGTGCTCTTGCTGCGTACTATAGCGTGGCTCGGATGGATCGGTGTAGGAATCACCGTAGCGGATTTAGCCTATGCTGGCTACCGCCAGTGCATAGATCGTACCGCGATATTACATTGGCTCGACCACTGCACTTTTCGCAAGAAGAAAGCAAATCTTCCATTCCGAACATCACGCGAAGAACTCACGGAGCTTCAAAAAGTGATAAAGCTAACATAATCGGCCAAACGCGACTCTATCGCGACCAGAACCAATGGTAAAAAATAATTACGAGGAACCCCTATATGGAAAACCAGGCCCAGCAGCAACTATTTAGCATTGAGGGAACGATCCGGGCGCTTCGAGTATCACCCGCTATTATCAATCTTATATCTGACATTCAAGACGACGCCTTTTGGAGCGGCACAATTGCAGCTCTGTCTGGTGCAGCAGGTGTGGCGGCCAACTCGGCAAGCTTGCTAATGTATGAGGGCGAAGACGTCGAACACATCGCGCTGTTAGTAAACGACCAGCTCGTCATTGGGACATTTGAATGGCTTCAGGATTTGAAAGTCAACGACCACGTGAAGCTGGTAGTATCCAAGCTCGACGACGGCCCTCTCTTCGCACATGCCATTCTACGCAATGACGACCTGCTTCTATGGACGCCCTACTCCGTACATCACACTCGGCGGGGATGGATAATGCACTCGATAAAATTAGGTGTGCTGTCCACAATTGGAACCTAGTTAATATTCGGTTCGTTCTATTTAATGGGAAATAGGCCTTCTGCAAATGCCATGGCGAATATTCTGATATTTATCGCTTTGCTAAATGCCTTTGTTTTATATATGAGCACAAAAAGCGTTTTGCACCTCGGCGAACAGGCTGAACAAATTTTTCGCGTCCTGAACGTGCCAAAACATGAAAATTTTAGAATAAAACCTTTTTCGGTACTAAATATGGACTTTAAAACGGACCCTAATTGCTTTAAAAAGAAATATATATTTAGATTCTCTGCCGCGCTGGACGCACACAAGAAGAAATTTAACTTAGCATAGGCATACTCCGCTTGATCATAAATATGCCAAACAAAGAAGTCGGGCTTCAAAAGCAGCGTCTTGCGCCGCGACAGTTAGAAACAAATTCTCATCAACAAAGCGCGGAGCGCGGCGATTCCTTCCTTCAACTACAAGTACCATTATATCTGTCTTAGCGGCGCATTGGCAGACGTCGAAAGTCTCACTCTTTAAGCAAATTGTTCAGTTATCGGTAACGAGTTTTAAGGTCGCGGCCGCCGACGACTTGTTTACGCTTATGTCTACTTTTGCATTTATTCAGCCCAGGCGGCAGCGTTTCGCCCAGCACGCGTCGATACGGAAAAAAGGCTATATCTTCAAATTTTCTGAAGCTTTGGCCGCACATAAAAGGAAATTTAACTTGTCATGAAAGATACGACCGAGACTGGACGAGCCTACTTGTTCTCCCTCACGTCTGCTCTTACACGATCAACTTTAGCCCCGGCGGCAGCGTTTCGCCCAGCACGCGCCGTTCGGTCGCCTCGTCCAACGCAATGACTTCTTCCACCATGCGGATCCAGATGGCCGGCGCGGCGACTTGGCGCAGGCGGGCGGCGATGGACCCGCGCAGCGCCAGCGGCAGGTCGCGCGCGCGGTCGCCCGTCATGCGCGCCAGGTAGGCGGCGGCAAATGCGGCCGGTTCGAGGCGGCGCCAGTCGAGCGCGAGGATCGCGTCCAGCCAGGTGGCGACGACATCGGCCGGCACCAGGTCGTCGAGATTGCCGTAGAACGGCTGGCGCGCGCCGATCCGGGCCAGCGCCCACAAGGTGAGGGCATCGTTCGCCTTGCCCAGGCGTGCCAGCAGCCATTCGCCGATTTCCACCTTGTACGCCGGCGGTATGCGCTCGAGCGAGGCGCCCAGGCGCAGCATGTCGTCGTCGCTGCCGCGCACCAGCGCGCCGGCGCCGTCATCGCCGCCTTCATTGATTTGCAGGTTGGCGGCGAAGTTGTCGAGCAGGCGCCGCTGCTGCTCCGCATCGAGGCCGCCGGCGACACGGCGCCACAAGGTCCACCATTCGGCCTGCACCTGCTTGTCGGCGCCGTGCGACACGCCGGCTTCGAACACGGTCCACAGCTGCTGCAGGCGCCAGTCATCGAGCGCAAAACCGAAGCCAGGACGCAGGCAGAAACCGGTCAGGTTGAGCCACAGGCGTTCATGTTCGGGCGAGCGCCGCCGCGCCTTGGCACGCAGCCACAAGGCGTCGAACAACTGGCGCAGCAGCGGGGTGCTCCAGTTGGCACGCTCGCCCAGGACCTGTTCGAGCTGTGCGCGCAGCTGCTTGACTTCCTTTGCCGGCACCTGCTGCGCCTTCCCGCCGAAGATGCGCTCGATTTTCGGCAGCGCCTGCGCCAGCCGCGCCGCGGCGCCGCCGTCGTCCAGCGCATCATCTGTGGCGTCATCGTGTTGGCGCAGGTCGAACTCGAGCAGCCAGCGCTCGGCCACATCGTCGACGCTGACGCAGTACATTTCGAGGGTGCCTACTTCGGTCAGTGCGCTGGCCAGCTGCACCGGCACTTCGCGGCGCGTGCGTCCAGGCGCGCGCAGCACCATCGCGATCGGCGGCAAGCGTGCGAACTCGCCGTCGTCAAGGTCGACCAGCTCACCTAGCGCGAACGGCGCGCGGCCTGCAGCATCGGCGTTTGAAGTGAACAAGTGGAAGCGTACCGGCTCGCCGACACGCAGCGCGAAATTGTGGGCGTCGAGGCACAGTTCGTGGCCCGCTTCACTGCCGCGCGGCAGGATGCAGATGGCGCGCCGGGCGCCGCGCTTGCCTTCGTCGAGCAGCAGGAAATAGCTGCGCGCGGCGCCGCCGCCGATCTTCGGCGTGCCGCTGGCGCCGGCCAGCGCGTACGCCACCGCGCCGCGCGCCACGGCGACATCCGGATCGTCGTTGTGCAGCACCCGCAGCGGCGCGCCGCGCCATGCGCCCAGCGTCTGTTCGAGCCGCTTTGCCAGCGCCGTGGCGCGAAATACGCCGCCGTTGAGCAGCAACGTGTCAGGCACGGGCACCGCGCAGCCAGTGGCCTCGCGTACCGCGTCGGCATGCCGGCGCAGGAAGTCGGCGACGTGGCGCGTGATGGCGGGATCGCGCGCGTACGGCAGGCCGAATTCGACGATGCCGGCACGCCGTTGCAGCAGCGGCTCGCTGGCCTCGACCTGCGGCAGGAAGCCGTCGACAATCAGCCGCTCGACTTCTTCGCGCGTCAATGTGGCCGAGCGCGCGCCGCCGATCATCCTCGCGCCGGCGCCCAGCAGCGTCACGTTGACCTGGTCGGGCGCATCGGCGGCCAGCAGCTGCTCCTTGGCGGCGCGGCAGCGCTCGACCAGCTGCGACAGGCGGCTGGCCGACAGGCGATCGGCGCTGTCGCCGGCGAGGCGCGATTCGGCCAGGTGCGCCAGCGCCGTGTCCATATTGTCGCCGCCCAGCATAAGGTGGTTGCCAACGCCGATGCGGGTAATACTGGCCTGCCCATCGCGCAGTTCGACTTTGATGAGGCTGAGGTCAGTGGTGCCGCCGCCGACGTCGCACACCAGCACCAGCCGCGTGCCGGCCAACTCGCTCGTCAGCGTGGCGCGGTGGCGCTGCAGCCAGTCGTAGAACACCGCTTGCGGTTCTTCCAGCAGCCGCAGGGTGGGCAGGCCGGCCGCGAGCGCCGCCGCCAGCGTGAGGGCGCGCGCCGCTTCGTCGAACGAGGCGGGGACCGTCAGCACCAGGTCCTGCTGCTCGAGCGGATCGTCGGGGAAGCGATGGTTCCAGGCAGACCTCAGGTGGCGTAGGTAGCTGGCGCTGGCGTCGACGGGCGACACCTTCGGCACTTCCGGCGCACTACCCCACGGCAGGATCGGCGCCATGCGGTCAACGCCGGAATGCGACAGCCAGCTCTTGGCGCTGGCAACCAGTCGCCCCGGCACCTGCGCGCCGAGTTTGCGCGCCAGTGTTCCTACTACCATTGGCTCCGCGGCAGCCCATGGCAGCTGCAGGTCAGCGTCGGCCAGTTCGCCGGCGCCGGCCTGGTAGCGCACCGACGGCAGCAGCGGCAGCGCCGCCACTTCGCCGGGCGCGACCAACTGATCGACATCGAACAGCGTCACCGGCCCGGCCTTGCCATCGGCGCCCAACGCGGCGTAGGCGAGCACGGTGTTGCTGGTGCCCAGATCGATGCCGACGGCGTACCTGGCCACGCGCGCCGCCACTAGCCGTTGCTGCGCACGTCGAACTCGATCTTCCAGCGGCCGTCGCCGTTGACGGCGACAGCGGTCAGTTCGAGCGTGCCGGTGTCGGTGGCGACCGCGCGCAGGCGCACCTGCACCACGTCGCCGTCGCTGCGTCCTTCAGGCGGCAGCGTGGCGCGGATTTCGCCGAGCTCCTGCAGTTCGTCCGGCTGCCAGAAGTCGAGCAGGTCGCCCAGCTGGTCCTGGCGCCGCACCGACGAGCCAAAAAAGCGCAGCTGGATCGGTTCGCCGACGACGAGGCCAAATTGCTGGCTTTGCAGCTCGGCCTCGGCGCCTTCTTCCATGCCGAACGGCGCCACGCACAGCGCCTGCATCGGCGGCTCCATGCCGGGGATGGCCGGCATCGCCGACTCGATGGCGACGTAGTAGGCGCGCGCGGTGCCGCCGCGGATGCGCACACCCTGGCCGCGGCGCACGTAGCCGTAGTAGGCGGCGCCGCGCGCCACCGCCAGGTCGAGATCGGCGCCGGCCAGTGCGCGCGCCGGCGCCGCGCCTTCGGCCGTCAGCCAGCCGTTCAGCGTGGCCAAGGTACGCTCGGCCAGCAAGGTCGATTTAAACACGCCGCCGTTGAACAGCACCGCGCTCGGATGCAGGAAGGTGGCGTCGGGCGCGTTGGTGCGCACGAAGCCTGCCAGCTCGGTCGTCGCGTCGCGCTGGCGGCCAAGCAGCGCGGCCAGGTGGCGCGTGACGCCGGCGTCCTGCGCATACGGCAGGCCGACTTGCGTCAGGCCGCCGCGCACGCGGGTGGCCGGCCGGGTCGATGCCGGCACGTCGGGGAAGAAGCCTTCGACGATGGTGGTGCGCACCTCGTCGGCGGTCAGTTCGGTGCGGATGGCGCCGCCGATCAGCTTCGAGCCGCGGCTCGGCACGACGATCGGCTGCGCCGTCATTTCCGCGTCGCCGAGCAAGCGCTCCTTGGCGGTGCGGCAGGCGTAGCCGAGCGCGCGCATCTGCCATGCATCGAGCGTGGTGCCGGCCGCGGCCAGCTTACGCGCCACCAGGTGCGCCAGGGTCAGGTCCATATTGTCGCCGCCGAGCAGGATATGGTCGCCCACCGCGATGCGGTGCAGCTCCAGCTTGCCCTCGTGTTCGAGCACGGCGATCAGCGAAAAGTCGCTGGTGCCGCCGCCGACGTCGACAACCAGGATGATGTCGCCCGGCTGGACATCGCGGCGCCAGTTGCCGCCGCTGTTCTGGATCCAGTTGTACAGCGCGGCCTGCGGTTCCTCCAGCAGCGTCAACTCCTGGTATCCGGCAGCCTTGGCCGCTTCCACCGTCAGCTCGCGCGCGGCCGGGTCGAACGAGGCGGGGATCGTTACCGTGATGTCCTGCTGCTGGAACGGCGCCTCGGGATGCGCATGGTCCCAGGCCTGGCGCAGGTGCGTCAGGTAGCGGGTCGACGCCTCCAGCGGCGAGACGCGCTGCACTTCCGGCGGCGCGTCGCTCGGCAGGATGGCGCCGCGGCGGTCGGCGCCGGCGTGGCCGAGCCAGCTTTTGGCGCTCGACACCAGCCGGATCGGCGTGGTGGCGCCGCGCGCGCGCGCCATTTCGCCGACCACGTAATCGGCCGGCGAGGGCCACGGCAAATCGAGTTCGCCCGGTGCCAGTTCGTCCGCGTGCGGCAGGTACAGGAACGACGGCAAGAGCCCGGACGACTCGACCGTGCCTGGTGCGCTCAGCTGAGGTATCTCCAGCACGCCGTGGCGCGTGGCCTCGCCGTCGCTGGCCTCGAGGTCGACGTAGGCCAGCGCGCAGTGCGTGGTGCCGAGGTCGATGCCGATCGAATAGCGCGGCGCATTCATAGTTCTACCTCGGCCTGGGCCAGCACGGTGGCGTCATGGCCGCTCGCCAGCTTCGGCAGGCGCACGTCGTTGACGCGCCAGCCGCGGTGACTGAGGCTGCCCTTGAACGGCGCGCTGCCGACGACGTTGCCGGTCAGGCGGATGGCGCCGGCGTCGAAGCCGGCGTCGAGGATGATGCGGCTGCCCTCCGCTTCGGTGCGCACCGGCGCGATGGAGAAGTGCTCGCGCAGCACCTTGCGGCAGCCTTCGTGGACGATGCGGGCGGCCGCGCCGATGTCGGCGTCGGCGTAGCTGGCCAGGTCTTCCTCGGTGAAGTCGATCAGGCGCGCGTCGCGCTGGAACAGTGCCAGCAACTGCAGCGCGGCGTCGGGGGTGGCGACGCGCAGAGGCGCGGGTGCGGGCGCCGCTGCGACTGGCGTTATTGGGGCGGCGGGTGCAGCGGGCGCTTCGTCACGCTTCAGGCGGTCCACGCGCGCGGCGACAGCGGCGTTCGATAGAACGCTGAAAAAGGCGCCAAAGGCAAGCGGAATGCGTTGCAGCAGCGATGGCTGCGAAGTCGGGTGGTCCGGTGTTGCGTTGTTCATTTCTTGTTGCTCCTGGATCGTTAGGCATCGGCCGATTCACGGACCGCGGCGGCGCGGGCTTCCTGTCGGAGGTCCATCGCCGGCTGTATGAGAATGGCTACTCGGGATGCTGCGTTGCAGTATAAATCATTGATACCGCCGGCGCAGTTCAGATCAAATGGTTAACTATTGGGCGCAAAGACAGCCGCGCCAGCGAAGCTGACGCTATTTGAACATCCGGTGATCAAATTGGAACGGCCTGACGACGGCGAGTTCGACCTGGGCATAGTCAGGATGCCGGGGGTTGAGCATGACATTTGTCTCTTCGGGAACGATCGCGGACGGCACCGCCATAGCCAAATTATTTCCCGCCGCAAGCCATGCGGCGCCAAACTTCTGCGCCGCGGCAGATGTCGGCATCGTGTCCCAGCCGACGGGAAGGACGGCGATAGGTGGGGCATACAGCACGCGGCTGTCTGGAATGTCGACCGAAACGAGGACCAAGCGAGGAAACGGAGCGGCTCCGATGTGTACGAACTTTTCGAGAGCGCAGATGGCGACTGATGTTCCGCAGTAAAGCGCCCGGATGCAATCGGGTTCCAACGCCCACCGAACCGGGCGGCACCAGCGCACCAATTTATCCAGCGCAGATCTGCGTTGCAAGATGCGCCAGAACCTCACGCAACGCCGCCGGTGCCAATCGCATTCAGTACTTGGCGAACTGCGTTGGCTCCTGGCTCGGTGTCCGATAAGTCCATTGGCGCTACGTCGCGAAAAGCCCGATTTGGCGTACGCAACCATTCCTTGGCGGCCTCGTCATTTTCAAACACGTCGCTGGCCATCGCTACCAGATCGGCTAGCCGCCAGATGCGTTCCGATGCGGTGGCATCGAGGTTGGCGCCCTTCTTGACGAGGGTATGAGCGGTAGTTGCGGGGGAGCAAACGATGGCGCGAATCCGGTTGGTCGGTACCGAAAAGTACGCTCTTGTGTCTTTGATGACGCTCGCTGGGAACCCGGCTCTAATTGCTTCAATAGCACGTTGCGGGTCACCGATGAAATCGAGCAAGATAGCTTCGAAGCTGTTGGCTTTTGTGGCAACAGCTTTTTTCAGGAGGATTTCGCTTGGCATGCATAGCTCTTTCTAACCCATCAACGACTTCCGTTTTGAAGTTCAGAATACACCGCTTGGGAGGAAGGTTCAATGCCAGACAGTTCGCTTTCCAACGCCGGCCGCGTCGCGTCGGACGCGGAAAGAAACACGCAGGCGCGCGCCACGATTGCGACGAAAAATTCGAGCCACGCTGGCCGCGGCATACGACCTCGAATAGACACAACTATTGAACGATTATATCCTTGCAGCAACTTTCCGAGTCCGGCATTTTCGCTAAGCTGTGGTCAATCCCGGCGCCAGGTGGGGGCTTGCGCGGCCGGCACTGCCGAAGGCGGGCGCATGTATTGCATGGGCGAACAACGCGGTCCAGTTCAGCTTGGCCGAATATTTTCGTGCATCTAACGCCATGTCGGCGAAGTTGAACGTGCCGCTTTGCACGCGCGACCGGACAGGAAAGATGTAGCAGGCGAGGCCACGCAGCCGTGGCGTCACGCGGATGCAGCGCACGCGGCCCAGTGCAATCGGTCCAAGCAGCGCGAGCATCGCAGTCATCATAAAAAAAAGTTCCATGCCAATCTCCAGTCCAATACATTCAGGATAGGAGCTTGGGTAAGCCAAGTCCGTGCGGTACAGCGCATACCGTCGGGCGATTGCAGCAACCCGGCAGAACCGTTGCTGCGCACCGACAAGCCGTTGGCTGTCTTATCGGGTCACTGCGTCTCCTCGACGCAGTTCCTGTTCGCACTCCGCACTCGCTCGCTCGCGATCAAACCGCGCCGTGCTTACTCCACCGTGACCGACTTGGCCAGGTTGCGTGGCTTGTCGACGTCAGTGCCGCGCGCCAGTGCGGTGTGATATGCCAGCAACTGCAGCGCCGCGACGTGCAGAATCGGCGACAGCAGGCCGTAGTGTTCCGGCAAGCGGATCACGTGCACGCCATCGCCCGAAGTGATGCGCGAATCGACGTCGGCAAATACATACAGCTGGCCGCCGCGCGCCCGCACTTCCTGCATGTTCGACTTCAGTTTTTCCAGCAGCGCGTCGTTCGGCGCGATCGTGACGACCGGCATTTCTTCAGTCACCAGTGCCAGCGGGCCGTGCTTGAGTTCGCCAGCCGGGTAGGCTTCAGCGTGGATGTACGAAATCTCTTTGAGTTTCAGCGCGCCTTCGAGGGCGATCGGGTAGTGGATGCCGCGGCCGAGGAAGAGGGCGTTTTCCTTGCGCGCGAAGTCGTCCGCCCAGGCCATGATCTGCGGCTCGAGCGCCAGCACGGCGGCCAGCGCGACCGGCAGGTGGCGCATTTGCTTGAGGTAAGTTGCTTCTTCGTCGTCGGACAGGCGGCCATTTACTTGCGCCAGGGTCAAGGTCAGCAGGAACAGCGCGGCCAGCTGGGTGGTGAAGGCCTTGGTCGATGCGACGCCAACTTCGACACCTGCGCGGGTAATGTAAGCGAGCGCGCACTCTCGCACCATGGCGCTGGTGGCCACGTTACAGATCGTCAGCGTGTGTTCCATGCCGAGGCTGCGCGCGTGCTTCAGGGCGGCCAGCGTGTCGGCCGTTTCGCCGCTTTGGGTGATGGTGACGACCAAGGTATTCGGATGCGGCACGCTGTCGCGGTAGCGATATTCGCTGGCGATCTCGACATTGACGGGCACTTTGGCGACCGACTCGATCCAGTACTTGGCCGTCAGGCCGGCGTAATAGCTGGTGCCGCAGGCAAGGATCAGCACGCGGTCGATCTGCTTGAAGACCTTGTAGGCGTTGTCGCCGAACAGCTCCGGCATGATGCCGGTGACGCCTTCGAGCGTGTCGCCGATGACGCGCGGCTGCTCGAAGATTTCTTTCTGCATGTAGTGGCGGTACGGGCCCAGCTCGGCGGCGCCGGTGTGGGCGTGCACGGTCTTGACTTCGCGCGTCACCGGACGGCCTTCGACGTCGACGATCCAGTAGCGGCCCAGTTGCAGGTCGACCACGTCGCCTTCTTCCAGGTAGATGATCTGGTCGGTGGTGCCGGCCAGCGCCATCGCGTCGGAGGCGACGAAGTTTTCGCCCTGGCCGACGCCGACGATCAGCGGCGAACCCTGGCGCGCGGCCACCACGCGGTGCGGCTCCTCGCGGCAGAAGACGGCGATGGCGTAGGCGCCGTGCAGGCGCTTCACCGCTTGCTGGACGGTATCGAACAGGTCGCCGTTGTACATGTGGTCGACCAGGTGGGCGATCACTTCGGTGTCGGTCTGGCTGGTAAACACGTAGCCGAGCGCGGTCAGTTCGGCGCGCAGTTCGTCGTGGTTTTCGATGATGCCGTTGTGGACCAGCGCGATGCGGGCCAGTTCTTCGGTCGGCGAAAAGTGCGGGTGAGCATTGTGCGACAGCGGGGCGCCATGGGTTGCCCAGCGGGTGTGGGCGATGCCGGTGAAGCCTTCCAGGCTGGCGTTGCCCATTTGCGTCTCCAGGTCGGCCACGCGCGAGGTGCTGCGCGAACGCTGCAGCTTGCCGTCGACGTGCAGCGCAACGCCGCAGGAATCGTACCCTCGGTATTCGAGGCGCTTGAGGCCTTCGATCAGGATCGGGGTGATATTACGCTGCGCTACTGCTCCGACGATGCCGCACATACAGACCTCATTTGAAAGATTGACAATGGATGTATCCTAGATGAATCTCTTTGAAATTAGCTGTCTAAATCTGGCATAATTTGGAATATTATTTCATCATCCACTTACCATGAAATTATATTTCATTTAATGGTGGATATTTAACGAATCGTGTATTTTTAGCCATGAATAATGATTCAATGCCAATTGACGACGTCGACCGCCGCATCCTCAATGCGCTGCAGCTTGATTCTTCGCATACCAACGCCGAGCTGGCGGAACTGGTCCACGTGTCGCCGCCGACGTGCTTGCGACGGGTCAAGCTGCTGACCGAGGCCGGCATCATCGCGCGCCAGGTCGCCATCGTGTCGCCCGACAAGGTCGGCGCCCGGCTCACCGCGATCGTCGAGATCTCGCTCGACGTCCAGGCGGCCGAGCGCATGGACGAGTTCGAGGCGCTGGTGGCCGGCGAGGCGGCCGTGCTGCAATGCTACCGCGTGGCGCCGGGCCCGGATTTCGTGCTGATCGTGCAAGTGGCCGACATGCCGGCCTACCATGCGCTGGCGCACCGGCTGTTCGCCACCCACGCCAATGTGCGCAACGTAAAAACCTACTTCTCCACCTTCCGCAGCAAATTCGAGACCCGCATCGCCGTCTGAACGTTGCTCTTGAGCATCATCAACCGATTCCGCGGCGAAATAGCTTCTACTGTCAGCACTGCGCGGCGGCCATCCTGGACGCCTGCCGCAGGCCAGATAGGGGCCGGCAATGGATGCGATGGTGGTAAGCGGCTTGAATACTGGCGGGGCGCGGCCTGCGCGCGAACTGGCAAGGCTGTCAGGTGTGCACAAGGTGTATGGCCGCGGCCTGAACGCCGTGCATGCGCTCAATGATATCAACATGCACGTGGCCAGCGGCGAAATGGTGGCGATCTGCGGCCCGTCCGGGCACGGCAAGACGAGCGTTCTGAACCTGATCGGCATGCTGGAAACGGCCACCGAAGGCAGCGTGGTGGTGGCCAACCTGCTCGTTTCCAAACTGTCCGAACACGCGCGCGCCGACCTGCGTAGCGAGCTGATCGGGTATGTGTTCCAGTCGTTCAGCCTGATTCCGGTGCTGACCGCGCTGGAAAACGTCATGCTGCCGCTGATGCTGCGCGGGCGCATCGCCGCGCCGGCGCAGGCTGAAGCGCGCGGCTATGGCGCCGAACTGCTGGCCCGTCTCGGCCTCAAGACCCAGACCCGTCAGTATCCGGCGCGGCTCGACGCCAGCCAGTGCCAGCGCATCGCCATCGCCCGCGCGCTGCTCACGCAGCCGCGCCTGGTGGTGGCGGACGAGGCCACGTCGCGCCTCGACAACGGCAGCATCCGCCTCGTCATGGACCTGTTTGCTTCGCTGCAGCGCGACCATGGCACCACCTTCGTCATCTCGACCCGCGATCAGCGCCAGCTGAGCCGGGCAACGCGCACCTTGCAACTGAACGAAGGGCGCCTGTCGAGCACGCCGTCGGATGCGCGCCGCACCTTGCGGGTGCAAGGATGAGCCCGCATCGACTGGCGCTGCGCACCGTGATGCTGGGCCGCCCGCGCATCGTACTGACGATCCTGCTGATCGCCGCCTGCCTGTGCCTGCTCGACCTGTTCGCCGGCAACATCGCCAGCAGCCGCGCGCGGCTCGAGCACCAGGCCACCATCGGCGAGCGGCTCGGCCACCTGACCGTCACCCGCGCCGGCGCCGCCGGCAGCACCGCGTTCGAGCCGGCCGACGCCAAGCGGATCAAGGCAATCGTCGAAACGGTAGCCGGCGTGGCGCAGGTGGCGCCGCAGATGAGCGTCTCCGGCATCGCTTCCACCGGCCGGCGCTCGGCGCTGTTTCATGGCGAAGGCATCAGCGGCAAGGGGTCGGCCCAGTACGGCAAACTGGTGCCCAGCCAGACCAATGGCATCGCGATCAGCAGCGGGCACGCGCGTGCGCTTGGATTGCGTCCCGGCAGCAGCGTGACGCTGATCGGCGCGGCGACCGATGCGCCGGCGGCGCCAGCCAATGTGGAGGTCGTCGACGTCTTCAGCGTCGGCGAATTTAACAGCGGCGCGCGCTCGCTGCTGATGCCGTTCGAAATGGCCCAGAACCTGCTCGACACCGAGCGCACCGAGCGACTGGTGGTGACGCTGGCCGACCCCAAGCAGCTCGACACGATGCGCGCGACCTTGCTGGGTCACCTGCGCGGCGCCGGCCTGGCCGTCGACGTCCACACGTGGCAGGAACTGTCGCCCAGCTACATTCATCTGCGCAGCGCGTCGGACCTGACGTTCGACAGCGTGGCCGGCATGGTGTTCGCGGTCATTGCGGCCGCAATCGCCGCGACGATCACGATGAACGCGTTCGAGCGCCGGCGCGAAGTGGCAACCTTGCGCGCGCTGGGCATGCACAGCACCGGCGTGTTTTTCATGTTTGCCGCCGAAGCGCTGTGGATGGCCGCGTTCGCGGTCGTGCTCAGCCTGGTGGCGAGCGGGCTGATCGCGTGGGTGGTGAACCGGGCGGTGCTGTCGTACGCCACCCAGCAGGCGCTGAAACACTCGCCAATGCTCGTCGAGCTCGACTTCCATCGGATGATGATGACGGTGGTGACCGTGATGGCGGTGGCGCTGCTGGCGGCGCTGGCGCCGGCCTTCAAGGCCGCGCGCGGCGAAGTGGCCGAAGGCCTGGCCGCCTGACACCACGACGGCCTGGCGCCAACGACTATTTCTTGATCTTCACCGGCCGCTGCCAGGCGTCGATCGTCATCTGCCTGGCGCGCGAGATGGTCAGCTTGCCGGCCGGCGCATCCTTGGTCAGCGTCGTACCCGCACCCAGGGTCGCGCCTTTGCCCACCGTTACCGGCGCCACCAGCTGGCTGTCGCTGCCGATGAAGGCGTCGTCCTCGATCACCGTGCGGTACTTGTTGACGCCGTCGTAATTGCAGGTAATCGTGCCGGCGCCGATATTGACGCGCGAACCAACCGTCGCATCGCCTACATAGCTCAGGTGATTGGCCTTGCTGTGCGCGGCAATCGTGCTGTTCTTTACTTCGACGAAGTTACCAATATGGACGTCTTCGGCCAGGTCCGCGCCAGGGCGCAGGCGGGCGTACGGGCCGATCATCGACTTCGGCCCGACCCTGGCGCCTTCGATATGGCAGAACGGCTTGATCTGGGCGCCGGCCGCGATGCTGGCGTTGACGATGACGTTGTGCGCGCCGACCGACACGCCATCGGCCAACTCGACGCGGCCTTCGAACACGCAACCGACATCGATCGTCACGTCGCGCCCGCACGCCAGGGTGCCGCGGATGTCGATGCGCGCCGGATCCATCAAGGTCACGCCTTGTTCCAGCAGTACATTTGCCTTGTTCAACTGGTGACGGCGCTCGAGTTCGGCCAGCTGCACCTTGCTGTTGACGCCGGCCACTTCCCACTCGGCCGATGGATGCGCCGACACCACCGGCACGCCGTCGGCTACCGCCTTGGCGACGATGTCGGTCAGGTAGTACTCACCCTGGGCATTGTTGTTCGACAGCGAACCGAGCCATTCTTTCAGCTGGCGCGTCGGCGCGACGATGATGCCGCTATTGATCTCGCGGATCGCCCGTTCGGCTTCGCTGGCATCTTTCTCTTCGACGATGCGCACGATATTGCCGCCTTCGCGCACGATGCGGCCCAGCCCGAACGGGTTGGCCTGCTCGACCGTGAGGATCGCCAGCTTGTCGCTGCCGGCCGCCTCGACCAGGCGGCGCAGCGATGCCGATGTGGTCAGCGGCACGTCGCCGTACAGGATCAGCGTGGGAACGTTATCGTCGAGCTGCGGCGCCGCCTGCATCACCGCGTGGCCGGTGCCGAGTTGCGGTTCCTGCAGCGCGGTATCAATGTTTGCGTGCTCGCCATTGTTCTGAAGTCTCACCATCTCCGGCACCGCTGCGCCGCCGTGCCCGTAAATAACGCATAATTTGCTCGGCGCAAGTTCCTGTGCGGTGTCTATCACATGTTGCAACAACGGCTTGCCCGCTAACGGATGCAAGACTTTTGGCAGCGCGGATTGCATCCGCTTTCCCATGCCGGCGGCGAGAATCACTACATTCATAAGCGGTATTTGAAAGAGTTGAATAGATGAAAAATTTTAACACGAGCGGCACTGTCGCAACCCGCCTTCGCGCGCTGTTTCTGATTGCCCTGATGGTCACGGCGGCCGGCTGCAGCAGCATCCGGTTTACCTACAACCACGGCGACACCCTGCTGTACTGGTGGCTGAACAACTATCTCGACCTCGATTCGGACCAGTCCGGCTGGGTGAAGAAGGATATCGACAACCTGTTCCAGTGGCACCGCAAGACCCAGCTGAAGGATTACGTCCAGTTGCTGCAGAATGGCCAGCGCCAGCTCGCCGGCAACATGACCCAGGCCGACCTGGCCGGCGACTACCACGACATCAAGGCGCGTACCGAATTGCTGGCCTACAAGGCACTGCCTGAACTGGCGGACCTGGCGCGGTCGGTGCGGCCCGAACAGATCGCGCAGATGGAGAAGAAATTTGTCAAGAACAACGAGGACTACCGCAAGAAGTTCATGCGCGGCGACCTCGAGGCCCGGCAGAAGGCGCGTTTCAAGAAGTCGATGGAGCAGTTCGACCTGTGGTTCGGCAACTTTAACGCCGAGCAGGAGGCCGTGCTGCGCAAGGCGTCCGACGCGCGGGTGCTCGACAACGATGTCTGGCTGGACGAGCGGATGCGCCGCCAGAAGCAGATCGTCGCCGCGCTGCGCAAGATCCAGACCGAGAAGCTGGGCAAGGACGCCACGGTGTCGGTGCTGCACAACCTGGTCAAGGAACTGTTCGGCCGCTTCGAGGCGCCGGAACGCAAGGCGTTCTTCGACACCTATACCGACCAGACCATCCAGCTGATCCTGACGGCGGTGAAGATTGCTACCCCGTCGCAGAAAGCGCACGCGCAAAAGCGGATGCAGGGCTGGATCGAGGATTTCAACGTGCTGGCGGCCGACGCGCGCCGGTAGTCTTGCACCGGGCGCCGTAAAGCCGTCGCCGTCAACGTAGCAGCCGGGGCTTCGGCTACAGCCGCATCGGCGGTTCCTGCCCGGGCAACCGCCCGAGCCATCATGCTATAGTGCCGCCCATGCAAAAAAAGCCAGCCAAAGTTCCGGTCCACCGGCCACCTCCGCCGCAGCACGTGCGCATCATCGGCGGCGCCTGGAAACGCACCCAGCTGCCGGTGCTCGACGCCGTCGGCCTGCGCCCGACCCCCGACCGCGTGCGCGAAACCGTGTTCAACTGGATCAGCCACCAGTGGGGCAACGACTGGAGCGCGGCCAATGTGCTCGACCTGTTCGCCGGCAGCGGCGCGCTCGGCTTCGAAGCGGCCAGCCGCGGCGCCCGCTCGGTCGTCATGATCGACACCCACACCCCGGTCATCCGCCAGCTCGACACCATCAAGCAAAAGCTGCACGCCGACACGGTAGCCTTGCTGCGTGCCGACGCCGTCGTCAGCGCGCAATCGATGGCCCTGCGCGGCCAGTGTTTCGACCTGGTTTTCCTGGATCCGCCTTACCAGCAAGACATGCTGTCGAAAACCTTGCCGCTGTGCGTCAACCTGCTTGCCGCCGATGGCCTCGTCTATGTCGAGTCCGGCGCGCCCCTGCCGTTCGCCGAAGAAGATGGCGACGACACGCCGGACTGGCTTGCGCCCTGGGAAGCCATCCGCGCCGACAAGGCCGGCATCGTGTTCTACCATCTGCTGCGCTTGCGCTCTGCGCCGTCGTAACAACTTGTAAATACGCTCGCGGAAAAGCGCGGGCCTTGGTCTGCCCTGGGGCAGATGACCGGTTTTGAGGCATAATGCGCGTTCTATATTGGTGCATCTCTAGGGAGCCGCAATGGTTGTAGCTGTTTATCCAGGAACCTTTGACCCGCTCACGCGAGGCCACGAAGATCTGGTACGCCGCGCGTCCGGACTTTTCGACGGCCTGATCGTTGGCGTTGCCGACAGCAAGAACAAGCGGCCGTTCTTCTCGCTTGAAGAACGCCTCGAAATCGCCAATGAAGTGCTGGGCCACTATCCCAACGTGAAGGTCGAAAGTTTCTCCGGCCTGCTGAAGGACTTCGTGCGCAAGCATGACGCCCGCGTCATCGTGCGCGGCCTGCGCGCCGTTTCCGACTTCGAATACGAATTCCAGATGGCCGGCATGAACCGCTACCTGCTGCCGGACGTCGAAACGCTGTTCCTGACGCCATCGGACCAGTACCAGTTCATCTCCGGCACGATCGTGCGCGAAATCGCCATCCTCGGCGGCGACGTGTCAAAGTTCGTGTTCCCGTCGGTCGACCGCTGGCTGCAGAAAAAAATCGCCTCGATGGCGCCGCCCACGGAGTAGTCGAAACATCATGGCGTTACTGATCACCGACGAATGCATCAATTGCGACATCTGCGAGCCCGAGTGCCCAAATGACGCAATCTACATGGGCGTCGAGATTTACGAAATCGACCCCAACAAGTGCACCGAATGCGTCGGCCACTTCGACGAGCCGCAGTGCCAGCAGGTATGTCCGGTCAGCTGCATCCCCCTCAACCCGGCATGGACCGAAACGCCGGACCAGCTGCGCGCCAAATACGAGCGCCTGATGGCCGCCAAGGCCTGACCCCGCTTTCCCAGCGGGTCCGCTGTTGCAGATTCCGCTTCTTTTGGAAATGACTCTCACCGGAAATATGTTTTTCCAGCAAGTAGTGCTATATTTATCCAAGGCAACGAAAATAGCCTGAAGTACTTCCTGACAAAAACGAGAGACAGCTGCAATGAATATCAGAAACATGGGAATAGGCCAGCGCCTGGCCGTCGGCTTCGGCGTCGTGATTGCTCTTTTGATCATGCTCGCGGCTTTGTCCTACCTGCGCATCGGCGGCCTGAACGCGGAAGTGACGACGATGGTCAAGGAACGCTATCCGAAGACCGTCATGGCAAACGCCATCAAGACCGACGTCAACGAAGCGACCCGCAGCATGCTCAACGTGCTGGTCATGAGCGATCCGGACCATATCGGCACGGAGCTCGCCATCATGGACAAGAAGAACGCCAGCGCCACCGCCGCCCTGGCCGAGCTGACCAAGAGCACCACTGACCCGCGCGGCCGGGAAATCCTGAAGGCCATCGCGACGATCCGCGCCAAGTTCATTCCCGCCCAGGCCGACTTCATCGCCACGATCAAGGAGGACAAGAAAGAGAGCGCGATGGTCAACTTCATGTATTCGCTGCGTCCCATGCAGGCAAAGTACTTCGACGAGCTCGACAAGTTCACCGCCTACCAGAATGCCGCCATGGTCGAATCGGGCGACGCCGCCACGGCCGTGTCGGGCCGCACCCAGCTGCTGATCCTGGTGCTGACCTTGTGCGCGAGCGTGCTGTCGGTCGCCGTGGCGTTCTTCGCCACCCGCAGCATCACCCGGCCGCTGGTCGCCGCGGTCGATATCGCCAAGCGCGTCGCCGACGGCGACCTCAGCAGTGTCATCGACGTCAACAGCACCGACGAGACCGGCCAGATGATGGGCGCGCTCAAGTACATGAACGACAGCCTGATCCGCATCGTCGCTGAAGTGCGCTCAGGCACCGAGTCGATCGCCTCGGCCTCCAGCGAAATCGCCAGCGGCAACCTCGACCTGTCGAGCCGTACTGAACAGCAGGCCGCCTCGCTCGGCCAGACCTCCGGCTCGATGCGCGACCTGACCGCCACCGTCCAGCAGAACGCCGACAATGCGCGCCAGGCCAACCAGCTTGCCGCCAAGGCTTCCGAAGTGGCGTTGCGCGGCGGCTCGGTGGTATCGCACGTGATCGACACGATGGGTTCGATTACGGCATCGTCCAAAAAGATCGTCGACATCATCGGCGTCATCGACGGCATTGCATTCCAGACCAACATCCTCGCACTCAACGCCGCCGTCGAAGCGGCCCGTGCCGGCGAGCAGGGCCGCGGCTTCGCGGTGGTGGCGTCGGAGGTGCGCAGCCTGGCGCAGCGCTCGGCCGCCGCGGCGAAAGAAATCAAGTTGCTGATCGGCGACTCGGTCGACAAGGTGCGCGAAGGCAGCACCCTGGTCGAGCAAGCCGGCGTGACGATGGAAGAAGTGGTGGCCAGCGTACGCCGGGTGACCGACATCATGGGTGAAATCACTTCAGCCAGCCAGGAACAGAGCGTCGGCATCGCCAACGTCAACAACACGATCCTCGAGATGGACGAAACGACGCAGCAAAACGCGGCGCTGGTGGAAGAGGCGGCTGCGGCGGCCGCGTCGATGCAGGAGCAGGCGGCCAACCTGGCGCGGGTGGTCAGCGTGTTCAAGCTCGAACCTGGCACCGCGCTGGCGAAAGCGACCGTGGATGTGTCCGCTCAGCGGCCGGCGCGCCCGGCACGGCACGAGCTTCGCGCTATCGAGGCGGCCTGAGCAGTTGAGCGGCGTCATCCCTCTATTGACGCTGGCGTCATGATGGGCCATCATTGACTCATCACTCATCTCTCGCAGTGTCATTCAGTTGGCTCTGGCTTGGGACGAAAAAGCCGCTGAATGGGCGGCTTTTTCACATCTGGAAGTTTAAATTGGAAGGGATCGAGGGCCATTCTCATACGACTGCCGTCTACGTGGACGCCTATAACCTTTACTACGGTCGGCTACGCGGATCCCGCTTCAAGTGGCTCGATTTAGTGAAGCTGTTCGAAACCATCATTTCTCAGCGCGATCAAAACGAAACGCTTGAGCGTGTGAATTTCTTCACTGCTCCGGCCTTGGCAACCTTCGCGACGCACTGAACTGCGTCTGTGACGGCGCAGTCCGCATACCACCGTGCCCTCAATCAAATTCATGGTGAACGCATCAGGATCATCTACGGCACACATTCGTTCGATAAGGGTGGAGCGTTGTTGCCAGTTTTTGTGCCAGGGCAATAATTTGATCGCGCCCTACGCACGCGCGTTTGGAAGCTCGAAGAGAAGAACACTGCTGTAAATTTAGCGCTTTGCATGTACCGCGACGCGGCCAGCGGGTTGTACGACAGCATAGTGTTGGTCTCAAATGATAGCGACGCCGAGCCGGCCCTGCAGGCGATACGTGAAGATTTTCCGCTTATCATGATTGGGTTGATCGTCCCGATGCATCCACTTCGCCAAGGTTTAAAAACGCATCGTCGTGCAAGCGGCTCCCTGGCAAAACAGGCGCACTGGACAATCTCCCACATTACCGATGCGCAGCTAGAGGACGCACAATTGCCGTCTCAGATCGCAACGAAAAAAAAACCGCTTACTAAACCGAAGCATTGGTAGCAGCTTCTTTCCGATTCCTGCGCAGTTGCCATCGACGCCACTCATTCCCGGCCTCGTGCGATTTGCCGCTCGCCTCATCCTTCCTGTATTTTTTCTTCACCGCCGTCCACGCCACGTTGTCGGCGGTCACCTCCCGCCCTTTGGCGCCGCGCTCGGCGTATTCATCGAAAGCGCTGTTGAACGCTTCCTTGTAGATTTCCTGCGCATGCTTCGGCAAATTGTCGCGCACGCTGTCGGGCAGGTCGGCGATCGATGAATAAGGCATCTTTGCTCCCTCCTTTTAGTTGTGTTCCTCCGAGCAAGTGGTGATATATTCATCATGGACTCATTCGCAAGTCACTTTGACAAAAACATGGAGATAACAAAATGGTAACGACGAGACACGGTTTCAAGGGTGTGCTGGCCGGCTTGCTGCTGGCATGCTTGTGTGTGCAGGGCGCGATCGCGGCCGACGTGAACGGCATCAAGTTCGACGACACCGCCAAAGTGGCCGGCAAGGACCTGGTGCTCAATGGCGCCGGCATGCGCACCAAGTTCATCGTCAAGGTGTACGCCGCCGGCCTGTACCTGACGGAGAAGAAGAACACGGTCGCCGACATCGCCAAGCTGGAAGGGCCGCGCCGCCTCGCCCTGGTCATGGTGCGCGACGTTAGCTCGGAATCCTTTGGCGAGTCCTTCATGACCGGCATTAACAACAACGTCGGCGACGCCGAAAAGGCGAAATACGTCAGCCAGATCAGCAAGTTCGGCGAGATGTTTGGCGCGATCCCGGGTTTGAAGAAGGGCGACGTGCTGCACCTGGACTGGATCCCGGGCAGCGGCACCGTGACCGAACTGAACGGCAAGAAGATCGGGGAAGTCGTGCCGGACCTGGGCTTCTACAACGCCGTGCTGCGCATCTGGATTGGCGACAAGCCGGCCGACGGCTCGCTCAAGCCGGCGCTGCTCGGCGGTCGTTAAGCGGCTGACACAAAAAAAACGCGGCGCCCGGACAAGCCCGGCGCCGCGTTTTTTTTAAGCGGTAGAATTTATGCGCGTGCCGACAGCGCCCGCAGTTCAGCTGCCTGGCTCGGATCTTGCGATGCATTCAGGATGCGCTGGAATTGGCGCGCATTGCGCAGCTGGCGGCGGGCAAAACGTTCTTCTTTGGTGCGGCGCGGACGCACCGTCAGCACCAGTGCGCGGACGATGCCCATCAGCAGTGGCTTGAAGAACATAATGAACCCGGCGAGGGCGGACAAGCCCAGCGCCGCACGCAGCAGTGGCAGTACCTGGACGTTGGCGGTGGCTTGAAGCAGAGTGGCAGTAGTAGACAAAATTTTCCGATTGCAATTTATTGTTGTTGATAGGCACTATAGTGCAACGCAACATATAAAGCTAATTCGAATTTCTGATACCAATTATATTGTTCATGAATGGTTTGATGTACTATTTGACGTCGTGCCGACTCCTCCCGCCCACCTACTTTTAGTTGATCATGAGTTTCCTGACGCTTGACCTGAACCTGCTGCGCGTGTTCGACGCGGTGATGACTGAGCAAAACCTGACGCGCGCGGCCGGCCACCTGGCGATGACGCAGCCGGCGGTGTCGAACGCCATCAAGCGGCTGCGCGAGAGCCTCGGCGACGACTTGCTGATCCGCACCGCCTACGGCGTCAAGCCGACCCCGCGCGCCGAATCGCTGTGGCCGGCCGTGCGTCAGGCGCTGGCCGGACTGGAGGCGGCCGTCACGCCCGGCACGTTCGACGTGTCCAAGGCCAACGCGACGTTCCGCATGGCGATGGCCGACGCCACCGCCGCCTTCTGGTTGCCGTCGCTGATGCGCTCGATCGAAACCGAGGCGCCCGGCGTCAATGTGCGCATGGTGCCGCTGACCACGCGCGAGCCGCGGCCAATGCTGCTGCGTGGCGACATCGACCTGGCCGTCGGCTTTTTCCCTGGCGTGGCCGCGCAACTGTCGTCCGACACCAGTTCGCCGATCCGCCACGAACGGCTGTACTCGGGCCGCTATGTTTGTGTGATGCGCAAGAATCATCCGCTCGCCAAGGTCGAGCTCACACTCGACAACTACGTCGCCGCCAACCACTTGCTGGTGAGTTTTTCCGGCCGCGCCCACGGCCTGTCCGATGAAGCGCTGGCGCAACTGGGACGCGAGCGCCGCATCCTGCTGACGGTCAACCAGTTCTTCACGGCCGGCCGCGTCGTCGCCAATTCCGACCTGATCACCGTGCTGCCGAAGCACCTGATCGCATCGACCGGCATGACCGACGCGCTGGTGTGGCGCGAACTGCCGTTCACCTTGCCGGCGGTGCACCTGGACATGCTGTGGCACGAGCGCGACGCCCGCAGCCCGGCGCACATGTGGCTGCGCAAGCACCTCGAATCGATGAATACCAGCGCGATCACGACGGCGACAACGGACTGAACTTAAGCGGCGCTGGAGCGGTAGCCGACCCGGAAGCCGCCCCAGTGCTGGCCGTCGACGTAGATCGGCGCCGACAGGTCGTGCATCACTTCGCCGGTATCGCGCTTGTAGGTCTGCAGCAGGAACGAGCGCGTATTCGCGCCGCAGCGCGCACCGGTGCGGTCGTTGAAGATGCGCTTGGTGCGGTTGTGGATGATGTCGACGTCGTAGTCGCCCGTCAGCGACTGCGAAAACTTCTTGTTGTGAGTCGGGAAGTAGCCCTTGCTGTCGACCGCGCCGGCATACGCCAGCTGCGGCATGCTGCCCAATAATGCTTCCTGCAGTTCCGGCAGCGCGCGGTCGGTGAAGGCGTCGAAGCGGCTGTTGTGCTTCGGCGGATTGGTGTTCGGAATCGCCTTGTAGCGGCGGTCGAACAGCGCTTCGCGGCTGATGGCGCCGGACCGGATTGCCGCGCTGAACAGGCGGCCGACCTGGTCGGCGGCGCGTTGCGCGGCGATGCGGATCGGGTCGTGCGGCGTCTGCACCGCCGAGTCGCCAAGCGCGCTGACGATAGCTTCGGCCTGTTCCGCCAGCGCCATCGCCGAGCGCGCCGCGCGCGGCAATTCGGCATCGGTCGACAGCATGCTGTCGCGAATCTGCGCCAGCGATTCCGTGATCATCCCGGTGGTACCGACGTGCACCCGCGCCGCCGCCGCGATCTGGCCGATTTCCCGTTCCGACACCGCGGCGGACTGCTCGATGTTGCCAAGCAGCGCGTGGACGCGCTCGACATTGCTGGCCGCCAGGCCCACCACCTCCGTCAGTGACACCATGCCCGCGCTCGCCGTCGTCGTCTGCTCGTTAATGACACGCACCATCACGCTGATCTCGTCGGTCGCTTCCTTGGTGCGCAGCGCCAGCTGGCGCACCTCGCTGGCCACCACCGCGAAGCCGCGGCCGTGTTCCCCGGCGCGCGCCGCCTCGATTGCGGCATTCAGTGCCAGCAAATTGGTGCGCGCCGAAATCTCGCTGATCACTTCGGTAAAGCCGGCGATGCGGCGCGCGCGCTCTTGCAGCTCGGCCATGGCTGCGGCGCCCTGGCGCGCGTCGGTGCGGGCGCTGCTGATGCGCTGCAGGCCCTGCTCGATTTCGGCGCGCCCGGCAACGCTTTCGCTGCGCACCTGCGCCGCCACCGTCGCCGCCTGCCGCGCATTGGCGGCAATCTGGCGCGTGCTGAGGGCAAGCTCTTGCGCGCTGGCCGCCACATCGGCGGCGGTGCGCACGTCGAGTTCGACCTTCTTCTTGACCGAATCGACGAAGTACGACGTTTCCGCCGCGCCGATCATCATGTCGTCGATCGCATGTCCGACCACGTCGATGAAAGCGCGGCTGCGCGCCGCTTCGGTGCCATTGCCGCTGCCGGCGAGCCGGACCAATGCCAGGCTGGCCGCGCTGGCCAGCAACGCTGCCGCCACCGGACCGAGCGCGGCTGGCACGGCCTGGTTGATCAGAAAGATGATGAGTGTGCTGGCGCCGGCGGCGCCGGCGAGCACCAGCGCAGCGCGCGCTTTTGCCAATGTCGAATCGTCCATATTTCCCCCGGGTTGTCGCCCAGGGTTGAAGCGGACATGTGCTCATGCCTCTTGCAGCCGCGTAGCGGTAGAGTCACCCTGGTGTCAGATATCCCTTAACGTACAGCATTGCCTGAACAAGCTCAACACAATTTTCTTATGGGCAATATATTTGTGCACGGGAGCGCGCACAGAGCTATTTGGGGGTGGAGGTGCAGTGGAACGGTTATGCAAAGCTTTGCATAACCGTTCTTATGGAAAGCGGATGGTTATGGAAAGCTGCCGTCAAAACGCCGTCCGTAGCGGGGCCACAAGCTAATTTTGCTTTTCATAATATTTCACTGGCGCCGCCCCGGCGGCATCGGCAGCGTCAGCAACTTGGGGATGACCGCTTACGCCCCCTATGCGCAGATCGCAACTATGCTCAAGTGTCATGAGAATGACGGCGCCGGCCCCTGTTGCAGAGTGCGCTGGGGGCGGGAGCTTTCTACGCATAGTTAAAACGTCTGCGGGAACCGCATGAACGAGTCCGGCACCCGGAACTTACGCACGCTGGTGTCCGGTGGCACCAGTCTGGCGAGCGCTTTTTCCTTCATGGCGAGATCGGCCTCGACGTAGCGCTGGGTACTGCTTGAACTAGCTAACGCGAAGTGCAAGTGGCCTTTTAGCGAGCCAGTCAATACGGATGATTCGAGATGATCGTGTGATTCCCATGGTGTCTCCTGAAGTGGGACCACGGCGGCACTCTACAGCGGAAACTATGTCCAGATGGCCGCTGATCGACCTCGCTAAACGTCACGCCACGATTGAATCGGCAACGTGTTACTGGACGACCTGCGCATAGTTGCGATCTGCGCATAGGGGGCGTTATGTAAAGGTTTACATAGCGCCCCATTGCGGTCGTACAGGTCGCGAAAATTACTTCGTCAAAGCTGTCAATCAAGGCGGGACCGGGCGCTCGATTTCCCAGGTTTTCACTCGGAGTTCATGGTGCTGTTCGCCACACCACGACGAACTGAACACCGTGTCGATTCAGGAAAGGTCATGAGTGCCTTGCAATGTCTTCGCGCTGCCTTCGATTGCATGAACCACGTGTTATCAAAACGTCCCGCCATGATTCTAGCCACCATCTGCGACTTGCATAGTTGGCGCCTATGACCGACATAAAAATTCAGATTGGCCTAATGCTCCGCTTGGCTATAAGCTAGGCTTCTATTGATTTTCCAGGAGACAAACAGATGGACGCAAAAACTGTAACGCTCGGCGGCGGTTGCCCGATGGGCCATGGTGAACCCCGATCGCTGTTGGGTCGCACCAACAAGGATTGGTGGCCTGAGATGCTGGCGACCGAGATCCTCAACCCCAACGGCGCCAGCAACCCCTTGGGTGCGGACTTCGACTATGCCGCGGCCTTCAAGGCGCTCGACTATCCCGCGCTGAAAGCCGACCTGCAGGCGCTAATGACCGACAGCCAGCCCTGGTGGCCGGCCGACTACGGGCATTACGGCCCCTTCTTCATCCGCATGGCCTGGCACGCGGCGGGAACCTATCGCACGGCTGACGGGCGTGGCGGCGCCAACAGTGGGCAGCAGCGCTTCGCCCCGCTCGACAGCTGGCCCGACAACGGCAACCTCGACAAGGCGCGCCGCCTGCTATGGCCGATTAAGCAGAAATACGGCCAGAACATCAGCTGGGCGGACCTGTTCATCCTGGCCGGCAACGTCGCTATCGAAAGCATGGGTGGGCCGATCTTTGGCTTCGGTGGCGGCCGCGCCGACGTGTTCGAGCCGGAACGCGACATCTTCTGGGGAGCGGAAGACAAGTGGGTAAACCAGGGCGTGCAGACCCGCATCTCGCCGGAACACGGCATGCACGAGATCGAGGGTCCGCTGGCCGCGATCCAAATGGGCCTGATCTACGTCAATCCGGAAGGACCGGGGGGCAATCCGCACGATGACGCCGGTATGGCGCGCGACATGAAGGAGACCTTCAAGCGCATGGCCATGGACGACGAGGAAACTGTCGCGCTGACGGCCGGGGGTCACACCTTTGGCAAGTGCCATGGCAATGGCGACGCGTCGACGCTCGGCAAGGCACCGTCGGGCGGCGACTTTGCCGCACAGGGTTTCGGCTGGGTCTCGACCGAGGAGCACGGCGGCATCGGCGAGCACACGGTGACCAGCGGCATCGAGGGCTCATGGACCAACATGCCCGACAAGTGGACCGAGAACTACTTCCGGCTGCTGCTTGATTACGAGTACGAGCTCACCAAGAGTCCGGCCGGCGCACACCAGTGGACCCCGATCAACCCAAAGGAAGAAGACATGGCCCCGGCGGCCTGGGATTCGTCGAAGAAAGTGCCGACGATCATGACGACCGCCGACATGCAGCTCAAGCGTGATCCAGCATATCGCAAGATATCGGAGAAGTTCCGCAACGATCATGCGGCCTTCAAGGACGCCTTTGCGCGCGCCTGGTTCAAGCTGACCCACCGCGACATGGGGCCGAAGGTGCGCTACCTCGGGCCCGAGGTGCCGCAAGAAGACCTGATCTGGCAGGATCCGATACCGGCCGGTACCCAGCCGTCGGACTCCGACGTCACGGCGCTCCGAAAGAAGATTGCTGACAGCGGGCTGACCGTCAGCCAACTCGTCAAAACCGCCTGGGCGTCGGCGTCGACCTACCGCAAGTCGGACTTCCGCGGCGGCGCAAACGGGGCGCGCTTGGCGCTTGCGCCGCAGAAAGACTGGGCGGTGAACGAGCCGGCCATGCTGGCCAAGGTGATCGACGTGCTCAACGGGTTACGCGGCTCGATGAGCTTAGCCGATGCCATCGTGCTTGGTGGCGTGGTCGGTCTCGAGAAGGCGATCAAGGACGCCGGCGCATCGTGCGACGTGCCCTTCATCGGCGGCCGCGGCGACGCCACGCAAGACCAGACCGATGTCGAGAGCTTCGCCGTGATGGAGCCCGAGGCCGACGCCTTTCGCAACTACGTCGGCGACAAAAGGCTCGCGGTCAAGGTCGAGGAGATGATGATTGACAAGGCCAGCTTGCTAGGCCTCTCCGTGCCCGAGATGACCGTGCTGATTGGCGGCCTGCGTGTGCTTGGCGCCAATCACGGCGAACGCGGCCACGGCCACCTGACGAAGCGCTCCGGCCAGCTGACCAACGACTTCTTCGTCCACCTGCTCGGCATGACCACCGTTTGGAACGCCGTCGATGGTTCCGACGACCAAGAATATGTCGCCTTCGACCGCAAGGCAGGCCATGAAACCTGGCGCGCGACCCGCGCCGACCTCGTCTTCGGCTCCAACGCCGAATTGCGAGCGGTCTGCGAGGTGTACGCGCAGACGGGCGGCGATGCGAAATTCATCAAGGATTTCGTAGCCGCGTGGACGAAGGTCATGAACGCTGATCGGTTCGATCTGACGTACGCGAAGTATCAGTAGTCAGGACCCCGGCGTCGGTGTTCGAGGCAGCGCGCTCATGCAGAACGCTGTCGCTAGATCCGCCAGAGCGGGAGGTTCAGCGCGCTCGCGGGCACGGTTGGAGCGTCCCGCACGAACGACGCCACTTGGTCGTCGCGACTCGGTCGTGGCGAGCGCCAGGCGGCAGCATCGGCGAATGTTACCACGCAGCGACGGCGATTTCGACGGCATGCCAAATACGATCTGTCGGCCAGTGGTGTTCTTCGCAGTTGCCGGCGTTGGCCTTCCACGCGCGGCTTAGACGCGTTGGCGCGCAAACCTGGAAAATCCTAAAGTGACCCGCTTCTCACGCCAAGGCCTCGCGCTGAACCCATCGAAAAGCGCGTCAGGGCTAATCACTTGTAAGGGGCACCGCGTTGCCCCAAACCGGACGGACGGGAACGACCGCTTTTTGGCCGGGTGCCGCCGTTGGTGATGCCGTGTGGCGTCTGCCTACCGACCTGTCGCCGTCGATTGTACTCGACGGGGGCAGGATCTCCACCTTCGGAAAACGCTCGCATGCGGGCTACCTAGCTGTGCGTTATGTGAAGCGAATTTGCATTCGATGGCAAGCTGGGCCAAGCTGGGGATCGCGCTTCACCACCAGCTCTTTCCATAACAATATGCTTTCCATAAGAACGGTTATGCAAAGCTTTCCATAATCGTTCCACTGCACCTCAAACCCCTACTTGATCGGCAGCTTGGTGGTGTTCTTCACTTCTTCCATCACGGCGTAGGTATGCGTTTCACGCACGCCCTTCTGCAACAAGGTCTTGCCGAGGAACTCGCGGTACGCCGCCATGTCCTTCACGCGCGCCTTGACCAGATAGTCGAAGCCGCCGGCCACCATGTGGCACTCGAGCACCTCGGGAATCAGCTGTACGCTATTTTTGAAGGCATCGAACACTTCGGGCGTGGTGCGATCGAGCACCACCTCGATGAACACCAGCAGCGACACGTCGAGCAACTGGGGATTGAGCTGGGCGGTGTAGCCCATGATGTAGCCTGATTCATGCAGCTTGCGCACCCGCTCCAGGCAGGCGGCCGGCGACAGGTTGACCCGGGAGGCCAGTTCGACATTGCTGATGCGTCCGTCGTTCTGCAATTCCGAAAGGATCTTCTTGCTAATCTTGTCCAGCATGTCAGGCTACCCCCAAGATAAATATAATTTGGTTAAATTGTCTCACCAAAAACTATCTATTGCTAGTCTTCGTTATTACCAGAATAAATCCAGAAGAATCCGCACTACAATCGAATCAATTTTTTGCGTCCATGATTCTTCGCGCACCGTTGTTTCCCCCTTATGACGAAAGAGTTTTCCATGCAAAATCCCGCCCCGTTCGTCCCCTTCGCCTCGCTTCAGGCAGAAATCAAGCCTGAACAGACGCCGCTGCGCGCGGCGGTGACCGCGGCCTACCGGCAGGGCGAGGCCGGCGCGGTGGAGTGGCTGCTGGCGCAGGGCGCGCGCGCCCACAGCGACGCCGCGGCGCTGGCGCACAAGCTGGTGTCGCAGGTGCGCGAAAAGCGCACGCGCTCGTCCGGCGTGGATGCGTTGATGCATGAATTTTCGTTGTCATCGGAAGAAGGCGTGGCGCTGATGTGCCTGGCCGAAGCGCTGCTGCGCATCCCCGACAGCCAGACCGCCGACCGCCTGATCGCCGACAAGATCAGCAAGGGCGACTGGCGCAAGCACCTCGGCGAGTCGCCGTCGCTGTTCGTCAATGCCGCTACCTGGGGCCTGCTCATCACCGGCAAGCTCGTTGGCACCAGCAGCGAAACCGGCCTCGGTTCGGCGCTGACCAAATTGATCGGCAAGGGCGGCGAGCCACTGATCCGCAAAGGCGTCGACCTGGCCATGCGCATGCTCGGCAACCAGTTCGTCACCGGCCAGACCATCGACGAAGCGCTGAAAAACAGCCGCGACAACGAAGCGCGCGGCTACCGCTATTCGTACGACATGCTGGGCGAAGCGGCGCTGACCGAACTCGATGCGCAGAACTACTACGCGTCGTACGAAACGGCGATCCACGCGATCGGCAAGGCGTCGAATGGGCGCGGCATCAAGGACGGTCCCGGCATCTCGGTGAAGCTGTCGGCGCTGCACCCGCGCTACAGCCGCGCGCAGCATGCGCGCGTGATGGCCGAACTGCTGCCGCGCGTGCGCACCCTGGTACTGCTGGCCAAGCATTACAATATCGGCCTGAACATCGACGCCGAAGAAGCCGACCGCCTCGAGATCTCGCTCGACCTGATGGAAGCGATGGCGTTCGATCCCGAGCTGGCCGGCTTTGACGGTATCGGTTTCGTCGTGCAGGCCTACCAGAAGCGCTGCCCGTTCGTCATCGACTACCTGGCCGACCTGGCCAGGCGCAGCGGCCGCAAGTTCATGGTGCGGCTGGTGAAGGGCGCATATTGGGACGCCGAGATCAAGCGCGCGCAGGTCGACGGCATGCCCGGCTATCCGGTCTATACGCGCAAGGTCTATACCGACGTGTCGTACCTGACGTGCGCAAAGAAACTGCTGGCTGCCAGCGAATTGCTGTACCCGCAGTTCGCCACCCACAACGCGCACTCGCTGGCGGTGATCTACACCTGGGCCAAGCAGGACGGCATTAGCAACTACGAATTTCAGTGCCTGTACGGCATGGGCGAAACGCTGTACGACCAGGTCGTCGGCAAGGAAAACCTCGACAAGGCCTGCCGCATCTACGCGCCGGTCGGCTCGCACGAAACGCTGCTGGCCTACCTGGTGCGCCGGCTGCTGGAAAACGGCGCCAACTCGTCGTTCGTCAACCAGATCGTCGACCAGAAGGTGTCGATCGAGTCGCTGATCGCCGATCCGTTCGACGCCGCCCGCGCGCAGGGCGGCGCGCCGCATCCGGGCATCGCGCTGCCGGTCCAGCTGTTCGGCGCCGAGCGCAAGAATTCGTCCGGCATCGACCTGACCGACGAGGATGTGCTGACCGGCCTGGCGGCATCGCTGTCGACGCGTCGCGTGTATGACGCGGCGCCCTTGATCGATGGCCCGCTGGCGTCATCGCCGTCCGGCCGGATCGTCAACCCGGCCAACCACGCGGACGTGGTCGGCCATGTGCAGGAAGCGAGCAGCGCCGACGTCGAGACAGCGCTCGCCGGCGCCACCGCATATGCGATGGACTGGCAGACGACCGAGCCGTCGATCCGCGCCGCCACGCTCGCCCGCGTGGCCGACCTGTTCGAGGAAAACTGCCAGGAGTTGATGGCGCTGGCCGTGCGCGAAGCCGGCAAGTCGCTGCCGAACGCGATCGCGGAGGTGCGCGAAGCGGTCGACTTCCTGCGCTACTACGCCGCGCAGGTGCATGGCTGCGCCAATACGCTGGCCCTGGGTCCGGTCACCTGCATCAGCCCCTGGAACTTCCCGCTGGCGATTTTTACCGGCCAGTTGGCCGCTGCGCTGGCCGCCGGTAACGTGGTGCTGGCCAAGCCGGCCGAACAAACGCCGCTGATCGCGCACCGCGCGGTGCAGCTGTTCCACCAGGCGGGCATCCCGAAGGGCGCCTTGCAGTTCCTGCCGGGCCGCGGCGAAGTGGTCGGCGCGGCGCTGACGGCCGACGCGCGCGTGCGCGGCGTGATCTTTACCGGCTCGACCGAAGTGGCGCAGCTGATCAACCGCACGCTGGCCAGGCGCTCGCTCGACGAGTCGAACGAGATCCCGCTGATCGCCGAAACGGGTGGCCAGAACGCGCTGATCGTCGATTCGTCGGCGCTGCCCGAACAGGTGGTGCAGGATGCGCTCAGCTCCGCCTTCGACAGCGCCGGCCAGCGCTGCTCGGCGCTGCGGGTGCTGTTCCTGCAGGAGGAGATCGCCGACAAGACCATCCGCATGCTCAAGGGCGCGATGCAGGAACTGCGCGTCGGCGTGCCGGACCGCCTGTCGACCGACATCGGCCCGGTGATCGATGCCGAAGCGCGCGACAACCTGCTGGCGCACATCGGGCGCACCAAGCTCAAGGCCAAGTCGTTCTATTCGCTGCCGCTGCCGGCAGGCCTGGAAGCGCAGGGCACGTTTGTCGCGCCGACGGTGCTGGAAATCGGCGCGCTGTCGGAGCTCACGCAGGAAGTATTTGGCCCGGTGCTGCACATCATCCGCTACAAGCGCGCGGCCTTGCCGCAGCTGATCGACTCGATCAACACCAGCGGCTTCGGCCTGACGCTCGGCGTCCATTCGCGCATCGACGAGACGATCGACTTCATCGCCACGCACGCCCACGTCGGCAACATCTACGTCAACCGTAATATCGTCGGCGCGGTGGTCGGCGTGCAGCCCTTCGGCGGCGAAGGCAAGTCCGGCACCGGCCCGAAAGCGGGCGGTCCGCTGTACATCAAGCGCCTGCAGCGCGCCGCGCCGCCGTTGCTGCGCCACGAACGCCAGGCCACGCCGGGACTCGATGCGCTGATGGGGTGGGCGCGCACGCACGGCCAGCAGCGCGTGGTGACATTGGCCGAACAGTACATGCGCACGACCCTGCTCGGCACCACGCTGGCGCTGCCGGGGCCGACGGGCGAGCGCAACACGCTGTCGTTCGCCAACCGCGGCACGGTGCTGTGCGCCGCAAAGCACATCGGCGTGCTGCTCAACCAGCTGGCCGCGGTGCTGGCGACCGGCAACCGTGCGGTGGTGCTGGCCAGCTCCGGCCACCTGCTGCCGGAAGGCCTGCCGCCGGAGGTGCGCGACCGCATCCAGGTCATCGCCAATGTCGACGAATGCACTTATCCGTTCCAGGTGGCTCTGGTGGAAGCGTCCGTCGCCGACACGTTGCGCTTGAAACTTGCCGGCCGGGACGGTGCAATTATCAGCATGGTCGACACCACCGAAGAAGGTGCGATCCCGTTGTGGCGCCTGGTCGCCGAGCGCGCGTTGTGTGTCAACACGACCGCCGCTGGCGGTAACGCAAGCCTAATGACGCTGGGTCTGTAATGATGCAGATGTTCGTTTTACAACTTGGAGGAAGACATGATAGTCGGGGTCCCAAAAGAGATCAAGAACAATGAGTACCGGGTCGGCCTGACGCCGCCCAGCGTGCGCGAACTGACGTCGCGCGGTCACCAGGTGCTGGTGCAGAAAAACGCCGGCGCCGAGATCGGCTTGCCTGACGAACAGTACGTCGCGGCGGGCGCGTCGATTGTTGCTACGGCGAAGGAAATCTTCGCCCGTGCACAAATGATCGTCAAGGTCAAGGAGCCGCAGCCGGGCGAGTGCGCCATGCTCGGCGAAGGCCAGATCCTGTACACCTACCTGCACCTGGCGCCCGATCCTGAACAGACGGCGGCGCTGGTGCGCTCGGGCGCGGTCTGTATTGCCTACGAAACCATCACCGGCGCCGGCGGCGGCTTGCCGCTGCTCGCGCCGATGAGCGAAGTGGCCGGCCGCATGGCCATCCAGGCGGGCGCTGCGCACCTGGAAAAATCGAAGGGCGGCATGGGCTTGCTGCTGGGCGGCGTGCCTGGCGTAGCTGCCGGCCACATAGTCATCATCGGCGCCGGCGTAGTCGGCACCAATGCGTTGCAGATGGCGGTCGGCACTGGGGCGCGTGTCACCGTGCTCGACAAGAACATGGACCGGCTGCGCCAGCTCGACCTGATTTTCGGCAACCGCATCTCTACCTTGTACTCGAACGCCCACGCGGTCGAGGAAGCGGTGCTGTCGGCCGACCTGGTGATCGGCGGCGTGCTGGTGCCCGGCGCCGCGGCGCCGAAGCTGGTCACGCGCGACATGATTTCCCGCATGAAGCCCGGCGCGGTCGTGGTCGACGTCGCCATCGACCAGGGCGGCTGCTTCGAAACCTCGCACGCAACAACGCATGCCGATCCGACCTTCGTGCTCGATGGCGTGGTGCACTACTGCGTCGCCAACATGCCAGGCGCCGTGGCGCGTACCTCGACCTTTGCGCTCAACAACGCCACCATCGGCCACGCTGTGGCATTGGCGGGCAAAGGCTGGCAGCAAGCCATGCGCGACGACCCGCATCTGAAGAATGGCCTGAACGTGTGCTTGGGCAAGGTCACATACGCCGCAGTGGCGGAAGCGCTGGACTACCAGTACGTGTCAGCCGACTCGATGCTCGGCTAACCCTGGCAAAAACGCCTGACGATATGGAAGGCATATCGCGCGGCGACCGATTTTACGAAACGTAGAAAATCGGTCGCGGCGTCTTCATTGGCGTTGTCGGAGATCGTACGGATCACGGCGAACGGCACGCCCAGCTCGAAACACACCTGCGCCACCGCCGCCCCCTCCATCTCGACCGCCAGCAAGCCTGGATGGGACGTGTTCAATCGTTCTACATGGCCACGGCTGGTGACGAACTGGTCGCCGCTGGCAATCAGGCCGCGATGCACTCGCGGCTGTCCGAGTCCGAACACCTGGCGATCTTCCAGGCCGATCACCTCCTTGAAGTCCGATTCCAGGAAATTGAACGCGGCGCCCGCCAGCTGGGCTGACAGCCGTGCATCGGAAGCAAAGTGTGCAATCCCGGTCAGCGGCACTTCGTAGCGCGGAAACAGGGGACTGGCGTCCATGTCGTGCTGAACCAGCGATTCACCGATCACGATGTCGCCCACGTGTACGCCTGTATCGCCTGAACCTGCCACACCTGTGAACAGGATGTGGGTAACTCCGAACTTTTCCACAAGCATGGCGGCCGTCATCGATGCCGCGACCTTGCCAATACGCGACAGGACGCACACAGCGTCGATTCCCCACAACTGGCCGACAGAGTAATTGCGCATGCCGTGGACGACCGTGGCGGTCCCTTCCATGGCTTGCACGAGCCCTTCCTGTTCTTCATGAAGGGCGCTGATGATTCCCAAGCGCTTGATTTTGTGGTGATTCATGTTTCTGGAAGACGGTTTTTCAGGGCTTGTCCACATGGTTCGCTGCGTTTACTGTTTTATACAAAGATATATATATAAATATAGTAGTAATAGTAAACGGCGATTTTTTTGTGCATAAGTCGAATTTTATCAACAGGCTCAATGGCTTACAGCGTTTACAAGTACGCTCAAAAACATTGTATCCAGTTGGGATCATTGTTGGATAAAAAACCGGCTGTGTACAAATGCATGAGTTCTTCACATTGAACCCTGTGGATATCCAACAGCTTATCCACAGGCTCACACCAGGGCCAGTGATGCTCGCGAAGGCGGGGATACATGCTGAGGCTATCAAAAAGTTAAAGTTGGCAAAACAGTACGCGCATCGATTTTGAAATTCGAAAACAGTCTGCACAAAAAAGAGTCATCAACTATTGCCTTCGCTTTTGTCGAATCAGGCTCGACAGCCGGTTTTTCGGGTCGTTCTGTCTCGGCTTTCCCTCGTTTTGTTTACTTAAACAAGTATGTATACAAGTTTAGTAGTAATAGTTAACGCAGGCCATTTCCTGTGGATAAGGCCGTAAACATCCAACGAATCAACAACTTGCGCGTTGTATAAACCGGTTAACGACTTTGTATGACGTTGGTAGCAATTCTGGACAAATTCCAGCGTGTGAATAAAATAGGGTTTATCCACAAACGGTACCTGTGGATATTCATAGACTTATCCACAGGAGGTTGTATGGACGTGTTGTCGTTGTTGGAATTTCCAATCGTTCAAGGCCCGATGGCCGGCGGCTCATGCACATCTGCCCTGGTGGCCGGTGTGTCCAACGCTGGCGGACTGGGCAGCTTGCCCGGGTCGTTGCTGTCCCCCGCCGCGATCCGTGACCAGGTCGCCCAGATCCGCACGATGACCGATCGGCCCTTCCAGCTCAACTTCTTTGTGCAGCCCACGCCAACGCCAAGCGAGCAGGAAGTCAATGCCGGCGTCGAATTGTTGCGCCCGATCTGGCAAAGCCTGGGCTGGACCGACCTGCCGGTCCCGACGCAATGGTGCCAGGACTTCAGCGCCCAGTTCGAAACCTTGCTCGAGCTAAGGCCCGCCGCCGCCAGCTTTACCTTTGACATCCTGACGGCCAGTCAGGTCGAGCGGCTTCACTCCGCCGGCATCGCCGTTATCGGCACCATCACGACAGTCGACGAAGCGCGGGCCTGGGAGAAGATCGGGGCGGATGCGGTGGTGGCGTCCGGCGTCGAGGCGGGTGGCCACCGCGGCACTTTTCTCGGCCCCCAAGAGGAAGCGACGCTGTCGGCGCGCCAGCTGTGGCCGCTGGTTGCCGAGGCTGTGCGCATTCCCGTCATCGCCGCCGGCGGCATCATGACCGGGGTCGACATCAAGGAAGCGTTGTCGCTCGGCGCCAAGGCAGTGCAGATGGGCACCGCCTTCCTCGTCACCGATGAATCCGGCATCCATCCGGCCTACAAGCAAAAGCTGCTGTCGGGCCATGGGCTGACGACGCGGCTGACCCGCAGCTTCTCCGGCCGCTACGCCCGCGGCGTCGAAAATCGTTTCATGAAGCAAATGGAGAGTGTGGAGACGCAAGTTCCAGCGTATCCTGTGCAAAATGCATTGACAGGAAGTATACGAGCCGCTGCCGCGACAAGCGGCGACACCGAACTGATGTCGCTGTGGGCCGGCGCCGAAGTCGGCCGCGCCCGCGCGCTGTCGGTCGCGCAACTGATGCAAACGCTGGTGGCGGAGATGCGCCCAACTTGAGGAGCCTTGATTGGAATCGGCAGGACAATACGACTACATTATCGTGGGCGCCGGCACTGCCGGCTGCCTTCTGGCAAACCGCCTCACGCGCAAGAAAGACACCACCGTCCTGCTGATCGAGGCCGGCGGCAAGGACGATTACCTGTGGATCCACATCCCGGTCGGCTACCTGCATTGCATCGGCAATCCGCGCACCGACTGGCTCTACAAGACTGAAGCCGACGCCGGCATCGGCGGTCGCTCGCTGGTTTATCCGCGCGGCAAAGTGCTGGGCGGCAGCTCGTCGATCAACGGCATGATCTACATGCGAGGCCAGTCCGGCGACTATGACCGCTGGGCCGAGCTGACCGGCGACCCGTCGTGGGCGTGGGACAAGGTGCTGCCGCTGTTCATGAAAACCGAGCACTACCACGGCGGCGCCAGCGCCAATCACGGCAGCGGCGGCGAGTGGCGCGTCGAGAAACAGCGGCTGTCGTGGCAGATCCTCGACGCCTTCCGCGACGCCGCCGATGAGACCGGTATCCCGAAAGTCGCCGATTTCAATACCGGCGACAACGAAGGCTGCTCGTATTTCGAGGTCAATCAGCGCCGCGGCATCCGCTGGAATACCGCAAAAGCGTTCCTGAAACCGATCGCCGGGCGCGAAAACCTGACGATCATGACCGGCTGCCATGTCGAGCGCTTGATCATCGAGCACACGGAAATGGGCGCGGTGTGCCGCGGCGTCGAGTTTTTCGGCGGCGGCCGGAAGTTCCGCGCCGATGCCGTCCAGGAAACCTTGCTCGCTGCCGGCGCGATCGGCTCGCCGCAGATCCTGCAGCTGTCGGGCATCGGGCCGACGGCCGCCTTGCAGCAAGTCGGCATTACGCCGATGGTCGATGCCCCAGGCGTCGGCGAAAACCTGCAGGACCACCTGCAGCTGCGCATGATCTTCAAGGTCAATGGCGCCAAGACGCTCAATACCAGCGCCGCGACCTGGTTCGGCAAGATGAAGATCGGCCTCGAATACGCGGTGCGCCAGAGCGGGCCGATGTCGATGGCGCCGTCCCAGCTGGGCGCGTTCGCCAGGTCGGACCCAGGCCAGGCCAGCGCCAACCTGCAATACCACGTGCAGCCTTTGTCACTGGAAAAGTTCGGCGATCCACTGCACCCGTTCCCGGCGTTTACTGCCAGCGTCTGCAACCTGCGCCCGAGCTCGCGCGGGCACGTGCGCATTGCCAGCAACGACAGTTATGCGGCGCCGAAGATTTCACCGAATTACCTCAGCACGGCGGAAGACCGCAAGACCGCCGCCGCGGCGCTGACGCTGACGCGCAAGATCGTTGCCGCGCCCGCGCTGGCCAAATACAAGCCGGAAGAATTCAAGCCTGGCGTCCATTACCGCACCGAAGACGAGCTGGCCGAGGCGGCCGGCCAGATCGGCACGACGATCTTCCATCCGGTCGGCACCTGCAAGATGGGCAAGCGAGATGACCCGATGTCGGTGGTCGACAGCGAGCTGCGCGTCATCGGCGTAGGGGGCTTGCGCGTTATTGATGCGTCGGTCATGCCTAACATCACTTCCGGCAACACGAATTCGCCCACTTTGATGATCGCGGAAAGAGCTGCCGAGCTTATCGCGGCAACGACGAGGTGAGCCGATCCGGGGCGAAATGGTAGTTATACCGTATTGTGACGAAATTTTATTGTGTGTATTATCGTGAAAAAAATACATAGCAGTATGATAAAAATATCTCGGAGACCCAATGGCGGATGTCATATTACAGACCAAGAACCTGACCAAAGAGTTCAAAGGTTTCACAGCGGTAAGTGACGTCAATCTCAGCGTCGAGCGCGGGCATATCCACGCGCTGATCGGCCCGAACGGCGCCGGCAAGACCACCTGTTTCAACCTGCTGACCAAGTTCCTGGTGCCGACGTCGGGCCAGATCCTGTTCAATGGCAAGGACATTACCGCCGCCAAGCCGGCCCAGATCGCCCGCATGGGCATCATCCGTTCGTTCCAGATTTCAGCCGTGTTTCCGCACCTGACGGTGCTGCAGAACGTGCGCATCGGCTTGCAGCGCGAACTGGGCACGTCGTTCAATTTCTGGCAGAGCGAGCGCTCACTGTCGCGCCTTGACGATCGCGCGATGCAGTTGCTGGCCGAGGTCGACCTGACCGAATTCGCCGACACCGTCACCGTGGACATGCCGTACGGCCGCAAGCGCGCGCTGGAAATTGCCACCACCCTGGCGATGCAGCCCGAGCTGATGTTGCTCGACGAGCCTACCCAGGGCATGGGCCACGAAGACGTCCACCGCGTCACCGAGCTGATCAAAAAAGTATCGGCCGGCCGCACCATCCTGATGGTCGAACATAATATGAACGTGGTTTCCGGTATTTGCGACAAGATTTCAGTGCTGCAGCGCGGCGCCATGCTGGCCGAGGGCACGTATGCCGAGGTATCGCGCAACCCGCAGGTGATGGAAGCCTACATGGGCACCACCAGCGCCGACCTGGAAGGAGCGCACTGATGGCCGCCGCTCTCGCAATCAGCAACCTGCAGGCGTGGTATGGCGAATCGCACATCCTGCACAATGTCAACCTGACGGTGAACCAGGGCGAGGTCGTGACCTTGCTGGGCCGAAACGGCGCCGGCCGCACCACCACCTTGCGCGCCATCATGGGCCTGACGGGCAAGCGCACCGGCTCGATCAAGGTGGGTGGCGTCGAGGCGATCGGCCTGCCGACCCACAAGATTGCCCACCTCGGCATCGGCTACTGCCCCGAGGAACGCGGCATCTTCTCGTCGCTGTCGACCGAGGAAAACCTGATGCTGCCGCCGGCGCTGGCCGGCAGCGAAAAAGGCATGTCGGTGCAGGAAATCTATCAGATGTTCCCCAACCTGTACGAGCGCCGCAACAGCCAGGGCACGCGCCTGTCGGGCGGCGAACAGCAGATGCTGGCGGTGGCGCGCATCCTGCGCACCGGCGCCCGCTTGCTGCTGCTCGACGAAATTTCCGAAGGCCTGGCGCCGGTCATCGTGCAGGGCCTGGCCCGCATGATCACGGAACTGAAGGCCAAGGGTTACACCATCGTCATGGTGGAACAGAATTTCCGCTTCGCCGCACCACTGGCGGATCGGTTTTATGTGGTGGAGCACGGTCAGATCGTCGAGACCTTCGCTTCGTCGGAATTAAACGCGAAGATGCCGGTTCTGACCGAACTCCTCGGCGTATAAGCAGCACCCCAGGCAACAACGTTGAGCACAACAAACAACTATCCTAACGGAGACAAGAAAATGAAACGTAAAGCTATCGCCATCGCAGCTACCGCAGCATGCGCACTCGGCCTGTCCTTCTCGGCGCAAGCGCAAGTGTCGGGCGACACCATCAAGATCGGCTTCATCACCGACCTGTCCGGCACCTACTCCGACATCGACGGCAACGGCGGCGCGGAAGCGATCAAGATGGCGATCGCCGACATGGGCGGCATGGTCAACGGCAAGAAGGTCGAATTCGTCGTCGCCGACCACCAGAACAAGGCCGACATCGCCGCCAGCAAGGCGCGCGAGTGGTTCGACCAGCAGGGCGTCGACATGCTGATCGGCGGCACCAATTCCGGCACCAACCTGGCCATGGCCAAGCTGGCGGCGGAAAAGAAAAAGGTCTTCATTTCGATCGGCGCCGGCTCGGCCCGCCTGACGAACGAAGAGTGCACCCCGTACACCGTGCACTACGCCTACGACACGATCGCGCTGGCGCGCGGCACCGGCTCGACCATCGTCAAGCAGGGCGGCAAGTCGTGGTACTTCCTGACCGCCGACTACGCGTTCGGCCAGTCGCTGCAAAACGACACGTCCGACGTCATCAAGTCGAACGCCGGCACCGTGCTGGGCGCCTCGAAGCACCCGCTGGCAGCGTCCGACTTCTCGTCGTTCTTGCTGCAGGCGCAAGCGTCGAAGGCGCAGATCCTGGGCCTGGCCAATGCCGGCGGCGACACCATCAACGCCATCAAGGCGGCCAACGAGTTCGGCATCACCAAGACGATGAAGCTGGCCGGCCTGCTGATGTTCATCAACGACGTCCACTCGCTGGGCCTGAAGCTGACCCAGGGCATGTACCTGACCGACGGCTGGTACTGGGACCAGAACGCGGAATCGCGCGCGTGGGCCAAGCGCTACTTCGCCAAGATGAAGAAAGAGCCGTCGATGCTGCAGGCAGCTGACTACTCGGCAACGATGACGTACCTGAACGCCGTCAAGGCCACCGGTACCGACGACGCCGACAAGGTCATGGCGCAGCTGAAGAAGACCAAGGTCAACGACATGTTTGCCAAGAACGGCGAAATCCGTCCGGACGGCCGCATGGTCCACGACATGTACCTGATGCAGGTGAAGACGCCGGCCGAGTCGAAGTATCCATGGGATTACTACAAGGTCGTCGCCACCATCCCTGGCGCCCAGGCGTACGCCACCAAGGCCGAGACCAAGTGCGCGCTGTGGAAGTAATCGGCGCAATTCGCACGTGATCTAGCAAGTGGTGGACGAAGAAGCGGGTCGCGTACCCGCTTCTTTTGTAATTGCACTGCAATGTCGTTGGCGCAGGCCCGGTTCCCGGGCAGGCGTTTTCTTTTGTCTACACCGGTGCGATGCCGGTGCTTTTGTACTGTGATGCCATGGAAATCTTCGGCGTTCCTCTCCAGGCCATGATGAGCCAGCTTCTGCTGGGTCTGGTCAACGGCTCGTTCTACGCCATGCTGTCGCTTGGCCTTGCCGTCATCTTCGGCTTGCTCAACGTTATCAATTTCTCGCACGGTGCGCTGTACATGATGGGCGCGTTCCTCGCCTACATCGGCGTCACCACGTTCGGCCTGAACTACTGGGCGATGCTGCTGATCGCCCCGCTGCTGGTGGGCATCTTCGGCATCATCGTCGAAAAGACCATGCTGCGCTGGCTCTACAAGCTTGACCATCTGTACGGCTTGCTGCTCACGTTCGGCATCACCTTGCTGCTCGAAGGCGTGTTCCGCTCCTTCTTCGGCGTCTCCGGCCAGTCGATCGAGGTGCCCGAGCTGCTCGCCGGCGCCACCGACCTCGGCTTCATGGTGCTGCCGAACTACCGCGCCTGGGTTGTCCTCGCGTCGCTCGGCGTGTGCTTGGTCACCTGGTACGTGATTGAAAAAACCAAGCTCGGCTCCTACCTGCGTGCCGGCACCGAAAACCCGAAGCTGGTCGAAGCGTTCGGCGTCAACGTGCCGCTGATGGTCACCTTGACCTACGGCTTCGGCGTCGCGCTGGCCGCGTTTGCCGGCGTGCTGGCCGCCCCGATCATCAACGTCACCCCGCTGATGGGCTCGAACCTGATCATCGTCGTGTTCGCCGTCGTCGTCATCGGCGGCATGGGCTCGATCATGGGCTCGATCCTCACCGGCCTGGGCCTGGGCATCATCGAAGGCTTCACCCGGGTGTTCTACCCGGAAGGGTCGGAAGTGGTGGTGTTCGTCGTGATGGTGATCGTGCTGATGATCCGTCCAGCCGGCCTGTTCGGCAAAGAGAAGTAAGCGTCAATCGAAACGGAGCATTGAATGAACAAGAACATTGGCTATCTCATCGCGTTGGCCATCGCGCTGATCGCCCCTTTTGTCGGCTACCCCGTCTTCCTGATGAAGCTGTTGTGCTTTGGGCTGTTCGCCTGCGCCTTCAACTTGCTGATCGGCTATACCGGCCTGCTGTCGTTCGGCCACGCCGCCTTCTTCGGCACCGCCGGCTACGTCACCGGCTATGCCTTGGGCACGCTGGGACTGCCGACCGAGCTCGGCATCCTGGCCGGCGTGGTTGCCGGCGCGCTGATCGGCCTGGTCATGGGCAAGCTGGCGATCCGTCGCCAAGGCATCTATTTCTCGATGATCACGCTGGCGCTGGCGCAGATGGTGTATTTCGTCATGCTGAAGGCGCCGTTCACGCACGGCGAGGACGGCCTGCAAGGTGTACCGCGCGGCAAGCTGTTCGGCTTCATCGACTTGTCCAACGACGTCACCATGTACTACGTGGTGCTGGCGATCTTCGTCGGCGGCTTCGCGCTGATCATGCGTACCGTCCACTCGCCGTTCGGCCAGGTGCTGCGGGCGATCAAGGAAAACGAGCCGCGCGCCATCTCGCTCGGTTACGACGTCGACAAGTACAAGCTGATGGCCTTCGTGCTGTCGGCGGCGCTGGCCGCCTTGGCTGGCGGCACCAAGACTGTCGTGCTCGGTTTCGAGACGCTGACCAATGTGCACTGGACGATGTCGGGCCTGGTGATCCTGATGACGCTGGTAGGGGGCATGGGCACGCTGGTCGGTCCCATCCTCGGCGCCTTCATCATCATCACGCTGGAAAACAAGCTGAGCGACGTCGGCGGCTTCCTGGTGCGCACCACCGGCGTCGAGTGGTTTTCGACGCTGGGCGAGTCGGTCGGCATGGTCACCGGCCTGATCTTCATTGCCTGCGTGCTGCTGTTCCGCCGCGGTATTGTCGGCGAGATCGGCGCGGCGTTCGCCGCGGCCAACCGCAAGAAGAAAGTGGCCTGACCACGGCGCTTGCCGAATGCTACGAAAACGCCGCGTTTGAAACGCGGCGTTTTTTTTTGGGGATACCATGCAGACGCACGTGCAGAAGCAGACGCTGAATGTGAACGGCCTCGAGATGCTGGTGGCCACCGCCGGCGCTGGCTCGCCCGTATTGCTGTTGCACGGCTTTCCCGACAGCCACGCGGTGTGGCGCCACCAGATGAGCGCGCTGGCCGAGGCCGGCTTTCGCGCCATCGCGCCGGACCTGCGCGGTTACGGCGGCACCAGCGCCCCGCCGGACGTCGCGGCCTACGCCGTCGCTCACTTGGTCGCCGACGTCATTGCCCTGCTCGACGCGCTCGCTATCGACCAGGTAGCGCTGGTTGGCCACGATTGGGGCGCAGCGCTCGCCTGGCAGGTCGCCATGCATGCCCCAGAACGCGTTGAGTGGCTCGTGGTGCTGTCCGTCGGGCATCCGACTGCCTTCGGTACTGCCGGGCTCGCCCAGCGCCTGAGGTCGTCCTACATGGCCTTGTTCATGGTGCGCGGCCTGGCCGAACGCATGCTGACGGTGCGCGACTGGTTCTTCATGCGCTTATCGACCAGCAACCGTGAATTGGTGGCGCAATGGCGCGCCGATTTTGCCGTGCCTGGCCGCCTGACTGCCGCCCTCAACTACTACCGCGCCAACGCGCGCGGCGGTGCGTTCCGCCGGCGCGCGGTGACCATGCCGGTGCTCGGCGTGTGGAGCAGCGGCGACACGGCGTTGACGGAAGGGCAGATGCGCAATTCCGCGCGCTACGTCGATGCGCCGTTCCGCTATGAGCGCATCGACGGCGCCGACCACTGGCTGCAACTGGGCGCGCCGTCCCGCGTCAACCAATTGCTGGTTGAGTTTCTGTCGGCCGCCCCACCCACGTCAAACCAGTAACCGCGAGAACACGATGCTTCAACTACGACCCAGCTGCGAGAACTGCAACAAGGCGCTGGCACCGGAATCCGAAGACGCACGCATCTGCAGCTACGAGTGCACCTTTTGCTCCCAATGCGTAGAGCAGGTGCTGCACAACGTCTGCCCGAACTGCGGCGGCGGCTTCGTTGCGCGGCCGATCCGTCCAGCGCGCTACTGGAAAAACGCGAACTTCCTCGGTGCCGACCCCGCCAGCACGAAAGTCACTTACAAGCCGATCGATGCGCAGGCGTTCGAGGAATTTTCAGCGCAGATCCGGGCAATAGCGCCCGCGAACCGCTAATGGCCGCGACGGGAACGAGTACGCGGGGTGCTGCGTTCGTCTGCAATGTTTCGATCGGCAACCAGACGCGATGGCGGCGGTGTGGATCTTCGCCCAGAGGCCATGCGGCATCGCGTCTCTTTTCTGGTGCGCGTTTTGTCGAATTCTGTCTGTTTTTGCCTGATTTGCTTGGCGGTCCGGCTTTGATCTGAAAACAGACAGAATTCGACAAAAATAGACACGATGCGCGGCGCGAAACAGACAGGTTACCGCATGCGCCCTCTCGGATACCCCGGATGGGGTCAGCAGCCGCCTGGCGCCCTCTGCAGCAAGTGGGACCGGCCAGTGCTCAGCCGCTCTAGCGGTGCCCGCTGAGGCGGTCTGCTACACGCTCAGCGCGTCCGATGGCATCGTCCGCATGGCGATCCATGCGTGGCGCGCGACGGCGATCAGTGCAACGGCCAGCGTAGAAGCGAGCGCAAGCAGCAGGGGCCAGTAGCCGATCGGTGCATGCTCGACATACGTCGACAGGTAGCGATGGATGGCAACCGCGGCGAGCGGCAGGGCAATGACCGCGGAAATCGCGGTCAGGCCGCCGATTTCCCGTACTACGAGCACGCCGACATCATGCCTGCCGGCGCCAAACAGCTTGCGCAAGGCGATCTCCTTGGCCCGCCGCTGCACGGTGTAGGCGGCCATCACGTAGGTGCCGAGCGCGGCAATGACGAGCGCGATCGCGGTCGCCACCGCCAGCAGCCTGGCGATGCGCGCTTCGTCGGCGTAAGTGTCGGCAAAGATGTCGCCGGCGCGGCGCGTCTTCAGAATCGAATCCGGATAGTGGCGCGCCCATAAGGACTGAACGATGCGTTCGGTTTGCGGCATCGACAGGGCGGCACGCACGCTGAGCGTGGTGGTCCAGCGCGTCGACAGTTCGTAGGCGGCGGCGCGCGGCGCTTCGCGCAGCGAACGGAAGCGCAGTTCGGGCGCAATGCCGACGACGGTCTTGCGCACCGATTTTTTGTCGAAGCCGGTAAACAGCACCGTCTGCCCGACCGCCGCGGCCGGCGACGCAAAGCCGAGCTCGCGCGCGGCGATGGCGTTGAGCACCAGCGGCACGGCATCGTCGTCCTTGTCGACGGCCGGATCGAACAGGCGCCCGGATTCCGGTTTGATGCGGTACTGCTCGAAAAAATTCGCGCTGACCGTCTTCATCTCGATCGGGGCGGCGGGCCCTTCCAGGCGCTGCATGGCGCGCGACCACGACATGTCGTTCCTGCCGATCGCGTCTTCCGATATTGCGATGCCGGCCACGCCAGGCTGGTTCGACAGCGCAGCGATAAAACTGTTGTTGCGCGCCTTGTCGGCCGGTTCGCCGGCCTCCGGCAGGTCGACGATGAGCAGCATGGACGGATCGAATCCCGGCGATGCGTTCATGGCAAACGTCGTCTGCCAGGCGATCGCCACGGTGACGCTGGCCAGCGCCATCGCTGCAGAAACTTGCAGCACGGTCATCAGGCGGCGCAACTGCTTGCCGCCGGTCGACTCGCCATCTGGCCGCCCGGCCAGCACCTGGTTCGGGCGCACCCGCACGGCAACCCAGACCGGATAGATCGCCGTCAGTGCCCCCAGCAAGGCGCCAATGGCCAGCGCCGTGCCGATATTTCCGGAAGAGACCATGCCTTCCAACTGGCGGTTCATCAGCTGCGAGAACAGCGGCAGCGCCAGCCACGCCAGCAGCAGGCCGAGTCCGGTCGCCACCGCCGAAACGACCATCGACTCGGCAAGGAAATGCAGGACGATCTGCCGCACACCGGCGCCGAGCACTTTGCGCATGGCCACTTCGCGCTGGCGCCGCAACACGCGCACGGTGGCGAGGTTGACGTAATTGAGCGCGGCGAGCGCCAGGATCAGGATGCCGACGGCGCCGAGGCCGGCGACAACGGCAGCGCTGGCGCGCTCCGCGGCGGCGGCCACGAAATTGCCCGATACGCCATTGTCGAAGTACGCGTCGCGCAATGGCGACAAGGCGATGTCCATCGCCCTGCGTGCGCCCAGTTTCTGCCTGGCCGCCGGCTCGATGTTCTGCACGGCGGGGGAGCGGTCTGCAGCCTGCTGCAACGCCGCGGTGATGCTTGCCAGCGAGGCGCCGGGCCGCACACGGATCAGCACCTTGGCCGCCCAGCCCTCTTCGCCGGTCAGGACCTGGTGGCGGAAATTCTCATCCACCAGTACGCTGCCAAGTCCGATCACCGATTCGAACGGGATGGTAGTGTTGGCTGGCGGCGTGCGCAGCACGGCGCCAACGCGCAGCAGCTTGCCTTCCACCAACATAGTGCGGCCAAGCGCGCTGGCGCTGCCGAACAGGCGGATTGCCGCCGCTTCGGTGATGGCGAAGCTGTCCGGCCGCTCGAGCGCGGCCTGGACGCTGCCGTGCAGCGCCTGCAAGCCGAGCATGTCGGCGAACCCGGGCGCCACGGTCAGGCTGTCGAGCTGCTGCAGCTGGTGGTTGACGCGCACGGTCAGCTTGCCGTCGGTGCGGCCTTGCGGACGCGAGGGCAGGTAGCTGGTCGATGCGGCTACGCCCGGCAGCTTGGCCGCCGCCAGCCGCAGCGACAGCGGCGCCTGGTCGTACCACGGCGCAGCCGCTTCGACGTTGTTGCGGTGCTTGACGACATACACCTGCGCCGCGTCCGGCACGTGCGCGTTGTACTCCCATGAGTAGCGCACCAGCCCGAGCAACAGCAGGCAGGCAGCCACGCCGGTAGCGAGGCCGAACACGACGACCAGGGAATACGCCGGCTCGGCCAGCAGCGAACGCCAGCCGGCACGGAAATGTCGAAAATTCATGGAGCAACCTTAGACGGAAGAATGGCAAGATAGTCGCAACATCCGTGCCATGGTTGTCGTCAAGGGAACTCGACCGCCTGGGTGGCCAATGCGTCCGGAAGCGAACAGGTGCGCTGTCCGCTATTGAACACTGTTACAGCGCGGCGGCGTAGATGGCCCGCGCATCGGCGCGCGTCAGTTCGCGCGGATTGTTGCCGAGCAGGCGAGTCTGCTTCATCGCGTCGTCAGCCAGACGGTCGAGGTCGGCTTCTGTGATGCCCACCTGCTGCAGTGTCGTCTCGATGCCCGTGATCCTTGCAATCTGCTGCATCGCAGCAATCAATGCCTCCGCCCGCGCTTCCAGACTGCCGTCAACGTGCGGTGCGATGATGCCTGCGATCTCGGCGTAGTGGTCGACCGCTTCTGGCATGTTGAAGCGCAGCACATGCGGCAGAACCAGTGAATTCGACAGCCCGTGCGGCACGTGGAAAATCCCGCCGATCGGGTAGGCCAGAGCGTGCACCGCCGCCACCGGCGCGTTTGAAAACGCCTGGCCGGCGAAATAGGCGCCCAGCAGCATCGCCTGGCGTGCCTGCAGGTTGGCGCCGTTTTCACAGGCAGTGACCAGGTTTTTCGACAGCAACGACAGCGCCTGCCTGGCCAGCATGTCCGACATCGGGTTCTTCTTGTGCTTGCTGGTGAACGCTTCGATCGCATGCACCATCGCGTCGATGCCGGTGGCCGCGGTCACCAGCGGCGGCAATCCGAGCGTCAACTCGGCATCGAGCACCGCCAGGTCCGCATACAGCTGCGGCGCCACCACGCCCATCTTGGTCGTCGCGCCGGTAGTGACGATGGCGATGTTGGTCACTTCCGAACCGGTGCCGGCGGTGGTCGGTATCTGCACGAGAGGCAGGCGTTCGCCCGTCACGTTGCCGATGCCGTAAGCCTCGCTGAGCGCCTGGCCGCTGCCGGCCAGCACCGCGATCAGCTTGGCCACGTCCATCGAACTGCCGCCGCCGAAGCCGATGACGATATCGATCGCGTGCTTGCGGGCGAACTCGACCGCGCTAAGGACGATGTGCTCGGGCGGATCGGCCACCACGTCGGAGTAGATCTGCACCGCCAGGTTGTGCTTTTTCAGGTCGCGCGCCGGCGCGTCGATCAGGCCGGTACGCAGGAAACCCGGGTCGGTGACGATCAGCGCGCGGCGGGCGTTGGGAAATTGCGCGCTGATGTGCTGCCCAAGTTGCGCGGCGGCGCCCGGTTGCGAGATCAGGTGCGGAACGGTGCTGAAGTTGAATGAGGCGAAAGTAGACATGTAGGGCAGTCGGGCAGTGGTCGATGAAGCAAGCTTACACCAACGGGCCAAGGCTGAGCAGTGCAGCCCAAGTCTTTCTTCCGTACAATTACGGGTGGTGAATGTGGAGCGGTGGTGAGGCATGGATTTTGTGTTGTTGGGATGCGCGGCATTTCTGGCCGGCCTGGTCGATGCGGTCGTGGGCGGGGGCGGGCTGATCCAGATCCCGGTGATGTTTTCCGTGTTCCCGAGGGAATTACCGGCGACCTTGCTTGGCACCAGCAAGCTAGCTGGCTTCTGCGGCACCAGCGCGGCGGCGGTCAATTACGTGCGGCGGGTCAAGGTGGCGTGGAGTGCGGTGGTGCCGGCGGCTTTGGCCGCGTTCGCGTTGTCGTTTGCCGGCGCCTACACCGTCACCAAGGTGCCGGGCGACTTCATCCGTTCCTTGCTGCCGCTGGTGTTGCTGGCCGTCGCAATCTATACGTTCAGGAAGAAGGATTTCGGCGCTGTCCATGCACCGGTGCACAGCGGCATGACGGAGCGGATGATCGCGATAGGGACGGGCGCTTGCATCGGCTTCTACGATGGTTTTTTCGGTCCCGGCACCGGCAGCTTCCTGATGTTCCTGTTCGTCCGCTTCTTCGGCTTCGATTTCCTCAGCGCGTCGGCAGCGGCGAAGGTCGTCAACGTCGCCTGCAATATCTCGGCGCTGCTGTGGTTCGGCTATAGCGGCCACCTGATCTGGCAGCTCGGCCTGATGATGGCGCTGTGTCAGGTCGCCGGATCGCTGGTCGGTACAAAACTGGCGATCAAGCATGGCAGCGCGTTCGTGCGCAAACTGTTCCTCGTCGTGGTCTCGCTCCTCATCCTCAAAACCGCCTACGACGCGTTCGCCCGCTGGTCCCTATAACACAACACTCTGCAGCCATTGTTCCACGTGAAACATCCGCGCGGCACCATCCCTTGATTGTTTCACGTGGAACGTCGTTGTGCGCTCCACTGCTAATCCATCCCCAAAACAGTCGTTGAGGTAAAAAGACTCTATAATCTGGCCTCACACTCCCTCGCTTTACGCTTCCAACATGCTATTTCCTACTGAATTCGACGTCATCGTTGTCGGCGGCGGCCATGCCGGCACCGAAGCCGCCCTCGCTTCCGCCCGCATGAGCCAGAAGACTTTGTTGCTTACGCATAATATCGAGACGCTCGGGCAGATGTCCTGCAATCCGTCGATCGGCGGCATCGGCAAGGGTCACCTGGTCAAGGAAGTCGATGCCATGGGAGGCGCAATGGCCATCGCCACCGACGAGGCGGGTATCCAGTTCCGCATCTTGAACTCGTCCAAGGGCCCCGCCGTGCGCGCCACCCGTGCCCAGGCCGACCGTATCCTGTACAAGGCGGCAATCCGCGCGCGCCTGGAAAACCAGCCGAACCTGTGGCTGTTCCAGCAGGCCGTGGACGACCTGATCATCGAGGGCGACCGCGTGGTCGGCGCCGTGACCCAGATCGGCCTGCGCTTTCGCGCGCGCGCCGTGGTGCTGACCGCCGGCACTTTCCTCGACGGCAAGATCCACGTCGGCCTGCAGTCGCACCCGGCTGGCCGCGCCGGCGACCCGCCGGCCATCTCGTTGTCGGCGCGCCTGAAGGAACTGAAGCTGGGGCAGGGGCGCCTGAAAACCGGCACGCCGCCGCGCATCGACGGTCGCAGCATCGATTTTTCCGTGCTGTCCGAGCAGCCAGGCGACCTCGACCCGGTGCCGGTGTTTTCAGTCATGGGCAACGCGGCGATGCATCCGCGCCAGGTGCCGTGCTGGATGACACATACGAATGCGCGCACCCACGACATCATCCGCGCCGGGCTCGACCGCAGCCCGATGTTCACCGGCGTCATCGAAGGGGTAGGGCCGCGCTATTGCCCGTCGATCGAAGACAAGATCCACCGTTTCGCCGGCAAGGATTCGCACCAGATCTTTCTCGAGCCGGAAGGGCTGACGACCAACGAATACTATCCGAACGGCATCTCGACGAGCCTGCCGTTCGACGTCCAGATCGACCTGGTGCGCTCGATGAAAGGCATGGAGAACGCCTTTATCCTGCGTCCCGGCTACGCCATCGAGTACGACTATTTCGACCCGCGCGGCCTGAAAACGTCGCTCGAAACCAAGGCCATCGGCGGCCTGTTCTTTGCCGGCCAGATCAACGGCACCACCGGCTACGAGGAGGCGGCCGCGCAAGGCATGCTGGCCGGACTGAACGCGGCGCTGCTGACGCAGGGGCGCGACGCCTGGGTGCCGGGCCGCTCGGAAGCCTACATCGGCGTGCTGGTCGACGATCTGACCACCCAGGGCGTGGCCGAGCCTTACCGCATGTTCACCAGCCGCGCCGAGTTCCGCCTGAGCCTGCGTGAAGACAACGCCGACATGCGCCTGACCGAGATCGGCCGCCGGCTCGGCTGTGTTGGCGACGTTCAATGGGCGGCGTTCGAGACCAAGCGCGAGTCGGTGGCGCGCGAACTCGAGCGCCTGCGCTCGACCTGGGTCAACCCGCGCATCCTCGCCGCGGCCGAATCGGAGCGCGTCATCGGCCAGGCCATCGAGCGTGAATATTCGCTTGCCGACCTGCTGCGCCGTCCCGGCGTCGAGTACGACAAGCTGATGAGCATGGCCGGCGTCGAAGGCCAGGTGCTGGCCGGCCCGGGCGTGGCCGACGCCGCCGTGCGCGAGCAGGTCGAGATCCAGCTCAAGTACGCCGGCTACATCGACCGCCAGGCCAAGGAAGTCGAGCGCCATGATCACTACGAAAACCTGAAGCTGCCGGAAGGCTTCAACTACCTCGATATTCCGGCCTTGTCGATCGAAGTGCGCCAGAAGCTCGACAAGCAGCGGCCGGAAACACTTGGTCAAGCATCAAGAATTTCCGGGGTGACACCTGCCGCTATCTCCTTATTGCTGGTACATTTGAAGAAACGCGGCGCAAAGGGCTTCGCCACCCTCAACGAGGAGCTTGCCCAATGAAGTTTTTCGACCGTGCAGCCCTATCGGTTGTATTAGCAGACGGTACAAAAAAGTTGGCGCTGGACCTGGACGGCAAGCAGCATGAGCAGCTGCTGGACTACCTGGCGCTGCTGTTCAAGTGGAATTCGGTGTACAACCTGACGTCGCTGCGCGACCCGCTGCAGATGGTCACCTTGCACCTGCTCGATTCACTCGCTGCGGTGCCCGCCTTCGCGCAGGCGCACAACGTGCTCGATGTCGGCGCCGGCGGCGGGCTGCCCGGCATTGTGCTGGCGATTGCCCGCCCGGACGTCAACGTGTCGCTGATCGACACGGTGCACAAGAAGACGGCGTTTCTCAAGCAGGTAAAGGCCGAGCTGGAACTGGCGAATGTGACGGTCTACACCGCCAAGGTGCAGCAATTGCAGGTGCAGCAGCCGTTCGACGTCATCACGTCGCGCGCCTTTGCCGACCTGTCCGATTTCGTCACCTGGTCGGGGCATCTGCTGGCGGAGGGCGGGCAATTCATCGCCCTCAAAGGCGTGGCGCCCGCCAACGAGCGGGAAAACCTGCCGGCGCCGTGGAAAGCGAGCGATTTGCAGCCTTTGCGGGTACCGGGCCTGGAAGCGGAGCGGCACCTCGTATTCATCACCAGATCGCAGCAAACAGAGTAAATAATATAAACCGTATAAATGGTTTATACCTAATATACAGAATAAATCGTTAATACGGTTTTTATAGTATAAATGGTATAAATCTATATCGTTGCGTCGACTATAAGAGCGTTCATGGCCAAGATTTTTTGCGTAGCAAACCAAAAGGGCGGGGTAGGCAAGACCACCACCAGCGTCAACCTGTCCGCCGGACTTGCCAAGCTCGATCAACGGGTACTGCTGGTCGACCTCGACCCGCAAGGCAATGCAACGATGGGGGCCGGCATCAACAAGGCTGGCCTGAAAGCGTCGACCTACGAAGTGCTGCTCGGAGAGGCCGATGTCGCCACCGCGCGCCAGCGCTCCGAGTCGGGCCGCTTCGACGTGCTGCCGTCGAACCGCGAGCTGGCCGGCGCCGAAGTCGAGATGGTCGAACTGGACCAGCGCGAGCGGCGCCTGAAGGATGCGCTGGCCGCGGTCGACGGCGAATACGATTTCATCCTGATCGACTGCCCGCCGGCGCTGTCGATGCTGACGCTCAACGGCCTGTGCGCCGCGCACGGCGTCATCATCCCGATGCAGTGCGAGTACTACGCGCTCGAGGGCCTGTCCGACCTGGTCAACACGATCAAGAAGGTGCACGCCAACCTGAACCACGACCTGAAGATCATCGGCCTGTTGCGCGTCATGTTCGATCCGCGCATGACCTTGTCGCAGCAGGTCTCGGCCCAGCTCGAGCAGCACTTCGGCGACAAGGTCTTCAAGACCATCATTCCGCGCAACGTGCGCCTGGCCGAAGCGCCGTCGTACGGCGTGCCGGGCGTGGTTTTCGATCCGGCCTCGAAGGGCGCGCAAGCCTACATCGCGTTCGGCGCCGAAATGGTCGAACGCATCAAGACAATGTAACTACTACACAAGCGCCAGGGTCAGACCTAGGTCTGACCCCGGTGTTGTAACCACGAAACTGACGAAGACAATCATGGCAACCAAAAAACTCAAGGGCCTCGGCCGCGGGCTCGAAGCACTGCTCGGCGGTGACGGCGATTTCACCCAGCAGCCGGCCGACGCCGGCGCGCCATCGTCATTGCCGGTAGCGCAGCTGCAGGCCGGTAAATACCAGCCGCGCACCCGCATGGACGAAGGCGCGCTGAACGAACTGGCCGCGTCGATCAAGGCGCAGGGCGTGATGCAGCCGGTGCTGGTACGCCCGGTCGGCCAACAGGACGGCGCGATGCGCTACGAGATCATCGCCGGCGAACGCCGCTTCCGCGCCGCGCAGCTGGCGGGCCTCGAGACGATTCCCGTGCTGGTACGCGACGTCGACGACCAGGCCGCCGCGGCGATGGCGCTGATCGAGAACATCCAGCGCGAAGACCTCAACCCGCTGGAAGAAGCGCAGGGCATCCACCGCCTGATCGACGACTTCCATTTCACCCACGAGCAGGCCGCCAACGCGGTCGGCCGTTCGCGCAGCGCCGTGTCGAACCTGCTGCGCCTGATGAACCTGGCCCAGCCCGTTCAGACCATGCTGATGGCCGGCGACATCGACATGGGCCACGCACGCGCGCTGCTGGCCGTCGACGCGGCCAGCCAGATCACGCTGGCCAGCCAGGTCGTCGCGAAGCGCTTGTCGGTGCGCGAGACCGAAAAGCTGGTCACCCGCACGATCGAGGAGGCGGCCAACCCGGCCGCACCGCGGCAGAAGGACAAGTCGGGCGACATCATGCGCCTGGAAGAAGAGCTGTCGGACAAGTTGGCCACGCCGGTGCTGTTCAAGATGGGCGCCAAGGGTCGCGGCCAGATGATCATCGATTTTGCCGACCTCGACATCCTCGACGGCGTCCTTGCCCGCCTGCGCGCCTGATTTTTCAAGCGGGGTCAGTGTCGGCACTGACCCCGGGGTGGGTGTTGCTGCGTCGCAACGCAATGTTGCCTGCACCACAATGGTTCATCCGTGGTTTTTGATGAAGATTGGGTTCCATCAAGGTGCAGCAACGTTTGACGCGTATCTGCATAAACCTTATAATCCCGTTGATTCACGTAATCCGCCACCCGCACCACAGCTTTTTAAGCCCTGCGCGAAGAAGAAAAAATGTTGCGCATAGTCTCCCTGCAATTGATGGCCACCGTGGTCGCCGGCGTCATCGCCGCACTACTCGGGGGGCAGGCTGCGATGTTGTCGGCGGTGCTCGGTGGATTATGTTGTGTTGTGCCGAACGGCCTGTTCGCGTTGCGCCTGTTTGCGAGCGCGAAGCGGGGCGCGGCAAACCCGATGTCGTTCATGATCGGCGAATTTATAAAGATTGCTTTAACGCTGGCGCTACTGGCCGCCATCGCTTGGCTGTACCGCGATTTGAACTGGCTCGCACTGATTTGCGGCTTCATCGTGGCACTCAAAAGTTACATCATCTTATTGTTTAGGCAGAAATGACAACTGAAATTGCAGCGGGTGCAGCCCCAACAGCCGAGCACACGGTCACCGCAGGCCAATACATCACTCACCACCTTGGCCACAATGCGTCGGCCAAACAAGTCGACATCATCGACTTCAGCATCATCCACTACGACACGATCCTCGTGTCGGTGATCCTGGCCGCGCTGGCCTGCATCTTCCTCGTCCTCGCCGCGCGCCGGGCGACGGCCGGCGTGCCGACCCGTTTCCAGGCCGCCGTCGAATTCGTCGTCGAGCTGGTCGAAGACCAGTCAAAAGCCATCGTCCACGGCAACCGCTCGTTCATCGCGCCGGTCGCGCTGGCCGTGTTCGTTTGGGTGCTGCTGATGAACTCGATGGACTTCCTGCCCGTCGATACCTTCGCCGGCCTGTTCAAGCTGCTGGGCATCCACGGCGCCGACGGCCACGAAGTGTACTTCCGCGCCGTCCCGACAGCCGACCTGAACGGCACCTTTGGCATGTCGCTCGTCGTGCTGACCCTGATGCTGTACTACAACATCAAGATCAAGGGCCTCGGCGGCTTCATCCACGAATTGTTCTGCGCGCCATTCGGCGCCCACCCAGCGCTGTGGATCTTCAACTTCGGCCTGAACCTCATTGAATTCGCTGCAAAAACGGTGTCGCTGGCTATGCGACTGTTCGGCAACATGTTTGCCGGCGAACTGATCTTCCTGTTGATCGCCCTGCTCGGCGCGCAGTGGGTAGGCTTCACGACTCAGAGCGTGTTGTTGTCCGGCTTGCATATCGCAGCCGGCTCGATATGGGCAATCTTCCACATCCTGATCGTGTTGTTGCAGGCTTTTATTTTCATGATGCTGACGCTGGTGTATATCGGCCAGGCGCATGAAGGTCACTAAGAACGCAGCATTGGTAGTAAGCAGGTTTGCAGTATCTCGATTTTCAATTTTTTAATTTTTATATTTAGGAGTTTTCATGACTAACGTCGCTTTTGTAGCTTTGGCTTGCGGTTTGATCATTGGTTTGGGCGCGATCGGCGCATGTATCGGTATCGGTATCATGGGCGGCAAGTTCATCGAAGCTTCGGCTCGTCAGCCTGAACTGATGAACACTCTGCAAACCAAGATGTTCCTGCTGGCAGGTCTGATTGACGCGGCGTTCCTGATCGGTGTTGGTATCGCGATGATGTTCGCGTTCGCTAGCCCATTCCCTGCCTAATAGCTGATTCTCAATAGCCGGGCCAGCGATTTTGCCGGTCCGGCATATGTCATTCTGAGAAGGAAATTGCTGTGAATTTAAACGCAACGATGTTCGTGCAGTACATTGTGTTTTTCATCCTGTGCTTTGTCATCGCGAAATTCGTGTGGCCGCCAGTGGTGGGTGCACTCGACGCACGAGCCAAGAAAATCGCTGAAGGTCTGGCCGCGGCCGACCAGGGCAAACTGGCCATGGTTGCCGCTGAGAAGCGCATCCAGACCGAACTGGCAGGTGCACGTGACGAAGGCCAGAAGCGTATCGCTGACGCCGAGAAGCGCGCCCAGATGGTCGCCGACGAAATCAAGGCAAACGCTACCGCTGAAGCTGGCCGCATTGTTGCGCAAGCCAAAGCGGATGCCGATCAGCAAGTGACCAAGGCACGTGAAGAACTGCGTTCCCAGGTTGCCGCACTGGCCGTCAAGGGCGCCGAGCAGATCCTCAAGCGCGAAGTGAACGCAACGGCGCACGCCGACCTGCTGTCGCAACTGGCTACCGAGCTGTAATTATGGCCGAACTCGCAACCGTCGCCCGTCCTTACGCCGAAGCGTTGTTCCGTGTCGCCCAAACCGGCGACATGGCCGCCTGGTCCGAGTTAGTGTCCGAATTGGCCCGCATCGGCGCCAATTCGGACGTCCAGGATTTTGCCCGCAACCCCAACGTGACGGCGCCACAAGTGGCCGAAACGTTGCTGTCGCTGGTGCGCTCGCCGATGCCGGCTGAAGCCAAAAACTTCATCAACGTGCTGATCGAGAACCGTCGCGTGTCGCTGTTGCCGGAAATCGGCGAGCAGTTCCATGTGCTCAAGAACGCCCAGGAAGGTGCCGCCGACGCGGCCATCACCAGCGCGTTCGAGATCGACGGCGCTCAGGTCGCGCAACTGGTATCGACGCTGGAAAAGAAATTTGGCCGCAAGCTCAACCCAACGGTGACAGTGGATCCATCGCTGATCGGTGGTGTGCGCGTCGTCGTCGGCGATGAAGTGCTCGACACTTCGGTACGCGCCAAGCTGCAACAGATGCATGTTGCGCTCGCTTCGTAACGAACAAACGCACACGCCGGCGTCTCGCCCTTGCCCTACGCATCAAGAAACTATTAGGAGTTAGCATGCAACTTAACCCATCTGAAATCAGCGAACTGATCAAGAGCCGCATCCAGGGCCTCGAAGGTTCCGCTGAAGTTCGCAATCAAGGCACGGTTATCTCCGTCGCCGACGGCATCTGCCGTATCCACGGTCTGTCGGACGTGATGCAGGGCGAGATGCTGGAATTCCCGGGCAACACGTTCGGCCTGGCGATGAACCTCGAGCGCGACTCGGTCGGCGCCGTGATTCTGGGTGCTTACGAGCACATCTCGGAAGGCGACACCGTCAAGACCACCGGCCGTATTCTGGAAGTGCCGATCGGTCCTGAACTGAAAGGCCGCGTCGTCAATGCGCTGGGCCAGCCGATCGACGGCAAGGGTCCTGTCAACGCCAAGCTGACCGCGCCAATCGAAAAGATCGCCCCGGGCGTAATCGCCCGTCAGTCCGTGTCGCAGCCTATGCAGACCGGCCTGAAGTCGATCGACTCGATGGTACCGATCGGCCGTGGCCAGCGCGAGCTGATCATTGGTGACCGCCAGACCGGCAAGTCGGCTGTCGCGATCGATGCGATCATCAACCAGAAGGGCCAGGACATGACGTGCATCTACGTCGCGATCGGCCAGAAGGCATCGACCATCAAGAACATCGTGCGCTCGCTCGAGACGCACGGCGCGATGGAGTACACCATCGTCGTCGCCGCATCGGCTTCCGAGTCGGCCGCGATGCAGTACATCAGCCCGTACTCGGGTTGCGCCATGGGCGAATACTTCCGCGACCGCGGCGAAGACGCACTGATCGTCTACGACGACCTGTCCAAGCAAGCTGTTGCGTATCGCCAGATCTCGCTGCTGCTGCGCCGTCCACCAGGCCGCGAAGCGTATCCTGGCGACGTGTTCTACCTGCACAGCCGCCTGCTCGAGCGCGCAGCACGCGTGAACCCCGACTATGTCGAGAAGTTCACCAACGGCGCCGTCAAAGGCAAGACCGGTTCGCTGACCGCACTGCCGATCATTGAAACGCAAGCTGGCGACGTTTCCGCCTTCGTGCCGACCAACGTCATTTCGATTACCGACGGCCAGATCTTCCTGGACACTTCGCTGTTTAACGCCGGCATCCGTCCAGCGATTAACGCGGGTATCTCGGTATCGCGCGTCGGTGGCGCCGCCCAGACCAAGGTCATCAAAAACCTGTCCGGCGGTATCCGTACCGACCTGGCGCAGTACCGTGAACTGGCTGCGTTCGCGCAGTTCGCATCGGATCTGGACGAGTCGACCCGCAAGCAGCTCGACCGCGGCGCGCGCGTCACCGAACTGCTCAAGCAGGCGCAGTACTCGCCGCTGTCGATCTCGCTGATGGCCGTGTCGCTGTTCGCAGTGAACAAGGGCTACTTCGACGACATCGAAGTGAAGAAGGTCCTGGCGTTCGAGGCTGGCCTGCACGGCTACATGAAGACCAAGCAAGCTGCGCTCCTGTCCAAGATCGAAGAGACCAAGCAGCTCGACAAAGATGGCGAAGCTGCCATGGCTGCCGCTGTTGCTGACTTCAAGAAATCCGGCGCATATTAATTGTCTTTAACGGCGTCGCCCGCACGGGGCGCCGGTAGCGCAAAAGGAGTAAGGACTCATGGCATCAGGCAAAGAGATACGAGGCAAGATCAAGAGCGTAGAGAATACGAAGAAGATCACCAAGGCGATGGAAATGGTCGCCGCATCGAAAATGCGCAAGGCGCAGGATCGCATGCGGGCCGCCCGTCCCTACAGTGACAAGATTCGTAATATCGCCGCCAACCTTGCCTCTGCAAATCCGGAATACACGCACCCGTTCATGGCGCAAGCCAAGAACGTCGAGGCGAAGGCTGTTGGCTTCATCGTCGTTACGACCGACAAGGGTCTGTGCGGCGGCATGAACACCAACATCCTGCGGATGATGACGCAGAAAACGCGCGAGCTGGAAACAGCTGGCAACAAGATTGAAGCCGTTGCCATTGGCAACAAGGGTTTGGGTTTTTTGAATCGGGTAGGTATCCGGGTCGTGTCGCACGCGGTCCAGATTGGCGATACGCCGCACCTGGAAAAGTTGATCGGGCCAGTCAAGGTCATGCTCGACGAATACCAGGAAGGCAAGCTCGACGCCGTCTACCTGTGCTACACCAAGTTCATTAACACGATGAAGCAAGAGCCGATGGTGGAGCAGTTGCTGCCGCTGGCCGCTGACAAGCTCGAAGGCGACAAGGGTAACCACTCTTGGGACTACATCTACGAGCCGGAAGCGCAAACCGTGATCGATGAACTGCTGGTGCGCTATGTAGAAGCGCTGGTATACCAGGCGGTCGCCGAAAACCTCGCATCCGAGCAATCGGCGCGAATGGTCGCGATGAAGGCGGCAAGCGACAATGCCGGCAGCGTCATTGGCGAGCTGAAACTGGTCTACAACAAGACCCGCCAGGCAGCGATTACCAAAGAACTCTCCGAGATCGTCGCCGGTGCGGCAGCGGTCTAACCCGTTTTTAAATATATATAGAAGGAACGAACATGGCTGATGGCAAAATCGTTCAGTGTATTGGCGCTGTTGTTGACGTTGAGTTTCCACGCAACGCAATGCCTAAGGTTTTTGACGCACTGAAAATGGCGGGCTCCGAACTGACCCTGGAAGTACAACAGCAGCTCGGCGACGGCATTGTCCGTACCATTGCGCTGGGTACCTCCGACGGTCTGCGTCGCGGCATGGCAATCCAGAACACCGGCAAGCCAATCATGGTACCGGTCGGTAAGGCGACCTTGGGCCGCATTCTGGACGTGCTGGGCAATCCGATCGACGAGTGCGGCCCTGTCTCGCACGAGCAGACCGCATCGATCCACCGCGTCGCTCCTGCATACGACGAACTGTCGCCATCGCAAGAGCTGCTGGAAACCGGCATCAAGGTGATCGACCTGGTGTGCCCGTTTGCCAAAGGCGGTAAAGTCGGCCTGTTCGGCGGCGCCGGCGTCGGCAAGACCGTCAACATGATGGAACTGATCAACAACATCGCAAAGGCGCACTCGGGTGTTTCCGTGTTTGCCGGTGTCGGTGAGCGTACTCGTGAAGGTAACGACTTCTACCACGAGATGGCTGATGCCAAGGTTGTCGATCTGGAGAATCCAGAGAACTCGAAAGTGGCGATGGTCTACGGCCAGATGAACGAGCCGCCAGGTAACCGTCTGCGCGTCGCGCTGACCGGCCTGACGATCGCCGAGTCGTTCCGTGACGAAGGCAAAGACGTTCTGTTCTTCGTGGACAACATTTACCGCTTCACGCTGGCAGGTACCGAAGTATCCGCACTGCTGGGCCGTATGCCATCGGCCGTGGGTTACCAGCCTACCCTGGCCGAAGAGATGGGCCGTCTGCAAGAGCGCATCACGTCGACCAAGACCGGTTCGATCACCTCCGTGCAGGCCGTGTACGTGCCGGCGGACGATTACACCGATCCGTCGCCAGCGACCACCTTTGCTCACTTGGACTCGACCGTTGCCCTGTCGCGTGACATCGCCTCGCTGGGTATCTACCCTGCGGTCGATCCGCTCGACTCGACCTCGCGCCAGCTTGACCCGCTCGTCGTCGGCCAGGAACACTACGATACCGCGCGCGCTGTCCAGGGTACCTTGCAGCGCTACAAGGAATTGCGCGACATTATCGCGATTCTGGGTATGGACGAGCTGGCTCCTGAAGACAAGCTGCTGGTTTCGCGCGCACGTAAGATGCAGCGTTTCCTGTCGCAGCCGTTCTTCGTTGCTGAAGTGTTTACCGGCGCGCCGGGCAAGTACGTTTCGCTGAAAGACACGATCAAGGGCTTCAAGATGATCGCATCGGGCGAACTGGACCACCTGCCTGAGCAAGCGTTCTACATGGTTGGCACGATCGAAGAAGCAATCGAAAAAGCCAAGAAGCTCGGTTAATCGCGCTCCTTCACACCGATAGGACAACACATGGCAAACACAATTCACGTTGACGTTGTATCGGCTGAGTCCCTGATTTTTTCAGGCGAAGCCGAGTTCGTCGCGTTGCCGGGTGAAGCGGGTGAGCTGGGGATTTATCCCAAGCACACCCCGCTGATCACGCGCATCAGGCCGGGTGCTGTACGGATCAAGGTAGTTGGCCGCGAAGAAGAAGAGTTCGTCTTCGTCGCGGGCGGCATCCTGGAAGTGCAGCCGAACGGCGTGACGGTTCTGGCCGATACCGCGATCCGCGGTCACGACCTTGACGAAGCAAAAGCGATTGAAGCCAAGAAACTGGCCGAAGAGCAGCTGGTCAACAAGGAATCGAAGATCGACTACGCCAAGGCGCAGTCCGAGCTGGCCACCGCGATCGCCCAGCTGGCGGCAATCGCCCGCCTGCGCAAGACGCGGTAACGCAACTCATGCATCAATGAAAAGGCAGCTTCGGCTGCCTTTTTTTATTTTCTATGCTGCATATTGGAATGCTTTATAGTTGGCGCCATTGCAACCATGGAAAGTCAGCCGCATGCGCAAGTTCTCCGCCTCCTGCATCGCGGCCGTGCTGTTGTTGCAGGCGCCGTCCGGCATGGCGCAAACCGCCATCGACGCCGCCAGCCGTGCCCGGCTCATCGACAACCTGGTCCGCGAGCTGAACGCCTACTACGTCTTTCCTGAAGTTGCCGGCAAGCTAGAAGATGCCTTGCGCGCCAGGCAGAAACGGGGCGATTATGACCGTGCGGCCGACGCGCAGGGACTCGCGGTGTTGCTGACGAGCGAACTGCAAGCCGTCAGCGGCTACCTTCACCTGAACGTGCGCTACAGCGACACGCCGGCGCCGCCGCGGCTAACCGGCCCTCGTCCGGCGCCCACGGCCGAAGACGAGGCGCGCTTTCGAGCGCGCGCCAAGTCGATGAATTACGGCCTCGGCACAGTGGAAAAACTCCCCGGCAATATCGGCTACCTGGAAACGCAGGGCTTCGGCCCGGTCAAGTACGTCGACAAGGCGCTCAGCGCGGCGATGACGCAGCTGGCCGACAGCGACGCGTTGATCATCGACATGCGCGGCAATGGTGGTGGCAGCCCGGACAGCATCGCCTTCCTCAGCAGCTATCTGTTCGACAAGCGCACCCACCTGAACAATCTGTACTGGCGCGAAGGCGAGCGCACCGAGGAGTTCTGGACAACCGAAGACGTGCCAGGGAAAAAGTATGGGCAGCAGAAGCCGGTCTATGTGCTGACTGGCCCGCGCACTTTTTCCGGCGCCGAAGAGTTCAGCTACAACCTGCAACAGCTCAAGCGCGCAACATTGATCGGCGAGACCACGCGCGGCGGCGCCAATCCCGGCGGCATGCGGCAGCTGACGCCCCATTTCAGCGTGTTCGTGCCGAGCGGCAGGGCGATCAACCCGATCAGCAAGACCAACTGGGAAGGCACGGGCGTCACGCCGGATGTGAAAGTGGCTGCGGCCGATGCGCTGGTCAGCGCCCAAAAGATGGCGCTGGCAAAGCTTGCCGCCGATGAGCGCGATCCGCAAAAGGCGCAACTGCTGCGCGCGCGTCTGGCAGAACTCAGCAAGTAGCTAATCTGATTTGATAGCTAGCCATAAAACCGTCGTGTTCGCCATTGGCGAACACGACGGTTTATAAGGTAGCGGTTGTAGCGAGGATTTACTACTGCTCGGCGGCCAGGCGCAGTGCGACTTTTTGGCGGAAGTAGCCATGCTGCAGATAGTGGTACAGGTTGGCGCCCGGGCACACCGTGCTCGCCGAGTGATCCTTGTGCCCCGCGATCGTGTCGATCGACACCTTATGCTTCGCCGCCAGCAGCGCCATCAGGTCGACCGTCGCGTCGAGCTGTTTCTGGTTCGGCTGCACTTCCTCGAAATTGCCCACCACTTCGATCAGCGCGTGCCCGGTCGGGTTGTATTCGGTATTGGTGTCGCCTGCGTATTCGATCTTGCGGCCCTCATAGATATTGCCGTCCAGGTCAATGATGTAGTGGTACGGAATGTCGAGCCAGCGCTTGGTCGTGCGCGACCAGGTCTGCAGGTTGCGCAGGTACTGCACCGGGTCTTTGCCGAGCGGGAACGGCTCGCCCTGGTGGTGCAGCGTGATGCGCGTGATCTCGTGCTTGCGCGCAAGCGCCGCGTCGGCGGGCGTGCCGCCCCATTGGGCAACGGGCACAATGCGCCGCTCGACGTCTGTCAGCGTCTGTGCCGACACCGTGCCGGCGAGCACGGCGCCGGCGGCGAACAAAGCGTGGGCCAGGCAAGTCTTCAATGTCATTTCGCGCACTCCATAGCTGAGAGCGCTATCTTTTCACATTTGCCGCCGGAAAGCCACGCCGTCGCAGGCGTCGCCGCACTGTGGCGACATTCGCCCGGGCGAACTGTTACGCTTCTGGCATCCCAACTGACCCATCTACCCGCCATGAAGACCATCCGCCAGATCCTCGAAGACGCCCGCACCATCGCCGTGGTCGGCCTGTCGCCCAAGCCCGAGCGCGCCAGCCATGGAGTAGCCGCCTTTTTGCAAGGCCACGGCTACCGCATCGTGCCGGTCAACCCGACCTGCGCCGGCCAGCAGATTCTTGGCGAGCCGGTGTATGCCAACCTGCGCGATGCCGCCACCGCGCTCGGCGCCGAGGGCCTGCGGATCGACGTCGTCGACTGCTTCCGCAAATCCGAAGAGATCCCGGAGATCGCGCGTGACGCCATCGCGATTCGCGCCAGCTGCTTGTGGATGCAGCTTGGCATCGAAAACCAGGCGGCGGCCGACATGGTCTCTTCCGCCGGGCTCGACGTGGTGATGAACCGCTGCATGAAAATCGAGCGCAAAGCGCTGGACGCCGCCACGGAGCAACCGTGAAAGCGGGCGAACGTTTCCGCGCCGGTAAAAATTTCAAGGTGCGCGAGGACGATGCCGACGACAAGCCTCTGCGCGACGGCAACAGTGGCGACAGCAAGGGCGAGACCAAGCAACAAGAGCGCGATCAGACCACCGAGCTCACCGGCCAGATCGCGCGCCTGCAAGAGATGCTGTACGCGCAGCGCTCGCACAAGTTGCTGCTGGTGCTGCAGGGGATGGATACGTCGGGCAAGGACGGCACCATCACCGCGCTGTTCAATGGCATCAATCCGATGGGTCTGCGCGCGGTCGGCTTCAAGGCGCCGACCAGCACCGAGCTGGCGCACGATTTCCTGTGGCGCATCCACCCGCACGTGCCGGTGGCGGGCGAGATCGTCATGTTCAACCGCAGCCATTACGAGGACGTGCTGATTACCGTGGTGCAGGGCATGATCGATGAGAAAGAGTGCAAACGGCGCTACGCCCAGATCCTCGATTTCGAGCGCATGCTGGCCGAGTCGGGCACCATCATCGTCAAGGTATTCCTGCACATTTCCAAGGACGAGCAGCGTAAGCGGCTGGAAGAGCGGTTGATCGATCCCGACAAACAATGGAAGTTCGATCCGAACGACGTCGTGCAGCGCAAGAAGTGGGATGAGTACCAGCAGGCGTACCAGCGTGCCATTGTCGCGACCGATACTGACCACGCGCCGTGGTACGTGATTCCGGCCAATTCGAAAACGCACCGCAACCTGCTGATTTCGACCTTGCTGCTCGAAATCCTCGAAGACCTGAAGTTGAGTTTCCCCAAGTTCGACGCCGAGATGGCGAAACTGAAAATCGAGTAATCCGACCTGGCCGGATTCTGCGAACACTGTAAGTAGTTTTGGCGATGGTTTTCTCGCGCGGCTGCGAACGCATCAGCTCGCATACGGCAGGCTGCCGGCGAACGATTTCTGCGACAGCGCCGCCAGCTTCGGCACCGCCACTTGCGCTTCATGCGTCAGCGCGCGGTCGGAGTCGTCGTCGAGCAGTTCGATCAGGCTGGCGAACACCATCTTCTCGTCCGGCGAACGCGCCGTGTGCAGCGCCAGGTCGCGCGCGATGTCGCGCAGGCGCCACTGGATCTCGCGCGTGGCGACAGCCTTTTCAAACATCAGCTTGCCGTCCGGCGCCTCCACCAGTCCGTGATTGGCGTTCAGGTAGGCGTCCAGTCCCGTGCTGACGAAGGCGCGCTGGATGGTCAGGATGCGTTCGAGCGCCTGCTCCAGCAGTTCGCGCGAGTGCGGCGACTTGGCGCCAGGGCCGTCCACCATCTCTTCGCCGAGGTCGAGTACCGCGCAGATGCGCCGGAACAGCCGCCGCGTGTCTTCGCGTCCCAGCGTCTCGTCGTGCGCGGCAGCGTGGTAGTTCGATTCGAGCTTGAGCGCGCCCGAAATGGCCGATACCAGCTCGCGCGCATGCTCGCCAGGCACCAGCTTGAGCGCCAGCTCGGCGCGCTCGAGCGGGTTGTCCTTGCCCAGCACGCCGGCGATCATCTCCGCCACCGCCACCGCCTGTCCGGGCGCGCTGATGTGCTTGCCGGACGACTGCCGCGGATAGCCGGTGCCGTTGCTGCGCTCGTGGTGTTCGGCCACCGCGCGGCCCACCGCCGGCGGGTACGACGCCAGCTCGCTGACCAGTATCTGGCCCAGGCGCGGATGATTCACCAGGTGTGCCCACTCGCGCGGCAGCAGGCGCTTGCCCGGTTCGAGCCATGCCGGCGCGATATACAGCTCGCCAATATCGTGCAGCAGTCCGGCCAGCACGGCGACATGCTGCTCGTCGTCCGACAGTTTCAGCTTCCTGGCCATGCACAGCGACAGCAGGCTGACGCTGATGCCGTGTTCGAGTGCGTGCGGGTTGTCGTGCTGGGCCAGCGTCAGCAGCATCCGCATGGGCTCGCTGAACTCGATGCGTGCCAGGTGCGCCAGCGGCGTGGCGCCGCCGCCGCCGGTGGCGAGCAGGATGCGGTTGATCGGCGCGCTGGTGTCGAGCACGCGCTTGGCGGTGCTGACGACCAGGCCGGTGTCGACCGCGTCGTCCACCCGCAGCGACGATTCGATCGTCTTTTTCAGCTTCGCGCCGCGCAAAACGTCGAAATGCTCGTCGCCGAGGTGGTTGCCGCGCGCCACCAGCGTGACCCCGTGCATGTCGACGATCTCCTGCGTGGCAGTCACCGGCCTGGCGCGTGCCAACCGGACCAGTTTGTCCAGGAAGTGCGTGCTGACGGCAGTGTTGAGGCGGATGTCCGACATGGGGCAAGTTCCTTATGTGATGAGCGATCATACCAAATATTGCCGTGCAGCATCACCGACATCGCTTTTTCCGTGCATTCGATCAACACACCCGTTGCGCGGGCGCGCGCTGCCAAATTGACATAGAATGAATTCCCGCTTGCCTACCGTATGGAAAAACCATGTCCAAGACCTCGATTGCCCTGCTGTCCCTGTCGGCTGCCTTGCTGTCGGTTTCGTCCGGCGCCGTTCTGGCCCAGGGCCCTGCCGCAGCGCCCGCCGCGGCGCCGGCGCCAGCCTGTCCTGCCATCCTGAATCAAACCTTTAACCGGCTGCAGGACGAGGCGCCGCAGAACCTGTGCCAGTACGCCGGCAAGGTAGTGCTGGTTGTGAACACGGCAAGCTATTGCGGTTTTACCAACCAGTACGAGGGGCTCGAGAAGATGTACGCCAAGTACGGCAAGCAGGGGCTGGTGGTGCTCGGCTTCCCGTCGAACGACTTCGGCAAGCAGGAACCGGGCAACTCGAAAGCGATCGCCGACTTCTGCTACAACACCTATGGCGTCAAGTTCCCGATGTTCTCGAAATCGTCGGTAACCGGCGCTGCCGCCAATCCGCTGCATGCGAGCCTGATCAAGCAGACCGGCAAGGAACCGAAGTGGAATTTCACCAAGTACCTGATCGGCCGCGACGGCAAGGTGCTGGAATACTTCCCGAGCAAGGTCACGCCGGAAGACAAGCAGATGGTGACCAAGATCGAGCAGGCGCTGGCCGGCTAATCGCAGTGAGCGCTCTCTTGCTCCACCTCTAAAATGGGGTCAGTGCCGACATTCGGACACGGCCCCATCCGTGGTGCGGGTGCGCTGACGATTAGTGCCGGGTTCGTGTCCGATTGTCGGCACTGACCCTCGGGGATTCGATTGTCGGCACTGACCCTCGGGGATTCGCTGGGGGATTCGCAAGTCCTCGGTGACGGGCACTGCTCGGATCGGACGGGCGCCCATCGGTTTCGGCGCACAGCGCCAGCAGGGTCCCGATCCAAGAAGAATAGCCGCTGGCACGGTAATCGACCTGGTGCTGCTCCGCGTGCGCCCCGAAAAATGAGTCGCACCCGACATCAAGTCTCCGCCGGTAGGATGGTTTCGGCATGCCCGCCAGCCCCGCCGGCGCGGTGGCATCGATTCCTGTGGCCTCTAACAGCTGGGTCCGGGTCAGAAAAGTGTTGTCGAGGTAGCGCAGCAGTTCCATCTTGGCCTTCGTCTAGGTTCCCGAGATCGCCGGTAAGGTGGGGCAAGTGCCGAGATTCTCTTAAGCAAACACGATAAAACCCGGGGTCAGTGCCGACATTCGGACACGGCCCCATCCGCAAATGCAGGGCGTGATGTCGATTAGTGCCGAGTTCGTGTCCGATTGTCGGCACTGACCCCGGGGGATTCGCATCCGCAAATGCAGGGCGTGATGTCGATTAGTGCCGAGTTCGTGTCCGATTGTCGGCACTGACCCCGGGGGATTCGCAAGACCGTCGACTCAAAGGCTATCGGTCTGAAACGGCGCTGCGTTTCCGTCCGCTTAACACATCAGGTAAGCGCGCAGCGGTCCGCGCAGCGCGTTGCAGACGACGATGTCGTCCGCCTCTTCCAGCATGGCGCGCGTAATGATGCCTTCGTGTGCATTCCACGCCGGCGCCGACAGCAGCACTCCACGCATCACCCCCGCCAGCACGCCACTCGCCAGCGGCGGCGTGACCCAGCGCCCGCCGATACGCACAAACACATTCGAACGGCCACCCTCGGCCAGCTCGCCGCGCTGGTTGAAGAACAGCGTGTCGAAGCCGCCTTGCTGCTCGGCGGCGCGCCAGCCGGCGTCGTAGCGCGAACGGATGCTGGTCTTGTGACGCAGGAACAGGTCGTCGGCCACCGTCGCATCGTCGGCCAGCAGCAGGCCGACCGGTTCGGCGATCGGCGCCAGCGGCGCGCTCTGGACGGCGAACTGGCCGTCGGCGCCAAGCGCGAGGCGCAGCCGGTAGCGCAGCTCCGGCGCAAAGGCGGCGCAAGCCGCGTCAAGCGCGGCCACGGCCGCGCCTCCATCGAAGGCAAAGTCAAAATAGCGCGCCGATGCCGCCATCCGCGCCAGGTGCAGTTCCTGGTGGCGGCAGCCTTCGTCGCGGCTGGCGCGCAGCGTCTCGAACAGCTCGAACTGGTTTTCCAGCCCGGTGAGGAAGCGCGCCTTCAGCCGGCACTCGGCGTATTCATCGGCGGCGTCGCTGTCGAACACGATGCCCGCGCCGACGCCCATTTCGCCGGCGCGCACGCCGCCCGTTTCCGGCTGCAGCGCCAGCGTGCGGATCGGCACCGACAGGCAAAAGTCGCCGATCGCCGCGCCGCCCGCGGGCGGATCGAACCAGCCGATTGCGCCGGTATAGATGCCGCGCGGCGCCGGCTCCAGTTCGCGGATGATCTCCATCGTGCGCCGCTTCGGCGCGCCGGTGATCGAGCCGCACGGGTAGAGCGCGGCGAAGATGCCGGCCAGCGTGGCATCGGGGCGCAGCCTGGCCGTCACCGTCGACGTCATCTGCAGCACGCTGCTGTAGCGCTTGACGTCGAACAGCGCCGGCACGGCCACGCTGCCGGTCACCGCCACCCGTCCCAGGTCGTTGCGCAGCAGGTCGACGATCATCAGGTTTTCTGCGCGGTTCTTGCTGTCGGCCGCCAGCGCGCGCGCGCGCTGCGCGTTGTCGACGTCGTCGTCACCGGCGGGCGCGGTGCCTTTCATCGGCCGCGCCAGCAGTTCGCCGCCGGCGTGGCACACGAACAGCTCGGGCGACAGGGACAGCACCGCGTCGCCGCCGGGCAGGGCGATCAGCGCGCCGTACGGCACCGGCTGGCGTGCGCGCAGTCGCTCGTACATCGCCGGCAGCGAGCCGAAGGCGTCGAAGCGCAGCCGGTAGGTGTAGTTGACCTGGTAGGTGTCGCCGGCCTCGATATACGCGTGGATGCGCGCCAGCGCGTCGGTGAACTGCGCTTCGTCGACGTTGGCGCGCACGGCGCCGATGCCGGCAGGGCCTGCGCCGTGATCGGCACGCGCGGCCAGCCACGCAGCCACCTGCGGCTGCGACAGGTGCTCGCAGCGCTCGAACAGCAGCACCTGCGCCAGCGGCCCGGCCACCGGGTGCGCGCCGGTGCCGAGCAGGTGGCCACCAAGTTCGTACGTCAGCAGCGCCACTGCGTGCAGGCCGCGGCCAAGCGCGTCCTGCATGTCGGCCAGCAGCTGCGGCCATTGCGCCGCGTCGGCGCAGGCGAGGGTGCCGGCGTATTCCGTGTACAGGCGCGAGAGCGCGGCCGCCGAGTCGCTGGCGTCGTCAAGCAGGGCGTAACAGTCTGCAGTGTTCATGCGGTACGAAAGGCGCTTCAGGCCGCAAGCAGCAGCGCGATCTGCACGGTAGTGCCTTCGGTCGGATTTTGCTTGAAGCCGCTCTTGGCGTAGCGGTGCCAGCGGCCCACCACGTAGCTCACCAGCAGGCTGGCGCGCGCGGTGACATCGGCTTCGGCGCCGTGGCCCTGGGTGACGGCCAGGCGCAGCGACTGCTTGCACGCCAGCTCGACCTTGTCGTAGAACTGGTTCATGCGCAGCTGCAGGCGGTCGTCCTCATTGACCAGCGCGTCGCCGATCAGCACGCGCGTCATGCCCGGGTTGTTCGCCGCAAAACCGAGCAGCATCTGCAGGATCGCGCGAGCCTGGTCGACGCCGCCCTCTTCGCGTTCGGCGATCTGGTTGATCAGGCCGAACACGCTCGACTCGATGAATTCGATCAGGCCCTCGAACATCTGCGCCTTGCTGGCGAAGTGGCGGTACAGCGCCGCTTCCGACACGTCGAGCCGCGCCGCCAGCGCAGCGGTGGTGATCTTTTCGCCTTTCGGCTGCTCGAGCATTCCGGCCAGGGCCTGGAGGATTTGCAGTTTGCGCTGACCCGGCTTGGTGCTTGCCATGTGTTCTCGATCAAGGTGGAGGGTTGGACTGAATCGGATCAGCGCAGCTGGTGCAGGCGGGCGGGCAGCTGTCGGACAGATTTTACTTTGACATCGACGTAAGCGGGGCGTTTTAGCATCCGCGGCAGCGGCGCGGTGCCGATCGGATCACTGATGCGCAGGTACTGCGTGATCCACACCGTGCGCACGCCGAGCTGGCGCGCGGTGCGCAGGTTCGCCAGCGTGTCCTCGACCAGGATGCAGCGGTGCGCCGCAACGCCGTGCCGGCGCAGCAGGCGGCGCAGCATCAGCTTCGACGGCTTCGGCCGCAGCTGGCCGTGCACGTGCATGTTCTCGATGGCGATGTGGTGGCTGAAGTGGCGCTGCAAGCCGAGGTGGCGCATGACGTCGCGCGAGTACACGGTCGGCGCGTTCGTCAGCAGGATCTTGCGGCCCGGGAGGCTGCGCAGCATGCGCGCCAGCCCCCGTTCGGCGCGGATCATCTGCGCCAGGTCGGCCAGGTCGTGCGTCTCGGCCAGGAAGTGGGCAGCCTTGACCTCGTGGTGGCGGATCATGCCGAGCAGGGTGGCGCCGTAGCGCTTCCAGTAGCCCAGGCGCGCCGCGTTGACCTGCTCCATCGTCGCCGGCGTGTCGACGTCGCCGAGCACGCGAGCGATGTAGGTGTTCATGTTCGCGCTGATCAAGGGGAAGATCGCATGCGATGCGTCATGCAGCGTGTTGTCAAGATCGAACAGCCACAGGGGCGCCGACGGGTTATGATTTGGCACGGGCAACTTTATTAAAATGTCAACAAAGAATGCGATGAGACGTCAGATTATAGTGGTCTTCTTCAGCCTGTTCTATCTGGCCTGCGGTGCGGCGTTCGGCGCCGACCGCGGCGCGCTGTTCAAGGTGACCGGCAAGGGACACACGATGCACTTGTTCGGCACCATCCATCTGGGCGTGGCCGAATTCTATCCGCTCGAGCCGCGCATCACGCAGGCGGTGGCGGAAGCGGCGACGCTGGCGCTGGAAATCGACCCGGCGATGGCGCCGGCGGAAGCGGCCGCGGCGATGCGCGACTACGGCCTGGCCAGCCCGGGCAAGCCGCTGCCGCCGCCACTGGCGGCGCGCTTGGCGCCGCTGCTGCAAAAGGCGGGCATGGATCCGGCCGCGCTGGCGCCGCTGAAGCCGTGGGTAGTGGCGATCGTGCTGGCGGTGCACGAATTTGGCGTGCAGGGCTTCCGCGTCGATCTTGGCGTGGACGCGCACCTGGCCACGCTGGCGCGCGCCGGCAAGGCGAAAGTGGTGGGACTCGAATCGGCGGGTAGCCAGATGGCGCTGTTCAACAAGCTGACCGAGGCCGAGCAGTTGCGCTACCTGGAGGACGCGGTCACGCTGATCGAATCGGGCAAGCACCGCGCCGAGATCACCCAGCTCACCGACGCCTGGCGCAACGCCGACCGGGCCGCGCTCGACGCGCTGGCGCTGCGCCTTGACACCGATGCGACCTTTTCCGGCCGCTTCACGCGCGACGTGCTGCTGGCCGGGCGCAACGTCGGCATGGCCGACAAGCTGGCGCAATTGCTGGAGCGGGAAAACAAGGCGGTGGCGGCGATCGGATTGCTGCACCTGATCGGCAAAGGCAGCGTGCCTGAGCTGTTGCGTGCGAGGGGATTGACGGTGGAGCGGGTGTACTGAGGTGCTGCGCGGAAGTGGTGCCCTTTACGTGGATTGAACACGTGGCCTCTCCCTTACCAAGGGAGTGCTCTACCACTGAGCTAAAAGGGCGACTGCATTGGTGGCGCAGGAAGTTGCTCGGCTTGCCGAGCATTGCGTCACCAAAAAAGTTAGTGCGACCGGATCATAGTGCCAAATGCCTGTTCGGTCAAGACTTCGAGCAGCAACGAGTGCTCGATGCGCCCGTCGATGATGTGTACCGTATTCACGCCCGACTTGGCCGCGTCCAGCGCCGATGAAATCTTCGGCAGCATGCCGCCGGAGATGGTGCCGTCGGCAAACATCTCGTCGATTTCGCGCGCCGACAAGTCCGTCACGAGGTTGCCTTTCTTGTCCTGCACGCCGGCGATGTTGGTCATCATGATCAGCTTTTCGGCCTTCAGGATTTCCGCGATTTTTCCGGCGACGACGTCGGCGTTGATGTTGTACGCCTGGCCATCCTGGCCGAAACCGATCGGCGAGATGATCGGGATGAAGGCGTCGTCCTGCAGCGCCTTCACCACCGCCGGGTTGATGGCGTCGATTTCGCCGACAAAGCCGATGTCGAGGAACTCGCCCGGCTTTTCGCGGTCCGGCATCGACATCTTGCGCGCGCGGATCAGGCCGCCGTCCTTGCCGGTCAGGCCGACTGCCTGGCCGCCGTAGTGATTGATCAGCATGACGATATCCTGCTGCACTTCGCCGCCCAGCACCCACTCGACCACTTCCATGGTCTCTTCGTCGGTGATGCGCATGCCTTGCACAAAGGTGCCTTGCTTGCCGATTTTCTTGAGCGCATTATCGATCTGCGGGCCGCCGCCGTGCACCACGACCGGATTCATGCCGACCAGCTTGAGCAGGATGACGTCGCGCGCGAAGCCGTGCTTGAGGCGCTCGTCCGTCATGGCGTTGCCGCCGTATTTGATGACGATCGTCTTGCCGTGGAAGTTACGGATATACGGCAGCGCTTCCGCCAGGATTTGCGCCTTGATTTGCGGCGATACCTTGGTCAGGTCATCTTGAAGGTCGGTAGGAAGCTTGGGAATGGCAGCGGTCATGGCGGGTCCAAATGAATTTGACGAGATTTTACAGGAACAAGCGGGTTCGGGCTGCGACCATTATAGGGCGATCTTGTTGTATTTTAATTCCTGTTGCGCTACTGTAGGCCGATATGATTCCCACGCCGACACTCCACGCCTGCCGGGAGGCCGCATGAGCACCTGCACCGGCTGCGGCGCCACGTTCGCCTGCGCAATGGCCGGCGGCGCCGCCGCGCCGTGCTGGTGCAGCGCGCTGCCGGCGGTGGTACCGGTGCCCGGCGCGCCGGCCGCTTGCTGGTGCCCCGCCTGCCTGCGGCAGCACATCGCTTCCCTCGAAACGCCAGAAACCCAATCAAAACCGACAAACTGAAAACCGTCGCGTCTGGGGTCTGACCCGGTGGGGTCAGACCCTGGTGTGGCCGCCGGCTTGCACCGATAAACTACAAAACGAGCCGGCCTAGCGCTTGGTCTGGAAAAACCGCATCATTTCGCGGCTCGCGTCCGGACCCTTGCCATCGGTATAACTGCCGCGCGAACTGCCGCCCGACCACGCGTGCCCGGCGCCGTGGATCAGCCATTGCTCCGCGTGCGGCGTGCCGTCCGGGTGCTGGTGCACCGTGCGCGTATAGGCGTGCCCATCCGGCACGCGCCCCGGCTCGACGACCATGTCGTTGGCCGCCTTGTGCTTTCCCCGCGCAATCAATTCGTCGCCATTGGCCGGGTGCACCGTCGTGTCCTTGTCGCCGTGAAATACGATGATCGGAATCGCCTTGCCCTGCGACTGCGGCCGGCGGAAGTTGCCTTTCATGGCCGCCAGCGCCGACGGCAGGTCCTGCGCCGACGCGAACGGCAGCCCCGAGTGCACGCCGACGGCCGCATACAGGTCCGGATACAGCGTCCCCATGATGGTTGCCATCGCGCCACCGGCCGACAGGCCGGCCACATACACCTGGCTGTCGTCGACGTTATGGCTGGCCATGACGTCGCGCGTGATGCCGGCGATGATCGACGGCTCGCCCTGGTCGCGCGTCTGGTCGACCGCGTTGAACCAGTTCCAGCAGCGCTGCGCGTTGGCCTGCTGCGACTGGGCCGGATACACCACCAGGCACTGCAGCTCTTCGGCCAGCTGATTCATCTGCGTGCCGCTGGCGAAGTCGAGCGGATCCTGGGTGCAGCCGTGCAGCATCACCAGCAGCGGCGCCGCCTGCTCGCCGGAATAGGTGCTCGGCACGTACAGCTTATAGCCGCGGGTGCCGGCCGCATTGGTATGGCTGCCGTCGATAAACTTGCCCGGCAGCGCTTCGGCCGGGCCGTGCGCGCCACCCATGGCGCCGCCCATCGCGCCGAGGTCGAACGACGGCATGTCGAAACTGGGCATCTTGAAGTTGGCCATGCCGGCGCCCTGGACCCGGTCGAGGTTGGCCAACATGTCCGGCATGAAGCGGCTCATGATTTCGGCCGCGTCGGTCATCGGCGTGGGCGCCGCTGGCGCCTCAGGCGGCGGCTGCTGCGGGGCGGCCGATTGGGCGGCGTGCGGCGGCGGCGGATTGATGTCGCGCATCGCCTGCGGCTGGGCGGCCGGCTGGTGCGTCGCTCTAGCGGCAGCGCCGCCGTTCAGTGCTTTCTGGATCGCCGATGTCGCTGCGGCCGGGCCCTGCCCGAGCAGGGTGCGTGTTGCTGTACGCATGTGCGCAAACATTTTTTCGTTCAGTTTCATTAGGCATTCCTTAGTTCAAGTGCATCACAAGATGCGGTCTGCCAGTGCCGTTTTTACGGCGGTGCTGGCGTGCAAGGTGCCAAGCACGAAAATCGATTCGATCGTCGCCACGGCCAGTTCGGCCGGGACGTCGCTGGCGATGCTGGCCATGCCCAGCACCTGGATCTGCAGCCGTTCCCCGGCGGCGAGTGCCGCTTCCAGGGACGCTTTCGAGTAGTGATGCATGCCGAGCACCAGGCTCCTGCGTGCAACGGTCTGCCTCACCACGTCGGCATGGATGTTCAGCTGGTTCCGGATCGCCGTGCGGATCAAGTCCGTACGGTTCGAATAGAACCCTTCGTTTACCAGCAGGTCTATCTGGCCTAAGTCGATCAGGCCGAGATTGATCGTGATTTTCTCCGAATCGTAAGTTTTCGGCTTGACTTCGCGTGCGTCCATAGTCCCCATATCATCCTCGTGGCATCCATACACCATCTGCATGGATGGTATTCTACAGCTGCATCATCTCAGGTCAAGCGCGATTCGATTGAATGCGCTAATCTTCTGCCCATGAGTCCAGAACAACAACAGCAGTCTCCGGTGCCGTCGCCCTGCATCAGCCTGTGCGAGATGGCGCCCGACACCGGCTTGTGCCGCGGCTGCCTGCGCACGATCGACGAAATCGTCCAGTGGGGCAGTGCCGGCGACGACTACAAACGCGCCGTGTGGGCCGAGATTCGGCGCCGCGAAGCCGACATGGAGTTCCGCTAGATGCAGTTTTACGAACCTGCCGGCGCCATCATCGGGCCGGCCTACGGCGCCGGCTTCAAGACCTTCGCCAGTTTGCTGACGGTCGCCTTGCTCGCTTACGGCGTCAGCGTCACGCTGCGCTACCCGGTGCTGTCGTACGGCTTCGGCGTCAAGGCGATGCTGGTGTGCGCCGCGGCGCTGCTGATGGTCAGTTATTACTGGTTCCTGCGTTCAGTGACGACCATCGATGCCGCCGGCATCCGCCAGAGCTTCGTGGTCGACAAGCGGGTGGAGTGGCGCGACGTGCGCGGCGCCAAGATGATCGGCATCCCGTATCTGAGCTGGCTGTTCCCGCCGCGGATGGTGGTTCGCACCGGCACCTCATTCACCACCTTTAACGGCGGCTCACGCGAGCTGCTGATCGAGTTCGCCAAGATATCGCTGGCCTTCCAGATGAAGAAATGAGCGCCGCGTTCACCTTGCCGGCGTCGATGCGCGTCTTCGAGCGCGGCTGGCTGTCGGCCAATAACATCCTGTTCACTGGCCGCGACGACACCGCGCTGGTAGACACCGGCTACGTGACGCACGCGCCGCAAACGCTGGCGCTGGTGCGCCACGCGCTCGGCGAGCGCCGGCTCGACCGCGTCATCAACACCCACCTGCACTCCGACCACTGCGGTGGCAACGCGGCGCTGCAGGCGCACTACGGCTGCGCCACCGCGATTCCGGTCGCCGAAGCAGACTCGGTGCGCGCCTGGGATGAAGATGCCCTCAGCTACAAGGCCACCGGCCAGCAGTGCGCGCGCTTTTCGTTCGACGCCACCGTGGCGCCGGGCGACGAGCTGCTGCTCGGCGGCCTGCGCTGGCACGCGCTGGCCGCGCCGGGCCACGATCCGCGCTCCTTGATTTTCTACTGCGCCGCCGAAGGCATCCTGATCTCCGCCGACGCGCTGTGGGAGAACGGCTTCGGCGTCATCTTCCCCGAGCTCGATGGCGAATCGGGCTTTGCCGAAGCGCGCGCCACGCTCGAGCTGATCGCCGGCCTCGATCTGCGCCTGGTCATTCCCGGCCACGGCGCGCCGTTCACCGATGCGAAGGCGGCGCTGGCGCGTGCCGGCACGCGCCTCGACTTCCTCGAAGCGGACCCGAAGCGCAACGCCGAAAACGCGGTCAAGGTGATGCTCAAGTTCCTGCTGCTCGAGCGCCAGCAGATCGCCATCGCCGATGTGCCGGCGATGTTCAGCGCGATCCCGATCCTGGCCGGCGCGCGCCGCCGCTTCCTGCACAAGGAGCCGTCCGAGCTGGCCGACTGGGCGATCGCCGCGCTGGTGCGCGCCGGCGCCGCGCGCATCGACGGCGCAATGCTGGTCAATCGCGACTAGACTCCAGCACGATCGTTCTTTTTTGCGTCATAATGGCATGGCCGTTCCGATCAATCCTTCCGTTCGAAAGTCCGTCATGGCGCTGCCCGTCGCATTGCAAAACCTGTCCCTTCCTGTCATTGGTTCGCCGATGTTCATCGCCAGCGGACCTGCGCTCGTCGCGGCCCAGTGCAAGGCTGGCATCGTCGGTTCCTTCCCGTCGCTGAACGCCCGGCCGGCCGAACTGCTCGACACCTGGCTGACCGACCTCAAGGCCGAGCTGGACGCGTACCGGCAAGCCAATCCGCTCGCCAGGGTCGGCCCGATCGCCGTGAACCAGATCGTCCACCAGTCGAACGACCGGCTCGCGCACGACGTGGAGGTGTGCGTGCGCCACCAGGTGCCGATCATCATCTCGTCGCTGCGCGCGCCGCCGAAGGAGATGCTCGACGCGATCCACAGCTACGGCGGCATCGTGCTGCACGACGTGATCTCGATCCGCCATGCCAGGAAAGCGCTGGAGGCCGGCGTCGACGGGCTGATCCTGGTGGCCGCCGGTGCGGGCGGCCATGCCGGCGCGCTGTCGCCGTTCGCGCTGGTGGGCGAAGTGCGCAAGTTCTTCAGTGGCCCGCTGGCGCTGTCAGGCTCGATCGCCACCGGCGACGCGATTCTGGCGGCGCAGGCGATGGGCGCCGACTTTGCCTACATCGGCTCGCGCTGGCTGGCCACCAAGGAATCGAACGTCAGCGACGCGTACCGCGATGCGATCGTCGAATCGGCCGCGGCCGACGTCGTCTACACCAACCTGTTCACCGGCGTGCACGGCAACTACCTGAAGAAGTCGATCGTCAACGCCGGCCTCGATCCGGACGCCTTGCCCGAATCGGACAAGAGCAAGATGAGTTTCGGCTCCGGCAGCGCCAAGGCCTGGCGCGACATCTGGGGCGCGGGGCAGGGCGTCGGCCTGATGGACGACGTGCCGACGGTCGCCGAAATGGTGGCGCGCCTGAAGGAAGAATATGACGCCGCCAGGGCCCGCCTTTCGCTGTAAGTGTTGGCCTTAAGACCGTGACACCGGGGTCAGACCTAGGTCTGACCCCGGTTTTTTACATCAACGCACTGGCAGGAAGCCCGTCGAGATCCACGGGACCGCGGCGATGATGATTACGCCCAGCAGCAGTGTGATCATGTAGGGGATCAAAGGACGCAGTCCTTCGCTCGAATCTACCTTGCTCACGGCGCATGCTGTGTAATAGCCGACGCCGAACGGCGGGGCGAACAACCCGATGCCCATCGACAGGATCACGATCATCGCGTAGTGGACGTCGTGGACGCCGACCGTTTCGGCGATCGGGAACAGCAACGGTCCGAACAACACGATCGCCGGGATGCCTTCAAGCACGCTGCCGAGGATGATGAAGCCGATGATCGACACCACGATGAAGGTCAGGCGCCCGCCCGGAAGTCCCGTGACCACTTCGGCCAGCGAGTTCGAGAAGCCCGACTGTGTCAAGGCCCATGCCATCGCCGTCGCCGCCCCGATGATCAGCAGGATTGCACCGGACAACGATGCGGTTTCGATCAGCATCGGCTTCAGGCGCTTCCAGTCGAACTCGCGGTAGATCAGCAGCCCCACGATGACCGAGTAGACGATGCCGATGGTCGACACTTCGGTGGCGGTGGCAACGCCTTCGACGACGGCGGCGCGGATCACGAACGGCAGCGCCAGCGCCGGCAAGGCCGCGAGCAAGGTACTGCCGATGACTCGGCGCGACAGCTTCGGCATCGCCGACAGGTCTTCGCCACGGCTGCGGAACCAGACCACCACGCACAACATCGCACCGACCACCAGCGCCGGCAAGATACCGCCGGTAAACAGCGCCGAAATCGATACGCCCGTGACCGAGCCGACCGTAATGAGCACCAGGCTGGGCGGGATGGTTTCCGTCTGCGCGCCGGTGGCCGACAGCAGTGCCACCAGTTCGCCTTCCTTGCAGCCGCGCTTTTTCATTTCAGGGAACAGTGCCGGCGCGATCGCGGCCATGTCGGCCGCCTTCGAACCGGAGATGCCGGAAATGAGGTACATGGCGCCGATCAGCACGTACGACAGGCCACCGCGGACATGCCCCAGCAGCGAAGCGAGGAAGCCGATCAGACGGCGCGCCATGCCGGTGACCTCGATCAGCAATCCGAGGAACACGAACATCGGCACCGACAGCAGCACAAGGTGCGACATCCCTTCGCTCATGCGGCCGACCAGCACGATCAGCGGCATCGTGGTGGTGCAGGCGAGGTAACTGAAGGTCGCAACGCCGAACGCGAACGCGATCGGCACGCCAAGGAAGACGCAGACCGAGATCATGCCGACGAAGAAGATCACGAGGTTGGTGTTGCCCAGTTCCATCAGCATCGGCCGGGCAAACAGCAGCACGACGGCGACCGCGGCGATGGCCAGCACGGCGCGTGCGGCGGCCGTGAAACGCGCCACCAGGAACAGCCGCAACGCCGCCGTCATCACCATCAGCACCGCGCCGACCGGCATCGCCGCCGCGCGCCACGCCGCGGAGATACCCATGCCGGGCATATTCATGGCTTGCTCGTCGATCAGGAATTCGTACGACGGAAGGACGATCATGACCAGGAACACCGTCGTCACGCCCATCGCGAATGCTTCGAGGAAGGCGCGCCGGTCGGGCGATGCGCCGTTGACGAACGTGGTCATGCGCATGTGTTCGCCGCGGCGGAGGGCAACTACCGATCCCAGCATGGCGAGCCACAAAAACAGCACGGATGCCAGTTCGTCCGACCACGTCAGCGGCGTATGTAGTACGTAGCGCGCAACGATGCCGGCAAACAGCACGACGATCTCGACCAGTACCAGCAGGGCCGCGCTCGCTTCGACGATGGTGCCGAGCCAGGAATCGAAGCGACTGACGAAGGTGATGCCGATGCCCGACGGAATGTCGAGCCGGGCCATGTGTTGATTATTTTCCAGGATGTTCATAGAGCCTCATTTCTTTTGGCCATGCAAGGCAAGCGACCCGGCAACGCCGGGCCGCCATGGTCGCTCGCGCCGCGGATACAGATCAGACCAGCTTGCCGACGGCCGCTTCCAGTTGCGCCCACGCTTCGTTGCCGAACTTTGCTTTCCATTCGTCGTAGAACCTGGCCTGCTGCAGCGCCTTGCGGAACGGCGCCGGATCGGGACGGTTGAACACCATGCCCTTGGCGCCGAGATCGGCCTGCAGCGACACGGCCAGCTTTTCGCTGTCGGCGCGCTGCACCATCGCGGCCGCGTTCATGTGCTTGTTGACGATCGCGCGCATCGGCGCCGGCAGCGCATCCATCGAACGCTTGTTGGCGACCATCCAGTAGCCGTCCCAGGTGTGCCCGGTCATGGCGCAGTTTTGCTGCACTTCGTACAGCTTGGAGTTGGCGATCAGCGTCAGCGGATTTTCCTGGCCTTCCACCACCTTGGTTTGCAGCGCGCTGTAGAGCTCGTTGAAATTGATCGGCGTCGGTGAGGCGCCGAGCGACTTGAACAGCGACAGCAGCAGAGGGCTGACTGGTACGCGGATCTTCATGCCGGCCAGGTCGGCCGGGGAATTGACCGGCTTTTGCGCGGTAATGTGGCGAAAGCCGTTATCGAAGATCTTGTCGGTGACCACCAGCCCGGTCTTGGCGATGTGGCTGCGCATGTAGTTGCCGAAATTGCCGTCCATCGCTTTCCACACCGACGGGTAGTCAGGGAAGATGAAGCCGACGCTGTTGAGCGACGCCATCGGCACCAGGTTGGCCAGCACCACGCCCGGTGTGGTCAGCATGTCGAGCGCGCCGGAGCGGACCTGGCTGACCATGTCGGTGTCCGAGCCGAGCTGGCTGTTCGGGAAAATGCGGATGTTGACCTTGCCGCCGGTTTCTTTCTTGATCGCTTCGCTCGCCTCGGTCAGGCGGATATAGATCGAGTGCGAGGCCTGGACGTTGGTGCCGACCTTGTAATTGAAGGTGCCGCCTTGTGCAATGGCCGGCGCGCCGGCGAAGCCGATCGCGCCAAGCGCGGCGGTTGTCTGGATGAACTTGCGGCGTGTGATTTCCATGTTCTTGTCTCCTGTCGTTTTAATTCGTAGATTCTGTGATCTGGTGATGGTACGGATTTTTACTGTTCAGTCGAACATGTCCGGCTGGGTGTTGACGAGCTGGTCATAAATGGTCTGGAAATGCAGCCAGCCGATGTATTCGCTGCCGACGTGCTCGCGGCTGTAGCGCGCGCGCTCCGGCGACACCATCACCGGCTCGCGGCCGCTTGCCTCGACCAGCATCTGCTGCTTGCAGCAGCGCTCGAGGGCGATGAACCAGAACGCCGCCGCTTCGATGCTGTGGCGGCTGGCGGTGAGCAGGCCGTGGTTCTGGTGGATCGCCGCCTTGACGTCCTTGAACCAGTCGCATACCGCCAGTCCGGCCTGTTCTTCGACGGCGACCTGGCCGGCTTCATCCTGGATGACGACGTGGTCCTCGAAGAACGCAGCCGCATCCTGCGAAATCGGATCGAGCGGGCGGCCCAGCGCGGCGAACGCGGTGCCGTACACGGTATGCGCATGGCACATCGCGATGATGTCCGGATGCGCTTCATGCACCGCCGCGTGCAGCACGAAGCCGGCGCGGTTGATGGCGTGGCGGCCTTCGACGACCTTGCCCTTGTGGTCGGCGCAGATCAGGTTCGAAATCTTCACCTGCGAAAAGTGCACGCACATCGGATTGGTCCAGTACAGCTCCGGGAATTCCGGATCGCGTACCGTCAGGTGGCCGGCAAAGCCGTAGTCGAAGCCCTGCAGGTCGAAGGCGCGGCAAGCGGCGACCAGGCGCTCCTTGCGGTGCTGGCGTTCTTCCGCGCGCGTGGCGAAGGTCGGGATCTCGGGAAAGATCAGGCCGGGCTGCTTCGGCTGGTAGATCGAGATGTTGGATGGTTTGGCTTGAACTGGTTCGATGGTGTCCGGCATGAGATTCTCCTTGAGTTGTTGTGTCTGGATGCTTGGTTGATTACAGGTCGAGTACCAGCAGCGGACCCTTGGCGCGCGACACACATGCCGTCAGCCATTGCTGTTGTTCGCCGTCGCCCAGGATCATGTCCTGGTGGTCGACTTCGCCTTCGAGGTAGCGCACCTTGCAGGTGCCGCACAGGCCGGCCTGGCAGGACGTCTCGATGCGCACGCCGGCCGCGTTGAGTGCGTCGGCAATGCTGATGCCCGGGGCGACGTCGATCAGCTGGCCGGTGCTGGCAATCTTCACCGCGAAGCTGCAGGGCGCCGCATCGCTGGCCGGACGGGCGATTTCCGGCGCCTTGAAATGCTCGAAGTGCACGCTTCCGGCCGGCCAGTGCGCCGCGGCGTTCGCGCACGCTTGCATGAAGCCGGCCGGGCCGCAGTAGAACAGGTGGGTGCCTTCGCCATGCTCGCGCAGCAAGCCCGCGATATCGAGGCCATCGGCCGGGTTGCCGTGATCGTAATGGAAGTTCGGCGTGCCATGCTTCCAAGGACCGGCCAGTTCCGTGCCGAACGCTACGCACCCGGCGTTGCGGGCGCAGTAGTGGAATTCGAATTCGATGCCTGCCTCCTCTAACGCATGCGCCATCGACTTCAGTGGCGTGACGCCGATGCCGCCGGCCAGCAGCATCACCTTGCGCGCCCGCCCGCCTAGCGAGAAATTGTTGCGCGGATGGCTGAAGGTCACCACGTCCTGCACCTTCAGGCTCTCGTGCAGCGCCTTCGAGCCGCCGCGCCCCTTTTCGTCGCGCAGCACGGCGATCACGTAGCGATGCCGCTCCGCCGGCGAATTGCTCAGCGAATACTGGCGGATCAATCCGTTCGGCAGGTGCACGTCGATGTGCGCGCCGGCGGTGAACGGCGGCAATTCGCCGCCGTCCGGATCGACCAGCTCGTAAGAGTTGATGCCGGCCGCTTCCAAGCGGATCTGGCGCACCAGCAGCGACAAGCGCGCCTGCTCGATGGCGGTGGTGGCTTCAGTCATATCCATGGCTCCTTCCCCCTTTTGCGTCCGGACTTATTTGCGCACCGAGCTTTCCAGCTCGTCGAACTTTGCGCGCACGAATTCGGCGCGGGATTCGCCCTTGAGCGATTCGCTTTCGGTCAGGATCGCTACGATCTGGCGCGACACGTGGCGCCGGTTGGCGACTTCCTCCTCCACCGTTGCGCCTTCGGCAATGTCGAACACGTTGCCCGAGCAGTAGCTGTTCGGTGCGCCGCCGACGGTACGAAGCCACGCGGCGAAATGCTCCGGATTGGCGGCCGGGTTCGAACCGCGCACCGCGTCGCGCAGCATCTTGCGGAACAAGAACACGCCGGCGTCGAACTTGGTCGGGTTTTCCAGGGCATGCACGGCGATCGGGCGCTGGCTGATGATCGCCTCGTAGTCGCCCGGCGCGTACTGCGCTTCCTTGTAGTTGGCGCGCGCGCGGTGGTCGGTCGGAATCGGCGGCAGGTCTTCCAGCTTGTACTTGCCGAAACGCTCAGGGCGGCGCATCGCGACCTGGCCTTCGAGGAAGTCGATGGTCTCGTAGCCGACCATGCCCTTGTCGCCGATGCCGCGCGTGTCGATGCCGGGGCCCATCACGCGCCAGCCGAGCATCTTGCTGTTGACGTCGTCGACCGGCACCGTCCAGCGGACGATGTGGAAGCGGCTGAACAGCTTCTTTTGCGAGCCGTCTTCGGAGGTGTAGGCGTGCAGGCTCAGGTTCGGCAGCACCTGGTGCTGGACGCGCACGAACAGGCGGTCCTTGTTGACCCGGCGCGCACCGGCGCAGGCCAGGCCGCGGCCCTGGTGGATCGGGATGAACTGCATGTCGGGCGCCACTTCCATCGACGCGGCGCCAACTTCGTCGAAGGTCGTGCCCTGGAACTGGCCGTTGACGACGTTCTTCGCCGAGTGCAGCGCGGTCGGGTGGAAATTGTCGGCGGCGTTGTCCTGCACCTGCAGCCAGTTGCAATGTTGGAAATTGCTGTAAGGGACCAGCTCATCGCCTTCGGCGACGGTGAAGTTGCCTTCCCACTCAGGGAACGGTGGCTCGTCTTCCGGCGGGCCCATGTAGGCGAACACCAGGCCGTTGCGCTCAAACGCCTTATACGCGCCCTGCTTGATCGAGCACGAATACTTCTCGGCTTCCTTTTCCTCGCCGACGGGGAACGGCACGTGCAGGCAGGTGCCGTCGATGTCGAACACCATGCCGTGATAGCAGCACTTGATGCCGCGCTCCTGCACCGCGCCGTACTCGAGCGACGCGCCGCGGTGGACGCAGTGCGCGTGCAGCAGGCCGATGCGCCCGGACCCGTCGCGGAAGGCAACCAGTTCTTCGCCCATGATTTTGAGAAAGTGCGGCGTGTCGGTCAGTTCCAGCGACATGCAGACCGGATGCCAGAAGCGGCGCATGTATTCGCCCATTGGCGTGCCGGGGCCGACCTCGGTCAGTTCCGGATCGTGGCCCGGAATCTTGCTGCTGTAATAGCCGCCGAACGGGATCAGCTTCTTCGTGACCGTGGCAGTTGCCTGGGCTGGCGCGGTGCCGTCTGGGGTCTTGTCTCTTGTGTTCATGCTGCACTCCTCGAATGGATCAGGTGGTTAGTTGTGCGCGTACGGCGAAGCACGCCGCGCTGGCGAATACCGAATTCCGTATACATAAAAAATGGGCGGAATCAGGCTGGATAAGCCTGAATTTGCGCCTCAGTTCCTGGACTGGTCGACCAGTTTGTTCTTGGCGATCCACGGCATCATCGCTCGCAGCCTGGCGCCGACTTCCTCGATCGGGTGCTCGGCGGTCAGCCGGCGGCGTGCAATCAGCGTCGGCGCGCCGGCCCGGTTTTCCAGCATGAGGCTCTTGGCGTACTCGCCGGTCTGGAGATCCTTGAGGCACTGGCGCATCGCGTTTTTGGTATCTGCGGTAACGATCTTCGGGCCGGCGGTGTACTCGCCGTACTCGGCATTGTTGGAAATGGCGTAGTTCATGTTGGCGATGCCGCCTTCATAGATCAGGTCGACGATCAGCTTCAGTTCGTGCAGCGGCTCGACCGCGCCGCCGCACAGCACCGCCTGCTCGCCGAACAAGTGAGGCACGCCGCCGCCCTGGCTGTAGGTCGAGCGCACGGTATGGCCGGGCGCCTTCGGCGCGGCCATGATGACGTCGAGGTCGGCGCGCGGCACGACCTGGCCGTAATGGATGTTGAACCCGTGGGCGAACGCCAGCGTTGCGCCTTGCTTCGCCTGTGGCGCCACGTTCTCGCTGTAGACCTGGGCGATGCTCTCGTCGGGCAACAGGATCATGATGATGTCGGCGCCTTTGACCGCATCGTTGACGTCCGCCACCTTCAGGCCGGCAGCCTCCACCTTGTTGCACGAAGCGCCGCCGCGGCGCAGGCCGACGGTGACGGTGCAGCCCGATTCGCTCAGGTTTTGTGCGTGGGCATGGCCCTGTGAGCCGTAGCCGAGGATGGCGACTTGCTTGCCCTTGATAGGCGAAAGATCGCAATCTTTATCGTAAAAAACGTTCATCGAATAACCCATTGTTGGCTTCTGTACTCTGTATACAGTGTTTATTTTTATGCCGATTGGTTTTTAAGTCAAGCGTTTCGTAGCCATTCGTGACTACTTTCTTTTGGGAAAGCAGAGCGCTGTAACCATATGGTACAGGGCGCTAAAACGCGTGCTAGACTAGGAGTTGAATACTGTATGCAGAGGAAGCAAGATGATTCCCAAACTCACAAAGATCCCTGTGCGGCAGGATTTCGTCGACGAGGTCTACAAGACCCTGCTCGACGCGATCAGCGATGGCTCGCTGGCGCCCGGAGTGCGCATCACGCAGGAGGAAATCGCCGAGCAACTCAACGTGTCGCGTTCCCCGGTGCTGCAGGCGCTGCGCTTGCTGAAGAAGGATGGACTGGTGCATGACGCGCCGGGCCGCGGCATCCTGATCGCGCCGCTCGATCCGGAGTGGATCGGCCACCTGTACCAGATCCGCGGCGCGCTCGACACGCTGGCCGCGCGCCTCGCCGCCGAGAAGAAGCACGCGATCGGACCGGAGATCATCGCCAGCGGACGCAAGGCGGCGCGCGGCAAGGACGTCAAGGCGATGATCGATGCCGATATCGCCTTCCACACGGCGATCTACCGAGCGTCCGGCAACCCGCTGATCGCCGAAACGACCCAGCTGCACTGGGTGCATTTACGCAGGGTGATGGGGGCGGTCCTGCAATCGTCGGCGCAGCGCGAATCGATCTGGGACGAGCACCAGGAAATCGCCAACGCTATCGCCAGCGGCGACGCCAAGCTGGCCACCAGGCTGACCGAGGAGCACGCGTTTATTGCGCGCGAAAGCCTGATCGCCCACCTCGCCGAAGTGCTGGATAATCAGCCGAAACCGACCCGCCGCGCGGCCACGCTGCGCGCATCCTGATTTGCGCCCATCACTCCTGTCTCAGGTGTAATCGCGCTGGTCGTCGATCAGCTTGCCGTCGTCCGGCAGCGTGCCCGGCGCCTCCAGCTTCACCTGCCCGCGCAGCTTCGTCACGTCGCGGATCGACGCGACGATCGCCTCCACTTCTTCCGCCGCCGGCGTCTGCGCCACCTCGCAATGCAAGGTCATCTCGTCGTTCGCCATGCGGCCCGACACCACCAGCCGCGCCTTGACGATACACGGGTGACGGCGCGTGATATTGGCCACCTGCGCCGGATGGACGAACATCGCGCGCACCTTGGTGGTCTGGTCGGCGCGCCCCATCCAGCCCTTGATGCGCACGTTGGTGCGCCCGCAGCCGGGCGGCGGCACATCGACCAGCAGCGCCGACATGTCGCCTGTGGCGAAGCGGATCAGCGGATAGTCCTGGTTGAACAGCGTAACCACGATCTCGCCGGTGTCGCCCGGCGCCACCGGTTCGCCGGTGCCGGGACGGACGATTTCGATGATGATATCCTCGTCCACCATCATGCCGGGATTGAGCACGCCATTGCTGGCCGTTTCGTAGGCGATGCTGCCGATGTCGGCCGAGGCGTAGGTCTGGAACACGTGCGGCACGCCGTTGTCGCGGAACCACGCGCGCAGCGATTCGGGCAGCGCCTCGGCGCCCATCAGCGCATGCTGCACGCTGCTGATGTCGGCGCCCATCTCGCGCGCCTTTTCGATGATAATGCGCAGGAACGAGGGCGTGCCGACGTAGGTGTCCGGCCGCAGGTCGACCATCGCCTGCACCTGCATTTCGGTCTGGCCGGCGCCGGCGGGAATCACCGTGCAGCCGATGCGCGCGGCGCCGCCTTCGACCATGAAGGCAGCTGGCGTAAAGTGGTACGAGAAGCAGTTCTGCAGCAGGCCGCCGGCACGCACGCCGGCCGCATACATCGGCCGCGAAAAACGCCACCAGTCACGCCCGCGCCCTTCCGGATCGTAGATCGGACCGGGCGACATGTAGATGTGGCGCAGCTGGCCGCTTGGCGTCGCGGCGAGCCCGCCGAACGGCAGCGCGCGCTGCTGCAGCGTCTTCAGGTCCGACTTGCGGGTGATCGGCAGATCCGCCAGTGCGGCGCGGCTGTCGATGCCGGCGGCGTCGACGCCGGCCAGGATGCCTTCCCACCCCGGCCCCTGCTGGGCGCGGGCGATCAGCTGCGGCAAGCGCGCCATCAGGTCGCGTTCGCGTACCTGCGGGTCGCGCGTTTCCAGTTCGTCCAGCGTGTGTCCGGTCATTCGGTACCTCCCAGCTCGCGCTGCAGCTTCTTGGTCAGTTTGGCAAATACAAGGTCATACGAACGGCGCAACAGTGCAGCGGCCTCGCGGTCGTCCAGCGCATCGGCGCTTTCGACATAGACCCACTTGGCGCGCGCCAGGTACGGCGCCGGGATGATGCCCGGCCGGTCGGTCAGTTCCAGGAAGCGCTCGTCCTCGACCTTGAAGCTCATGCCGCTCGCCGGCACCGCGCTGCCGGTCACCGCAAACATCTTGGTGCTGACCGAGAAAACAGCGTCGGCGCCCCATTTGATGTCTTCGGTGCAGCCCGGGAAGGAGCGGCACAGCGCCTTCGCTTTTTCGAAATCCATGGTGTTCCTCAAGCGAGCCAGCGTTTGCGGCGGCGGTAAAATTTCATGTCCCTGAAGCTCTTGCGTCCCGCCCCGGACACGCCGAGGTAGAACTCTTTCACGTCTTCATTGGCGGCCAGGTCGGCGGCCGCGCCTTCCATCACCACGCGGCCGTTCTCGAGGATGTAGCCGAAGTCGGCGTAGCGCAGCGCCACCGTGGTGTTCTGCTCGGCCAGCAGAAACGACACGCCTTCCTTCTGGTTCAAGTCCTTGACGATGTCGAAGATCTCTTCGACGATCTGCGGCGCGATGCCCATCGACGGCTCGTCGAGCAGGATCATCGATGGCTTGGCCATCAGCGCGCGGCCGATCGCGCACATCTGCTGCTCGCCGCCGGACGTGTAGCCGGCCTGGCTGGTGCGGCGCTCTTTGAGGCGCGGAAAATAGTGGTACACCGCGTCGAGCGAATCCTTCAACTCCGCGCGCGAAATCGAGCGCGTGTAGGCGCCGGTCAGCAGGTTCTCTTCGATGGTCAGGTGGCCGAAGCAGTGGCGACCCTCCATCACTTGCGACAGGCCGCGCTTGACCAGCGCGTTCGGGGTCAGCTGGTCGATGCGTTCGCCGTTGAAGTGAACCTCGCCCTTGGTGACGTCGCCGCGCTCGCCGCGCAGCAAGGTCGAAATGGTTTTCAGCGTGGTCGACTTGCCGGCCCCGTTGGCGCCCAGCAGGGCGACGATTTTCCCTTTCGGGACTTGCAGCGACACGCCCTTCAGGACCAGGATCACGTGGTCGTAGATGACTTCGATGTTATTCACCGACAGGTAGGGCTGGCTGGCGTTTGTCATGGCTTCTTCAGTATTCGGCAGGAACCGCCTCCCGCACCAATTGGCGCGGGAGGCGAAGGTAGATCGTGATTACAGGCACGCTGGCGTGATTTTCTTCTCGGTGGCATACGCCATCGAGGAGTCGTCGATCAGCTTGCGCGTCAGCGCCTTGTCGCCGACGATCCAGTTCGGCGTGATCGCCTTCCACTTGGTGCCGTCCCACTGCTGAACCTTGACGGCGCCCGAACCTTCATGGTCGTCGCAGCTGGTCTTCACGGTCGGGAACATGCCGAACGCGCCGAGTGCCTTCTGGCGCGCCGCGTCGATGTTCAGGTTCTCAAGGCCCCAGCGAATCTGCTCGCCGGTCATCACTTTGCCCTTGCCGTACTTGTCCTGCGCGGTGCGGATCGCCTCGACCCACAGGATCCCCATCGTCATGCCGCGCATGTGATACACGGAGCCGATACGGGCCTGGTCGGCCAGGTTGCCCTTGCCGGCCGCGTACACCTTCTTGCGGATGTCGTCGATCAGCGGGTAGTTACCCGGCGTGTTGAAGGTCATCGCGGTGTAGCCCTTGGCGGCGTCGCCCGACGGGATGGTGTCCTCCTCGGAACCGGCCCACCACACGCCCAGCATCTTCTCGCGCGGGAAGCCGTTGCGCTGCGCTGTCTTGATGGCGACCGAATTCATCACGCCCCAGCCCCACAGGATCACGTGGTCAGGCTTGGCCTGGCGGATCTGCAGCCACTGCGACTGCTGCTCGTTGCCCGGCGGGGCGACCGCGATCTTCAGCAGTTCGAAACCATGCTGCGCTGCCAGTGCATCGAGCACCGGCATCGCTTCCTTGCCGAACGGCGAATCGTGGTACAGGTAGGCGATCTTCTTGCCCTTCAGTTTGGCGTAGCCGCCTTCCTTGTCGCCCAGGTACTTGATCATGCCGGCGGCCTGGTTGTAGTAGCTGGTGATGAGCGGGAAAATATACGGGAACACCTTGCCGTTGGCGGCGTCGGAGCGGCCGTAGCCGAGCGTCGTCATCGGGATCTTGTCGACCGCGACGCGGTCGAGGATGCCGTAGGCGATACCGGTCGACAGCGGCTCGATCAGCGTGGCGCCGCCGTTCTTGGTCTTCAGGCGCTCGTAGCACTCGACCCCGCGCGACGGGTTGTACTCCGTCTCGCACTCTTCCCACAGTATCTTGACGCCGTTGACGCCGCCGTTGGCGTTAACCAGGTTGAAGTAGTCGATGGCGCCGCCGTAAAAGCCGGAGCCGCCGGCCGCATACGCGCCGACGCGGTACGACGGCAGCGCCACGAACTGGTCGGCCGCCTGCGCGACCTGGGTAAAGGCGCCCGACAGCGCCGCGCACAGCATGATCGTTTTAAAGCCCTTCATTATCGTCTCCTCTTTTTTCACTACGTTGACTGCGATTGCGTGCCTTCAGCCTTTAATGCGGGAACGGCCACAGGCGCAACTTCTCTTTACCCACTTGCCACAAGCGCGCGAGGCCGTGCGGCTCCACGATCAGGAAAAATATGATCAACGCGCCAAACACCATTAATTCCAGATTCGATGCAAAACTGGTCGGCAGGCCGAGGAAGTGGCCGAAGATATTCAGCCACACCGGCAGCAGCACGATGAAGGCGGCGCCGAGGAAGGAGCCGAGGATCGAGCCGACACCGCCGATGATGATCATGAACAGGATGCGGAACGACAGGTCGAGGTTATACGCTTCCGGTTCCACCGTGCCGAGATAGGCGAAGGCGTACAGCGCGCCGGCCACGCCACAGTAGAACGAGCTGACGGCGAACGCCAGCAGCTTGGTGCGCAGCGGCCGAAAGCCGATCACCTCGGCCGCCATGTCCATGTCGCGAATCGCCATCCAGGACCGCCCGACGTTCGAGCGGATCATGTTCTTGGCCAGCAGCGCCAGCAAGGCGACGATGCCCAGCACCAGCAGGTATTTGCTGGCCGGCGAACTGAACTCGTAGCCGAAGATCTGCATCTTCTGCACCGTCACCACGCCCGAGGAGCTGTAGTTGGTCAGGTACGGGATCTTGGTCAGGCACCAGACGACGAAGAACTGGGTCGCCAGGGTGGAGGCGGCCAGGTAGAAGCCGCGCACCCGCAGCGACGGCAGGCCGAACACGATGCCCACCAGCGCGGCGCACAGGCCGCCGAGCACGAAGGCGACCAGCAGCGGCAGGCCAGGCACGCGGGCGATGAAGTTGAACGCGGCGTAGGCGCCGACTGCCATGAAGGCGGCGGTGCCGAGCGAGAGCTGGCCGGCGTAACCGGTCAGGATGTTCAGGCCGAGCGCGGCCAGCGCGAAGATCAGGAACGGGATCAGGATCGCCGACAGCATGTAGGGCGTGGCGAACAGCGGCACCAGCACCGCTGCGGCCAGCACCACGCTGGCGATGGCGATGCGGTCCTGCCGGATCGGGAAAATCTGGTTGTCGGCCTGGTAGGAGGTCTTGAACTGCCCCGCTTCACGATACAACATCTATATTCTCCGGATGATTTTTTCGCCGAACAGCCCCTCGGGGCGCACCAGCAGGAACAGCAGCGCAAGCACATACGGAAACCAGCCCTCGATGCCGCCACCGACCATCGGGCCGATATAGACTTCCGCCAGTTTTTCGGACGCGCCGATAATCAGGCCGCCGACGATCGCGCCAGGCACCGAGGTAAAGCCGCCGAGGATCAGCACCGGCAGCGCTTTCAGGGCGATGAAGGTGAGCGCGAACTGCACGCCGTTGCGGGCGCCCCACAGCAGGCCCGCCACCAGCGCGACCAGACCGGCCACCGCCCACACCACGCCCCAGATCTGCTGCAGCGGGATGCCGACCGCCTGCGCGGCCTGATGGTCGTCGGCCACCGCGCGCAGGGCGCGGCCGATTTTCGTCTTCGAGAACAGCAGCGCCAGGGCGGTCACCATCAGCGCGCAGATGGCCGCCGCGGTGACGTCGAACTTGGACACCATGATGTTGTAGCTGTCGAGCAGCCAGGGAATCGGCACGTCCTCGATCGGCAGGGTCAGCTTGTGCACCTGCGAGCCCCAGATCAGCTGCGCCAGGCCCTCGATGAAAAACGCCAGGCCGATGGTGGCCATGAACAGCGTGATCTCCGGCTGGTTCACCAAGGGCCGCAATACCACCTTCTCGATGGCCAGTCCGAGCACCACCATCACCACCATCGTCAGCACGATGGCCAGCCACATCGGCACGCCGAACTTGTCGACCATGCCGACGCAGGTGAGGGCGGCGAAGAACACCATCGCGCCCTGGGCAAAGTTGAACACGCCGGACGCCTTGTAGATCAGGACGAAGCCGATCGCCACCAGCGCATACATGATGCCGGAGAGGAGGCCGCCGATCAGCACTTCAAAGAAAAAGCTCATGGTAAGGTTCCCATCGATTCGTCCTAGTGTTCCGCGCCCAGGTAGGCGCGGATGACCTCCTGGTTGGCGCGTACTTCATCGGGCGTGCCGTCGGCGATCTTCTTGCCGTAGTCGAGCACCACGACGCGGTCGGAGATATCCATCACCACGCCCATGTCATGCTCGATCAGCACGATGGTCGTGCCGAACTGGTCGTTGACGTCGAGGATGAAGCGGCACATGTCCTGCTTCTCTTCGACGTTCATGCCGGCCATCGGCTCGTCGAGCAGCAGGATCTCCGGTTCGGCCGCCAGCGCGCGTCCCAGCTCGACCCGTTTTTGCAGGCCGTACGGCAGGCGCCCGACCGGTGTCTTGCGGATCGCCTGGATCTCGAGGAAGTCGATGATCTCCTCGACTTTTTCGCGGTGTTCGATCTCCTCGCGCCGCGCCGGGCCCCAGTACAGCGCCTGCAGCAGGAAGTTCGACTTCATCTTCAGGTTACGGCCGGTCATGATGTTGTCCAACACCGTCATGCCCTTGAACAGCGCGATGTTCTGGAACGTGCGCGCGATGCCGGCCTTGGCGGCGCTGTAGCAGTCCATGTTCTTGCGGCTCTCGCCGCGCAGCATGATGCTGCCTTGCTGCGGGCGATACACGCCGTTGATCACGTTCAGCATCGAGCTTTTGCCGGCGCCGTTCGGGCCGATGATGGCGCGGATCTCGTGCTGCCTGACGTCGAACGAAATGTCGGTCAGCGCCTTGACGCCGCCGAACGACAGCGAGATGCCGTTCAGGTCGAGGATTACCGGGCCGATCTTGCGCGCCAGTGATTGCTGGTTCATTTCCATTATGCTGCCGCCTCCACTTGCGGGAAGGTCTTCGCCTCGGCGATGCGCAGGTCGGCGCTGGCAACGCCGGTGCGCCCGTCCTCGAACTTGACCTGGGTGCTGATGAACTGCGACGTCTTGCCCGTATAAAGCGCTTCGATCAGCACCGCGTATTTTTCGGCGATGAACTTGCGCCGCACCTTGCGCGTGCGCGTCAGTTCGTCGTCGTCGGGATCGAGCTCCTTGTGCAGCACCAGGAAGCGGTGGATCTGGGTGGCGCCCATGCCCGGCTCGGACGCCAGGTCGGCGTTGACCTTCTCGACGCAGTCGCGCACCAGTTCATAGGTCTGCGCATGGCAGGCCAGGTCGGTGTAGCCGGAGTAGGCGATGTTGCGCCGCTCGGCCCAGTTGCCGACCGCTTCCATGTCGATGTTGATGAAGGCGCAGACCTGGTCGCGGCCATTGCCGAACGCGACCGCCTCCTTGACGAACGGGAAAAACTTCAGCTTGTTCTCGATGTAGTTCGGCGCGAAGATGGCGCCGTCATTGAGCTTGCCGACGTCGGCGGCGCGGTCGATGATCTTCAGGTGGCCGTCGCGGTCGAACATGCCGGCGTCGCCGGTGTGGAAGTAGCCGTCGGCGTCGATCACTTCGGCGGTGGCGTCGGGGCGCTTGAAGTAGCCGGCCATTGTCGCCACCGACTTGACCAGCACTTCGCCGTTATCGGCCAGCTTGACCTCGACGCCTGGCGCCGGCAGGCCGACGCTGTCGAACTTGATGTTCCCGTCCGGCTGCAGGCAGACATACGCGCACGTTTCGGTGGAGCCGTACAGCTGCTTGAGGTTGACGCCGATCGAGCGGTAAAAGCGGAACAGGTCGGGGCCGATCGCCGCGCCCGCGGTGTAGGCCACGCGTACGCGCGACAGGCCCAGCACGTTTTTCAGCGGGCCGTACACCAGCGCCTGGCCGATCGCGTACTGCAGCCGGTCGCTTGCCGCCACCGGTTTGCCGTCGAGGATATTCGAGCCGCAGCGCCGCGCCACGGCCATGAAGTGATGGAACATGCGGCGCTTGATGGCGCTGGCGTCTTCCATCCGGATCATCACGCTGGTGAGCATGTTCTCGAACACGCGCGGCGGCGCGAAATAATAGGTCGGTCCGATTTCGCGCAGGTCGGTCAGCACCGTGTCGCCCGACTCCGGGCAATTGACGGTGAAGCCGGCCACCATTGCCTGCGCCAGCGAGAACAGGCAGTCGCCGACCCACGCCATCGGCAGGTAGGACAGGATGTCTTCGTGGTCGGTCAGCTTGTCGAAGGCGACGCCGCCGGTGCCCGCCGACAGCAGCGCGGCGTGCGACTGCACCACGCCTTTCGGTTTGCCGGTGGTGCCGGAGGTGTACAGGATGATCGCCGGGTCGGACGCCTGGCCGGCTTCGACCGCCGCGTCGAACGCGCCCGGATTGGCCTTGTCCCAGGCGCGCCCGAGTTCCTGCAGCTGCGCCAGCGCGATCACGCCGGCCTGCTTGTAGTGGCGCATGCCGCGCTCGTCCTCGAAGGCGATGTGCTTGATCTGCGGGCACAGCGCCGCCAGTTCGATCAGCTTGTCGACCTGTTCCTGGTCTTCGACGATGGCAAAGGCGATGTCGGCGTCGTTCAGCACATAGGCCATGTCGGCGGCCGGCGCGTCCTGGTACAGCGGCACCGGCACGCCGCCGATGCTCTGCGCGGCCAGCATCGCCCAGTACAGGCGCGGGCGGTTGTCGCCGACGATGGCCAGGTTCATGCCGCGCTCGAAGCCGAGGGAGGCCAGGCCGCAGGCCATCGCGCGCACTTCCTGGTTGACCTCGAGCCAGCTCCAGGTCTGCCATATGCCGAGGTGCTTTTCGCGGAATGCGGGCCGCGCCGGGCGCAGCTCGCCGTGCGCTCGCAGGCGCCGCGGAAAGGTCTGCAGATTCGTCTGCAGCGTCGCGCTGTCCGATGTGTTCACTTCGTCCCCTCCTGTAATTGCGCCTCGCCTGGTCTGTCAAAAAAGCCGGGCCGGTACATTTTTGTGTGATGATATTAGCTTGCGGTTGATTCCCATGTTGTCTTTTGGGTGACAATTGCGTGACTTTCGATGGTGCGTCGCACAAATGAACATTGCCACACAAACGCTGACCGAACACCTGCGCCAGACCATCTGGGCGCAGTCGCTGTCGGCCGCCGAAATGGTTCAGGTCGAGGCCGCTTGCCACGAGCAGTTCGTGCCGAAGGGCGGCTTCGTCTGCCGCAAGGGCGAGGCGCTGGAAAGCTGGATCGGCATCATCGAGGGCTTGGTTAAAATCAACAATTTTTCCGCGGGCGGCAAGAGCGTGACGTTTGCCGGCGTGCCGACCGGCGGCTGGTTTGGCGAAGGTTCGCTGCTCAAGGACCAGGCCCGCAAGTACGACGTGATGGCGCTGCGCGACACGCGCGTGGCGCGCATGCCGCGCGAGACGTTCGAGTGGCTGCTCGAAACGAGCCTGCCGTTCAACCGCTTTCTGCTGATGCAGCTCAACGAGCGGCTCGGCCAGTTCATCGGCCTGGTCGAAAACGACCGCACGCTCGACATCGACACGCGCGTGGCGCGCTGCCTGGCCGCGATGTTCAACTCGCACCTGTACCCGGGGCTCGAGAAGATGGTGCACATCTCGCAGGAGGAGATCGGCTACCTGTCGGGCGCCTCGCGCCAGCGCGCCAACCAGTCCTTGCAACTGCTCGAGAAGGAAGGTCTGGTGGCGCTCGATTACGGCGGCATCCGCGTGATCGACCTCGACGGGCTGCGCCACTTCAGAGCTTGAGTTCAAGGTTAGCGGCGAAGGTTTGATTACCCTGCGTGGGCGAGGACGACAGGCGCGCCCTGACGGGGTATCATAGGACCATGCATAATTCACTTACCACTTCCGAGCGCGCCGCGGCACTGGCGCAGCTTCGCGCCGTCATGCAGCGCGAGCATATCGACGCCATCCTGGTGCCGTCGGCCGACCCGCACTTGTCCGAATACCTGCCGGGCCGCTGGCAGGGCCGCGAATGGCTGTCGGGCTTTACCGGCTCGGTCGGCGCCTTCATCGCCACCGCCGCGTTCGCAGGCGTCTGGACCGACGCGCGCTACTGGACCCAGGCCGAAGCGGAACTGGCCGGCAGCGATATCGCCCTGATGAAAATCCCGTCCGGCGCCAGCCTGCTGTACGTCGACTGGCTGGCCGCCAACCTGCACAGCGGGCAGACGGTGGCGGTCGACGCCCGCGTGCTGGGCCTGTCGACCGCGCGCCTGCTGGCCGACGCGCTGCGCGAGCGTGGCATCGTGCTGCGCACCGACATCGACCTGCTCGATGAAGTCTGGAGCGAGCGCCCGCCGCTGCCGGCGGCGCCCGTGTTCGAGCACGCCGCGCCGTACGCGTCGACCACGCGCGCCGACAAGCTGGCCGAGGTGCGCGCGGCGATGGCGACGATGGGCGCGACCGGCCACTTCATCTCGACGCTGGACGACATCGCCTGGCTGTTCAACCTGCGCGGCGCCGACGTCAACTACAACCCGGTGTTCCTGTCGCACGCGCTGATTGGACCCGATCGCGCGACGCTGTTCGTCGCCGACGGCAAGGTGCCGGCCGATGTCGCCGAACGGCTGCGCCTCGATCGCGTCGAGCTGGCGCCTTACGGCCAGGCCGAAGCGGCGCTGGCGCAACTTGGCGCCGGCGAAGTGCTGCTGGTCGACCCGCGCCGCATCACCGCCGGCATGCGCGCCGCGGTGCCGGCCGCCGTCAAGGTGGTCGAAGCGGTCAACCCGAGCACCTTCGCCAAATCTAAAAAGACGCAGCAGGATGCGGCCCACGTGCGCGCCACGATGGAGCAGGACGGCGCCGCCTTGTGCGAGTTCTTCGCCTGGCTCGACGTGCGCCTGGCCGACAAGCGCCGCGGCCCGCCGACCGAACTCGATATCGACACTCACATCTGCGCCGCGCGCGCGCGCCGGCCCGGCTTCGTCAGCCCGAGTTTCGGCACCATCGCCGGCTTCAATGCGAACGGCGCGATCATGCACTACCGCGCCACCGAGGCCTCGCACGCCGACATCGAAGGCGATGGCCTGCTGCTGATCGACTCCGGCGGCCAGTACCTTGGCGGCACCACCGACATCACCCGCGTGGTCCCGATCGGCACGCCGTCCGCCGCGCAAAAGCGCGACTTCACGCTGGTGCTCAAGGGCGTCATCGCGCTGTCTTCGGCGCAGTTCCCGCGCGGGACGAAGTCGCCGATGCTCGACGCGCTGGCGCGCGCGCCGATCTGGGCCGCCGGTAACGAGTACGGCCACGGCACCGGCCACGGCGTCGGCTACTTCCTCAACGTGCACGAGGGGCCGCAGTCGATTTCCGCGACCAGCATGCCCGAGCCGCATACGGCGATGGAGCCGGGCATGATCACGTCGGTTGAACCGGGCATCTACCGGCCCGGCCGCTGGGGCATCCGGATCGAGAACCTGGTGCTGAACCGCAGCGCCGAAGCCACCGAGTTCGGCGAATTCCTCGACTTCGAGACGCTGACCTTGTGCCCGATCGACACCCGCCTGCTCGACCTGCAGCTGCTGCGCGCCGACGAGACCAAGTGGCTCAACGACTATCACGCGACGGTGCGCGCGCGCCTGGCGCCCCACGTCGATGGCGCCGCCCGCGCCTGGCTCGACGAGCGCACCGAGGAGATCTGAATGAAGGGTCTACGTTCCACCCGCGGCAGCAATGCCGTCGACCGGCTCAAGCTACGTAGCGGTAACGCCGGCTACACCATGTCGGTCACCGGCGACGGCCTGTTTTTCCTGTCCGGGAAGCCGGGCGGGACGCCGTTGTGCGAGCCGCTCGAACTGGCCGAATTTGCCGCCTTCGTCAACAGCCTCGGGCCACAGACGCCGAAGCGCGTCAGCAAGCTCGATGTCGCGTTCGAAAAACAGCTGGTCAAGAAAAAACCGTCGTAAGCGACACTGAAAGAACCCGAATGCCCACATTTGAAATGCTGGCCGCCTACTGGACCCAGCGCGAGCTGGCCACCAATGGCCTGATCCTGCTGAACCTGTTGGGCGCGCTGCTGCTTGGCCTGCTGGTCGGCTACGAGCGCTCCTACCATGGCCGCGCCGCCGGCATGCGCACCTATGGCCTGGTGTGCATGGCGTCGGCCGCGCTGACGATCATCGGCGGCTATCCCGAGTTCTGGTACGGCGGCCATGGCGGCGCGCTGGCCAGCGTGGCCGACCCGACCCGCATCATCCAGGGCGTCGTGACCGGCATCGGCTTTCTCGGCGCCGGCGTGATCATGCGCGAAGGCTTCAACATCAGCGGCCTGACGACGGCGGCGTCGATCTGGGCGTCGTCGGTGATCGGCATCATGGTCGGCGTCGGCTTCTACATGGCGGCGATGGGGCTGGCGTTCATGGCGTCGATGATCATGATCTACCTGCACAAGATCGAGGCGTTCCTGCCGTCGCGCCATGCGCTGGCCGTCATGATGCGCTTCAAGCAGGACTTCGTGCCGCTCGAATCGACGCTGCGCCGCGTGGCGCTCGAACGCGGTTACGAAATCGCCGGCGGCACCATGGCGATCGGCGGCACCGACGGCTGCCAGGAGTGGCGCTTCGTCGTGCTGGCACTGTCGCGCAAGAGCGGCATGCCGCTGTCGATGCTGGCGGCCGAACTGGCCAGGTTCGAGGGCATCGACACCTTCCAGTTATCGCACGCCCGCAATTGATCCCCCACACGAAGGCGGTCTCGATGAGTCCACAAGAAGTACTCGATTTCTGGTTCCTGCCGCCTGGCGCGCAAAGCCACGGCAAGCCGCGCGTTGAATGGTTCAGGAAGGACGAACGCTTCGACGCCGCCATCGCCGAGCGTTTCGGCGCCGTCATCGACCAGGCAGTGGCAGGCGGCCTGCGCGAATGGGACCATGAAGGCGCGCAGGGCACGCTGGCGCGCATCCTGGTGCTCGACCAGTTCACCCGCAACGCCTATCGCGGCAAGAGCGCTTCGTTCGGCGGCGACGCGCTGGCGCTGGCAGCGGCCACCGAGCTGGTCGAATCGGGCGGTCACCAGAGCCTGACGCCGCTGCAGCGCTCCTTTGCGTACATGCCGTTCGAGCATGCTGAAGACGCCGGCATGCAGGAAAAGGCGGTGACGCTGTTCGCCGCGCTGGCCGCCGCCAACGACCAGGACTTCGACAGCACGCTCGATTATGCCCACCGCCACCGCGGCGTGATCGCGCGCTTCGGCCGCTTCCCGCATCGCAATGCGATCCTTGGCCGCGCGTCGACGCCGGAGGAACTCGAGTACCTGAGCCAGCCCGGATCGGGATTCTGACATGCCGCAAACGCTCAACATCGTCGGCGCCGGCCATCTCGGCCGCGTGCTGGGGCGCCTGTTCGCTGCCAGCGGCGCGTTCGACGTACGCGACGTGCTGACCCGCTCTGCCGCCAGCGCGGTCGACGCGGTCGGCTTCATCGGCGCCGGCCGCGCGGTCGGCGCACTGGCCGACCTGCGTCGCGCCGACGCCGTCATGCTGGCGGTGGGCGACGACCAGATCGAAGCGGTGTGCGCGGCGCTGGCCGATGCCGGCATGCTCGACGGCGCGCTGGTGTTCCACTGCAGCGGCGCCAAATCGTCGGCGGCGCTGCAGGCGGCCGCCTCTGAAGGCGCGCTGACGGCCAGCGTGCACCCGGTGCGCAGCTTCGCCGACCCCGACGGCGTGGCGCGCGACTTTGCCGGCACGTTCTGCGGCATCGAAGGCGACGCCCGCGCACTGGCGCTGCTCGAGCCGGCGCTGGCGCTGATCGGCGCGCGCCTGGTGCCGATCGACGCCGCCGCCAAGACGGTCTATCACGCCGCCTCGGTGATCGCCTCGAACTACCTCGTCACGCTGATGGATGCGGCGCTACGCGCCTACCAGGCGGCCGGCATTCCGGAGCAGGTGGCGCGTGAACTGGCGCGGCCGCTGGCGACAGAAACGCTGGAGAACGTGTTTCGCCTCGGCGCGCGGCCATCGCTGATGGGGCCCATCGCGCGCGGCGACGTCGCCACCGTGGCGCGCCAGCAGGCGGCGCTGGACGGCTGGGATGCGCCGACCGGTGAGCTGTATCGGGCGCTGGCGGTGGCCACCACCAGCCTGGCGCGGCGCGACCGATGATCAGGAAAGCCGTGGCGGGCGACCACGCGCAGCTCGTCGCGCTGTACCGGCTGGTGGCGGCCACGCCCGACGCCATCGCGCGCACGCCGGGCGAGGTGACCGACGACTACGTCGGCGGCTTCATGCGCCGGGCGGCGGCCGACGGCGTCGAGCTGGTGTGGGAGGAGGGCGGCCGCATGCTCGGCGAGATCGACGCATCCGGCCCGGGCATCGCCTCGCTGTCGCATCTGCTGGCGGCTGACCATCGCGGTGGCGCCACAGGCGCAGGGGCGCGGCGTCGGCCGCGCGCTGTTCCAGGCGCTGCTCGACGAAGTGACCCACCACATGCCGCACATTGACCGCGTCGAGCTGTTTGCGCGGGTGTCGAACGAGCGCGCGCGCGGCCTGTACCGCTCGCTCGGCTTCGTCGAAGAAGGCCGCCTGCGCGGGCGCGTCAACAATGCACTCGGCGTAGCGGAGGACGATACCGTGATGGCTTGGCTGCGGCCCTGATAGTGTTGCCATCTTGCAAAAAAGATGCAGGCAAGCATCGACAAACGCGGAAATTCGCAATAAGCTTGTCCCTCTGGGTGTTTTAATCGAGAACATTACCGATCGTTGCAGGCCCGGGTACAACAGGACGAGGCGCGAAGTCGCGTAACAATATCAAGAAGGAAACATCATGCTGTTTTTGAAAAGTACCGCCGTGACGAAGGCGCCCGGCATTTACGAGCTGGACATCGCCGCCAAGCCGCCCGGCAAGACCTTCGGCATTTTCATGGCCACCGATCCCGCTCACCCTCCGACCGAGGTGCTGACGGCGCTGGCCAAGCTGGGTTTCCAGAACACCTATCAGCAAAGCTACACCCACAAGGACAAGGGCAAAGTGCTGGACATGCACTTCCAGAAAAACGGCACCGACCTGTTCAACGGCTGGAAAACCGAAGAGTGCGCCGCGAACATGGCCGCCGTCGAAGAATTGTTCAAGGGCATCGGCCTGACGATCGCACCGCGCGTGATGACCCTCGCCGAAGCCTACGCCTGATTTCCCCTTGGCAGGCTCACGCCTGCACCTCGATGTGATACAGCCCCCACGGAGATTCGCCGAAGCGCTCGGCCAGCGGCCTGGCCGCCAGGTCCGGCACGCGGTCGGCATCGACCACCGCCCATAGCGGGCCGAGCCCTCGCAGCGCCATTGCCGCGCCGTCGAACTCGGTTGCGAGCACGTAGCGCTGGCTGCGCGCCTTGCCGACGCCAATGACCACTGCAAACCGTTGGCAGAAATGCATCTTGCGCCAGCGGGTTATTCGTATCAAGCAATTTGTCGGGCGGCTGATATGATCGGGACATCATGGATTTGTTCGACTCCGCAGCAACAATGACGCCGATCCCGGTCGAGGATGGCGAATTGTCCTTCCTGGCCCAGCTCGCCCTGCCGATCCCCAACGACGAGGTGCTGGCGCGCCTGATCGCCGAGACCGCCTGGCGCAGCGACGTGATCACGCTGTGGGGCAAGCGATATCCGCAGCCGCGGCTGACCGCCTGGCACGGCGAGAAGACGTATTCGTACTCCGGCCTGACACTCGAGCCGCTGCCGTTCACGCCGTTGCAGCGGGAAATCCTGGCGGCGGTAGAGGCTGCGACAGGGTGGCGCTTTAACAGCGTGCTGTTGAATTACTACAGGGACGGCCGCGACAGTATGGGGATGCATAGCGACAACGAACCCGAGCTGGGCCCCGAGCCAGCCATCGCTTCCCTCAGTTTCGGTGCCACGCGCACATTTATCCTCCAAAACAAGCTGAACAAGCTGCGGTTACAACTCGCCTTGAGCGATGGCAGTTTGCTGCTCATGGCGGGAAGATTGCAAACTAACTGGTCGCACGGAATTAACAAATCGGCAAGGCTTTTGGGCCCGCGTGTAAACCTAACTTTTCGTTTAATCGAGTAACGTCGTCCAATATCGCCTTATTCGCTCATGCATATAACTGAACCGCTGGTCAGTAGTTTGTCTAGACGGCTTACATTTGATTACATTTCTTACCAAATCGCCAACGACGTGGGCTTTTGTCTTTGTTATCTTGGCCATCTCGCAATTCATTGGGAATTGTGGGACAGACGAATAACCTGACAAAAGGATTCCACATGAAAAAGCTCATCTTCGCAATGATCGCGGCGGCAACCACTATGGGCGCTGCCCAGGCAGCGGGTCCAGGTCCTTACGTCGGCGTCGGTATCGCCAGCGCTGACCATAGCTACAAGCTGCCAGGCACCGTCGGCGGCGACACCGATGGCTACAAGGCTTCGGGCAAGATTTTCGGCGGCTATGATTTCGACCAGCGTTTTGGCGTTGAGGTCGGCTACACCGACTTCCGCTCATCGAGCCACAGTTACACCCTGAACGGCGTCAAAGGCCGCGCTGAATCGGAAGGCGATTCGTTCTACGTCGCCGGCAAGGCAACCCATCCGATCAACGAGCAGGTTTCACTGTTCGGCAAGCTGGGCGCGGCGCGCAACAAGTCGGACCTGAGCTCGACCAACGGCGTGTTCAACCGCAGCGCAAGCAAGACCGAGCTGTATGGCGCGCTGGGCGTGCAATACAACCTGAACCAGAAAGTCGCGCTGACCGCTGAATACGAGCGCTATGGCAAGAGCAAGGACTTCGGCGCCAAGGCTGACGTTCTGACCGTTGCCGCGAAATACGCATTCTGATAACGGCGCTGCCGCTGAAAAAAGAGCCCTTCGGGGCTCTTTTTTCGTCCTACGCACGCACTGCGCTGTCCGTGCGTACCAGGCCGGACGCGATGAAGCGGTGCAGCGAGGACCACTGCCAGTCGACCGCCTGCTCGCACAGGCCATGTCGCATCGGGTTGGCGTGGACGTAGTCGACCAGGCGCTTGTATTCGGCGTCGCTGGGGACGCGGTGGTCCTGATAGTGCGGCTGCCAGATGACGCTGTCGGGCGCGGCCGTGGATTTGCGCAGCGCTTTGGAGAAGGCGATCTTGATTGTGCGCCAGCGGCTGGCGCAGTCATGGTCGCCCGGCGGCAAGGTCCAGATCGCGTGCGCATGGTCGGGCAACACTACCCACGCATCGACGTGGAAAGGGCGTTTGCTGCGGGCCTGGCGCATCGCTTCGCCGAACGCCGAAAAGTGGTCGGTCAGCAGCGTGCTGCCGTGCTCGATCAGGCGGACGGTGAAGAAAAACGTTCCGCCCGGAACCCGGTTGTGGCGGTAGTCATTCATGCGCATAGTGTGCCAAGCTGATTGTCGGTCCATATCGAATCGCGCAAACGAGCGGCGCATTGAAGAGCATAAAAAAGGCTATGTCATCGCTAAGTGTGGGAAGGCGCCGAGCGCCGACCTGAGCAGCATCTCGGGTGAATCGATCCGGTCACCATCGATTGCCGATCGCCAGCCCAGGTAATTTGGCAGGTATCGGCTTGCCACGCCGTTAAATCGAACGAGCCATTGCTTGAACCGGCGGTGACAGGCGTTGACGTTTTGCACATGCATCTCGCCTGCCACACGCACCCCTGCCGAGAGGTTGACTGCATGATGGGCGATCCCGCTTGCGCGGGCAAACACCCGGTAGGCAGGATGGCGGTCGGTGACCAGCAGGATATCGGCGGCCACCACCGGCGACAGGCAGCGCTGCAGGTGGGCGTGCCGCAGCGGTGCCCGGCCGGTGACGAAGTCGACCGTCCTGCCGCTGCGGTCACGGGCCACCAGGATGCAGTCGTGCTCATGCGAGATGCCGCGCCGCCGGGCCGATCCGCCGCGGCGGCGCGGCGGCCGGTCCATTTGGCGCGATCCCTTCTGCGACTCCAACAGGTAAGTCTCGTCCGCTTCGGTGATGCCTGAGAGCGGACAAATGCGGTCGTGCCTGGCGTGCATGAGGAAGCGGTGGCGCCAGCGAAAACGGGTGTTCTTGTGGACGCCGGCGAGCGCCGCAGCGCGGCGCACCGTGTTCGACTGCAGCATGCCGGCCAGGTAGGGCAGCCATGTGCCGCGGTGGCGCAGTCTGGCCAGCGGCGCACCCGTCAATGCGTTGCAGGTGCGGGGCAGTCGACGCAGCGATAGCGGTTCAGCCCGTGAGCCTGGCCGTGACGTTGCAAGCGCCTGCAACTGCAGTGCGGACACGCTTTGCTCCAGGTTGATTCGATCAGCGCGCAGGTCTGTTCGCGCATCGAAGGTCGGTCCAAGCAAGCGGCAAGGTCGGTGCGCTGACGCAGCGTCAGCGTGGCGGCCTGCTCGATGAACCGGCTGAATTTGCCCGGATCCACAAGGGCCTCCCAACGCAATACGGTCTGGTGCAGACCTCAACGGTTGGGCGTTAGTTCAAAATCCCCCACCTAACGGTGACATAGCCCATAAAAAAGCTCCCCGCGGGGAGCTTTTGTTAATGCGATGAACCTGCTTACACCGTGAGCGGCTTGTAGCGGATGCGCTTCGGCTTGGCGCCTTCTTCGCCGAGACGCTTTTTCTTGTCCGCTTCGTATTCCTGGTAATTGCCGTCGAAGAAGGTCACTTGCGAATTGCCTTCGAACGCCAGGATGTGCGTGGCGATACGGTCGAGGAACCAGCGATCGTGCGAGATCACCATCACGCTGCCGGCGAACTCGAGTAGTGCATCTTCCAGCGCGCGCAGCGTTTCGACGTCGAGGTCGTTGGACGGCTCGTCGAGCAGCAACACGTTGCCTCCCTGCAGCAGCGTCTTCGCCAGGTGCAGGCGGCCGCGTTCGCCGCCCGACAGGTTACCGACGATCTTCTGCTGGTCCGACCCCTTGAAGTTGAAGCGGCCGAGGTAGGCGCGCGACGGCATGTCGAAGCGGCCCACGGTCAGCATGTCGGCGCCGCCGGCGACGTCGTCAAACACGGTCTTGGTGTTGGCCAGGTCGTCGCGGTTCTGGTCGACAATCGACACGCGCGCGGTCTGGCCGATCGCCACTTCTCCGCTGTCGGGCTGCTCCTTGCCGGTGATCATCTTGAACAGGGTCGACTTGCCGGCGCCGTTCGGGCCGATGATGCCGACGATGGCGCCAGGCGGCACGGTAAACGACAGGTTGTCGATCAGCAGGCGGTCGCCGAACGCTTTCGACACGTTCTTGAATTCGATCACTTCGTTACCGAGGCGCTCGGCGACCGGGATGAAGATCTCGGACGTTTCGTTGCGCTTCTGGTATTCGTGCTCGGACAGCTCATTGAAGCGCGCCAGGCGCGCCTTGCTCTTGGCCTGGCGGCCCTTCGGATTCTGGCGCACCCACTCGAGTTCCTTGGCGATGGTTTTCTGGCGCGACGATTCGGTGGCTTCTTCCTGCTTCAGGCGGTTGCCCTTCTGCTCCAACCACGAACTGTAGTTACCTTTCCACGGGATGCCATGGCCGCGGTCCAGTTCCAGGATCCACTCGGCGGCGTTGTCGAGGAAATAGCGATCGTGGGTGATGCCGACGACGGTGCCGGGAAAGCGCAGCAGGAATTGCTCGAGCCACTCGACCGATTCGGCGTCGAGGTGGTTGGTCGGCTCGTCGAGCAGCAGCATGTCGGGCTTCGACAGCAGCAGGCGGCACAGCGCGACGCGGCGCTTCTCGCCGCCCGACAGGATGCCGATCTTGGCGTCCCATGGCGGCAGGCGCAGCGCATCGGCGGCCATTTCCAGCTGCAAGTTCAGGTTGCCGCCATCGGACGTCGAGATGATCGCTTCGAGGCGCGCCTGCTCGGTGGCGAGCGCGTCGAAGTCGGCGTCCTCGTCGGCGTAGGCGGCGTACACGGCCTCCAGTTTAGCTTGCGCCTCGAACACTTCACCGAGGCCCGATTCGACGATCTGGCGGACGGTCATGTCCGGGTCGAGTTGCGGTTCCTGCGGCAGGTAGCCGATGTTCAGGCCTGGCATTGGCACGGCGTCGCCCTGGATGTCGGTATCGATGCCTGCCATAATTTTCAGCAACGTCGACTTGCCGGAGCCGTTCAGGCCCAGCACGCCGATCTTGGCGCCCGGAAAGAACGACAGCGAAATATCCTTCAGGATCTGGCGTTTCGGCGGGACGATTTTGCCCACCTTGTTCATGGTGTAGACGTAATTTGCCATTGCAATATTCTCAGGTGTGACGGAAGGTGCACAGCATACCGGAAATCCGGCGTCGAATCTGACCTGGCCGGGCCGGCCCCCCTCTTTTTGCTAGCTGCACACCAAATTGGGGTCAGACCTAGGTCTGACCCCAATTCGATTTGCCTGCCGTTTTTGGCGCCATTTCGTTGGACTGGCGCGAGTTCAGTCGTGCTGCGTGAAAAGGGGGGGCAAACCCGTTGGTTGACGGCGAAAGGCCGTTTGCCTGAATTTAAACCGGGTCTGACCCCAATTTATTCTGGCGGTTGCGCCACAGGCCTTCGGCGGCGTACAGCGCCAGCGCACTCCAGATCAGCAGGAAGCCGACCAGCCGCTCAGCCGTGAATGCTTCGTGGAATAGCCACACGCCCAGCAAGAACTGGATCGTCGGCGAAATGTATTGCAGCATGCCGAGCACCGCCAGCGGGATCTTGCGCGCGCCCGAAGCAAACAGCAGCAGCGGGATCGCCGTGATCGGCCCGGCGGCCACCAGCAACCAGCGCGTGTCGTCGGAAGCGGCGTTGATGAAGCCGTTCTCGCCATGCAGGCCCAGCCACGCGAGATAGCCCAGCGCCAGCGGAAACAGCACCATCGTCTCGAACGACAAGCCTTCCAGCGCACCAAGCGCGGCCGTTTTGCGCATCAGTCCGTAGGCGCCAAACGAGCTGGCCAGGATCAGCGCTATCCACGGCACCGATCCCGTCTGCCATGTCAGCCATGCCACGCCAAGCGCCGCCAACGCAATCGCCATCCACTGAACCGGCCGCAGCCGCTCCTTCAGGATCAGGTAACCGAACATGATGTTGACCAGCGGATTGATGAAGTAGCCGAGGCTGCCCTCGATGACGTGGCCATTGTTGACCGCCCAGATGTACACCAGCCAGTTGACGCTGAGAAGAACGGCGCTGGCAACGAAGCTGCCGATGACGCGCGGCCTGCGCAACACCGCCGGCAGCCAGCTCCATTGCCGCCGGAACGTCAGCACGATGGCCAGGAACAGCAGCGACCACACCACGCGGTGCGCCAGGATCTGGCCCGGCGGCACATCCTTCAATGCGTTGAAATAGAGGGGGAACAGGCCCCAGCAGAGAAACGCCAGGGTTGCGGAGATGATGCCGGTGCGCATGGAGGACAGTCAGGTTTGCCAAGCCGACATTATCCTCCAATTGCTACGGCACCGCTGAGCACGGCCAGCGTCTACTTGCCCACCGCGAACAGCACCGCGTTGTTGATCGCGTACACCAGGCCGTCGGCGCCCACCGCGGTCGGCGTGTACGAGTCGCCCAGGCCGCTCGTCAGCCGGATCTTCTGGCTCAGCGTGTTGGTCGTCAGGTCCCAGCGGTACAGGTAGCCATCTTCGCTGTTGACCAGGATCGACTTGCTGAACGGATCGACCGCGGCGGTGTTGATGCACCACTCGGTGGCGCCGGCCGGAAATCTCGGGTCCGGCGTCGGGCCCAGGATGGTGAGCACGTCCTTCATCACCGGCTGGCTGGCAATGACCGGATCGGGCTGGGTCGCGTTCGGATCGAGTACGGCGATGCGGTTCTTGCCGTCGCCGCTGCCGGCGCGGCTGTAGTTGTTGTACTTCACCATCACCAGGTAGCTCGACGTGCCGGTGTAGCTCGGCACCAGCGCGGCCGGCACCACCGACGCGGTATCGTCCCAGCCGAACGAGCCGGCGATCTTCGTCTGCGCCAAGGTGGCGTCGAAATGCAGCAGCCAGCCGCGTGCGTTGTGGGTGCCCTGCACCGCCTCGAGCACGCCGAAATAGACGTCGCCGTCCGGCCCGATCATCGGCGAGGCGGTGCTGTCCTCGCTGATGCGCGCGCTTTGCGACGTCGACGGATCGAGCAGCCGCGCGCGGCTCTTGCGCGCCAGCGTCGTGCTGTCAAGCGCCAGCAGCTGGCCTTCGCTGCCGCTGCCCTTGACCACCACGTACACCGTCTTCTGGTCGCTCGAGATTGCCGGCGCCGCGCCCATGGCCGGCTTGACCATGGCGGCGTCGCCCGCTGCCGCGTCGGCCGACACCCAGCTGCCGGTGCCGTCGGCGCCGACGCGGGCGATGCCGCTGACCAGTCCGGCGGGATTGGACGCCGCCGCAACGAAGCCGAAGAACAGGTTGCCCTGGTTGTCGGCCGTGATCGGCGTGTTGATGTGCACCGATGCATCGAAGCCGGCCTGGTTGGCGCTGTACGCCGGCTTGCCATAAAACACAAAACTGTTGGTCGTCGCGGTCGGCGAATCGGCGTCGTCGCGGTAAAACACCTTGCCGCCGGCGCCAGGCATGACCACGCGGTTGCCCTTGGTCAGGGTGACGTTGTAAGCCGGTGTCCAGTTGTGCGCCGGGAAAACGTAGTCGCTGTCCATCGTCCACGCCAGCGCGCCGTTGCCGCCGATGCGCGCCTCCACCCGGTAGCTCTTCGCCACCGCTCGCTTGACCGGGATGATCACCGTGTTCTTCGACGTGATGACCGGCGAGCCGTAGTGCACCAGCAGGTAACCCTGCTGGCTGTATTGCGGCGCGACGTCGACCGGCGCCTGCCAGACGATGCGGCCCAGTTCCTGCGTGCGGATCGCGGCGAGCGCAGTGTGCTGGGCGTCGCCGCCATAGCCGAGCCAGGCCGGCCCGTTGACCACCGGCGGCGGCACCGGCACCGGCACCGGCACCGGCACGGGCACCGAACCGCCGCCCCCGCCGCTGCAGGCAATGATGGTAGTCGCCAGCAGCAGCGCCAGCGCGCTGGCCGCTGTCGGCCTGGTACTTGTGTGCTCGGACCGACGCATGGAATGCTCCGTAGTGAATTGTTGTTCAGTTTCCCACGGCAAGAGTGCGCCGAACCGGGAAAAATTTCAAGTAGGCAGGATTGCTGGGATACACTCTCGTGTGGCCCGAATCAACATTCCCGTGAAAACAATCCTGCGCCGCTTCGGCCTGCTGGCGGCGGCCGTCCTGCCCGTCCTGGCGCACGCCGCCGGGCCCTCTGCGCGCGCGCCGACGCCTGCACGTACGCCATATCCCATCCTGTTCGTCACCCAGGTGCCGGTGCACACCGACACGGCGGCGCGCCTGTCGGCCTTCGCCAACCATCTGGGCGGCCCCGGGCAGGCCCCGCGCGGCGGCGACCTGATGCTGCGCTACCCGGATGGCAAGCTGCGCAACCTGACGCGCGAAGCCGGCTTCGGCAATACAGGCGTCCAGGGCGCCACGGCAATCGCGGTGCGCGAACCGTCGGTGCACCGCAGCGGCAAGCAGGCGGTGTTCAGCATGCTGGTCGGTTCCCCCACCGGCGCCGGCGACGAAGCAGCAGCCTGGCAGATGTACGAAGTGCGCGGTCTCGGCCGCGGCCAGCGCGCCGTCATCGCCAAGGTGGCGGGCCAGCCGGCTGGCTACAACAACGTGTCGCCGCTGTACGGCAGCGGCGACGCGCTATTGTTTACCTCGGACCGCCCGCGCGATGGCGCCGCCCACCTGTATCCGCAACTCGACGAATACGAAGCAACGCCGACGGTCACCGGCATCTGGCGCTTCGATCCCGCCAGCGGGTCGCTGCGCATCCTCAATCACGCGCCGAGCGGCGCCTTCACGCCGATCATCGACAGCTACGGGCGGCTGCTGTACACCCGCTGGGACCACCAGCAGCAGGACCAGCTCGCCGAGCGTGACCGCAATGCCGCGCACAACCGGGTCGCGCTGCCGTTTCGCTCCTTCAACTATGCCGGCGAAGGCGCGCGGGCGCCGGCGCTCGACTCGCGCGCCGAACCGTTTCCCGAGTCGCGTGGCGGCAGCAGCAGCGTGTACGGCGAAGTGAGCGCCTTCACCACCAATTTCTTCACCATCTGGCAGATGAACGAAGACGGCACCGGCGAAGAAACGCTGAACCATGTCGGTCAGCACGAACTGGCGTTCGGCTTCATGACGCCAAGTTTCCGCGACGACCCGAGCCTGTCGAACCGCACCTTGCCGGCCAACCACGCCAACCGCCTGGCCGTGCGGCGCGAGGGCGGCCTGTTCCACCTGCGCGAGGAGCCGCGCCGCGCCGGCAGCTACGTCGCCACCGCGGCGCGCGAATCGGGCGCGTTTACCACCGGGCCGCTGGTCAGGCTGTCCGGGTCGCCGACGCTCAATGGCGACCAGATGCGCGTTACCGCGCTGACGGCGTCCGATCCGGCCGACGCCGTCGCCGGCGGGCGCTTCCGCAACCCGCTGCCGCTGTCGGATGGGCGCCTGGTGGCCAGCCACACCCGCGCCGAAAGGCCGCCCGAGCAGGGTATGCCACTGCCTGACCTGCGGCTGCGCCTGCTGGTGCGCGGCGCCGGCGGACTGTACCGCGCCGGCGCGCCGCTCACCGCCGGCATCCACGCCTCAGTCAGCTGGCGGTCGGCCGGCGGCGGGCGCAGTTTCAGCGGCCCATTGTGGGAGCTCGATGCGGTCGAACTGCGCCCGCGCCTGGCCGGCAAGCCGGTGCGCGTGGCCACCGGGCTCGACGCGCCCGAGCGCGCCGTGCTGCGCGAAGAGCACGTCAGCGAAGCGGCACTGCGCGCCTGGCTGTTGCGGCGCGACCTGGCGCTGATCGTCACGCGCGACCAGACCAGCCGCGATAGGGCAGACTTGCAACAGCCGTTCAACTTGCACGTTCCAGGCGGCATCAAAACGGTGTCGAAGACGTCGCCAAACGGCAAGGTCTACGAGATTGCGCACTTCCAGATATTCCAGGGCGACCAGCTGCGCGCCTATCCTGGCCGTGCGGGCCGCCGCGTGATCGCCCAGGCGCTGCATGCTGCCGCCGGCGCCAATCCCGCCAATCCAGCGGGACCGGTCGGCAGCGTCCGCATCGCTGCCGATGGCTCCACCGCGGCATTCGTGCCGGCGCGGCGCGCGCTGACGTGGCAGACGACCGACCGCGCCGGCAGCGCGATCGTGCGCGAACGAAACTGGATTACCTTCCAGGCCGGCGAGATGCGCGCCTGCGCTTCGTGCCACGCTACCAACACGGCCAACCAGGCTGGATTGCTACCGCTGAACAAGCCGCAAGCGCTGCGGCAACTGTTGCAATACTGGAAGACTTTGCCGCCGTAAGGCAGTGCTGATTCGTAATGAAATGTCCTTGCAATTTTCTGGAGCCTAACCTATTGTGCAATGCACAAAACAACATATGGTGCAATCTTGACGTCGGAACATAAAAAAAGCAGTGTCGCCGCCTTGACCTTGGCGGCGGTCGGCATCGTCTACGGCGATATCGGCACCAGCCCCCTGTACACGCTGAAAACCATCTTCGACGACGAGCACGGTCTCGCGCTCAACACCTTCAATCTCCTCGGCGTCATCTCCCTGATCTTCTGGGGCCTGACCATGATCGTCTCGCTCAAATACGTCGCCCTGATCCTGCGCGCCGACAACCGCGGCGAGGGCGGCGTCATGGCGCTGATGGCGCTGGCGCTCAATTCGGTCACCAAGTCGTCCGGCTGGTATGTGCCGCTGATGATGATCGGCGTGTTCGGCGCCACCATGTTCTACGGCGACAGCGTGATCACCCCCGCCATCTCGGTGCTTGGCGCGATCGAAGGCCTGGAAGTGGCCGCGCCGGCGCTGCACCAGTACGTGGTGCCGCTGACGATCGTCGTGCTGGTGGCGCTGTATTCGGTGCAGCGGCGCGGCACCGCCGGCATTGGCCGCTGGTTCGGGCCGATCATGATGGTGTGGTTCGCCGCGCTGGCCATCATGGGGGTGATCAACATCGCCCAGGCGCCGCAAATTCTCTCCGCCCTCAATCCGTATTACGCGTTCGCTTTCATGCTCGAGAACCGCTTCATCGCCTTCGTCGCATTGGGCGCGGTGGTGCTGGCGTTTACCGGCGCCGAGGCGCTGTACGCCGACATGGGCCACTTCGGCAAAAAGCCGATCCGCGCCGCCTGGTTCCTGATCGTGTTTCCTTCGCTCGCGCTCAACTACCTCGGCCAGGGCGGCCTGCTGATCGCCCATCCCGAGGCCGTGTCGAACCCGTTCTTCCACCAGCTCGGCGCCTGGAGCATCTATCCGCTGGTGGTGTTGTCGACCATGGCGGCGGTGATCGCTTCACAGGCCACCATCTCCGGCACCTTCTCGATGACCAAGCAGGCGATCGCGCTCGGCCTCCTGCCGCGCATGCGCGTCAAGCACACCTCCGAGAGCGAGATCGGCCAGATCTACATCCCGGCGGTCAACTGGCTGCAGCTGATCGTGGTGCTGATCGCCGTGATCGGCTTCGGCTCGTCAGACAAGCTGGCCGGCGCCTACGGCATCGCCGTCACCGCCACCATGCTGTGCACCACCCTGCTGACCTTCTTCGTCACCCGCTACCGCTGGCACCTGCCGCTGGCGCTGTGCTTCGGCGCCACCGGCTTTTTCATCATCATGGACATCATGCTGTTCTCGGCCAGCACGCTCAAGCTGTTCCACGGCGGCTGGTTCCCGCTGCTGCTTGGCGCGGTGCTGTTTACGGTGATGATGACGTGGCGGCGCGGCCGCGAACTGGTGTTCCAGAACCTGCAGAAGCACGCCATTCCGCTCGACGACTTCCTGCAGTCGCTGTTCGTCGCGCCGCCCACCCGCGTGCCGGGCACCGCCATCTTCCTGCGCGGCGAAAGCGACGGCGTGCCGCATGCTCTGCTGCACAACCTGTCGCATAACAAGGTGCTGCATGACCGCGTGGTGTTCCTGACGGTGCACATTCACGAGGTGCCGTGGGTGCCGCTCAAGGAGCAGGTAATGGTGGTCGAGCTGGGCCACAACTGCTTCCAGCTCAATATCACGTACGGCTTCAAGGACGAACCGGACATCCCTAAAGTGCTGGCCGAGTGCCACCATAAAGGGCTGCCGTTCGAGATGATGGAGACGTCGTTCTTCATCGCCCGCCAGACCGTGATCTCGGCGCCCGGCGGCGGCATGGCGCCGTGGCGCGAGCACCTGTATGTGGCGATGTCGCGCAATGCTCGCGGCGCCGCCGACTACTACCAGATTCCGACCAACCGGGTCATTGAGCTCGGTACCCAGGTCGAGATCTGATACAAACGAATACAACTTTCAGACAGTTTGGCGGAGGATCGGGCGCGGCCCGCTCTGCTAAACTCTGGACACTTTTTATCTTGTCGAGGATTTACCCATGAAATTCAAGCTTGCCCTGATCGCCGTACTCGTCGCCGCAACCGCCTTGACCGCTTGTGGCGGAAGCGATTCGGGAAGCTCCGGGGGCGTCACCGTCAGCAGCCCGTCGGCACTGACCAGGACCGACACCGTGCTGGGCACCGGCGCGGTCGCCGCGGCCGGCACCATCCCGACCATCAAGTACACGGGCTGGCTGTACAACTCGGCCGCGGCCGACTTCAAGGGCACGCAGTTCGACAGCGGTACCATCAATGCGGCCGGCACTGCTGCCGCCTCCACGTTCCGCCTCGGCGCCACCAGCGGCAACATGCTGATCGCCGGCTTCGACCAGGGCGTCACCGGCATGAAGGTCGGCGGCAAGCGCACCATCCTCATTCCGAGCAGCCTCGGATACGGGGCATCCGGTTCGGCCGGCGGCATCCCGCCGAATTCGGGGCTGGTGTTCGAAGTCGAAGTCACCGCCGTCAACTAAGCTTCAGTCCCGCAGCACCCGCGCCGGCGCCATGTTCATGGCGCCTAGCGTGTGGCGCAAGGTCGACAGCACCGTGACCAGCGCCGCCAGCACCAGCGCCGCGGCCAGCGGCCAGGCGCCCATCGGCGCCTTCTCCACGTATCCAGCCAGGTAGCGCGCAATCACCACCGCGGCAAGCGGCAGGGCGATCGCCGCGCCCAGCGCCAGCAGGGTGGCGAATTCTCGTCCGACCAGCCGCAGGATCGCGCTGCGTCGAGCCCCGTACAACTTGCGCAGCACGATCTGGCGCGCCATCCGCTGCACGCTGTAGGTCGCCAGCACGTAGATGCCGAACGACGCGATGGCGATCGCAATCAGGCTCGCCAGGCCAAGCAGCTTTGCCAGCCGCAGGTCCTGGTCGTAGTTCCTGGCGAAGTAGCTCGACGCACGCCGCGCGTCCACCACCTGGTCGGGGGCGATACGGCGCGCCGCCGCTTCGGCCGAGGCCTCCAGCGCGCGCATGTCGCCGGTGGTGCGGACCAGCAGCGCCAGCGGCGTAGGGCTCAGCCGGTAGACCATCGGCCGGCTGGCCTGGTGGGCGGAATCGAAGCGCATCGGCGGCGCGATACCGACCACCTGCACCGGCGCGCCTTCCTTGATCGTCAATATCTGGCCCACCGCCATTCTGCTGTTGGTGTAGCCGAGCGAGCGCGCCGCGCCTTCGTCAAGCACTACCTTGCCGACCGAATTGTCGGTTTCGGCGCGGTGCTCGAACAGCCGTCCGGCCACAGGTTTGATTCCGACCACTTCGAAGAAATTGGCGCTGACGTCGAACGCCAGCAACTGGCTGGTGGCGCCGCCGGCTGTACTGAACGGCACGTGGTTGCCGATGAACCGTTCGCCGATGGCGCCGATTGCCGCCGCCACGCCGGTAACGCCAGGCAGTCGCGCCAGTTCGTCGCGCAGCTTGTCGCGCGGGGCGCCGCGCATCGGCCTTGGCAGCTCCAGCACCAGCATGCCGGTCGGGTCGAAACCGGGGTCGAGGTTCGTGGCGTAGTGGGTCTGCCACAGCATCGCCAGCGTGACCGACGTCAGGCCGATCGCGGTGGAAAACTGCACCACCGTCAGGGCGCGGCGCAGCCACAGGCCGGTGCTCGTCTCGGCGCTGCCGCGGCCGGCCAGCGTCTGCTGCGGATGCACGCCCAGCGCCACCCAGGCCGGATACAGGCCGGCGATCAGGCCGGTCGACACCCCGAGCGACAGCGCGATCAGCACATTGACGACGTCGAACATGCCATCGAGCTTGCGGTCCACCAGTTCGGCAAACACCGGCAGCAGAAGCCACGCCACCAGCAGGCCGAGCGCGGCGGCAAGCAACGCGACAAGGGTCGACTCGGCCAGGAACTGCAGTACCAGCCGGCTGGTCGAGGCGCCCAGCACCTTGCGCACCGCGATTTCGCGCTGGCGCCGCATGCTGCGCACGGTGGCCAGGTTGACGTAGTTGGTGGCCGCCAGCAGCAGGATCACCAGCGCGGTCGCGGCCAGGGCGCCGATCTGGCGCAGGTTGCCGTGCTCGCTGCTGCCGGGCGTGTCGGCCGTGTCGGGGTCGAAGTACATGTCGCTCAATGCGGTCAGGCGCACGTCGAGCGCTTTGCGCTTGCCCAGCTCCTGCAGCATTTTCGGCGGCAGCTCCGTCGTCAGTGGCGAGGCGTCGACCGCGCTTTGGAGCGACTGTTCCAGCGCCGCGGCGCTGGCTCCCGGCCGTAGCTTGACGTAGACCCGGCCGCCGATCTGGCCCCAGTTCGACATCACGCTACGGCGGTAGCCATCGGGCCACGCGCTGGTGCCGGCGCCGGCCAGCGCCTCGTAGTAGATGGTACTGTTGGCGGGCGCGTCGGGCAGCACGGCGGCTACCCGGAAAGTGGCGCCGCTGATGGTGACCGCTTCGCCCAGCACTGCGGCGCGGCCCAGCAGGCGCTGCGCCGCGCCGCGTGTCAGGGCGAGGCTGCCCGGCTCCGTCAGCGCAGCCCGCAAGTCGCCCTCCAGCGCGCGCACACCGAACATGGCCGGAAAGCCCGGGTTGACCGCCACCAGCATCACCTCGCGCAGATTCGGGCCGGCCTTCATCGACACCTGCAGCGGAAACAGCATGCTCGCTTCGGCAACCATCGGGCTGCGCTGCGCCTGCGTCAGAAACTGCATCGGCGCCAGCTGATACCACTCGGGTTTGCCGGCGATGTTGAAACGGGTCTTCACCAGGTGCACCTGGGCCGCTTCGGGCACGTCGACATCGTAGGTGAACGAATAGCGCACGAAGCCGAGCAGCAGGAAGCAGGCAGCAAAGCCGGCGGCCAGGCCGAGGACGACGACCGCCGAATAAGCCGGTTCCTTGACCAGCATGCGCCAGCCGATGCGGAAATCACGCAGGTTCATGCTGTCTCCTCACGCTGCCGCTTGCAGCGCGTCGACCACGATGCGCCCGTCGAGCAGGTGCAGCGTGCGCGACGCCTGCGCCGCGTGCGACGGCGAGTGCGTCACCATCACCACGGTGGTGCCCTCGGCGTTAATGTCGCGCAGCAGGCGCATCACCTCGTCGCCGTGCGCGGTATCGAGGTTGCCGGTCGGTTCATCGGCCAGCAGCATCGCCGGGCCGGCCACCAGCGCGCGGGCGATCGCCACCCGCTGCTGCTGGCCGCCCGACAGCTGCGACGGCCGGTGCGTGGCGCGGTGCGCGATGCCGAGCCGCTCGAGCATGGCGCCGACCCGCGCACGCCGCTCGGGGGCCGGGGTGCCGGTGTATTCGAGCGCCAGTTCGACATTCTCGAACACCGACAGCTCTTCGATCAGGTTGAAGCTCTGGAAGATGAAGCCGACGCGCCCGCGGCGCAGCGTGTTGAGCTTCGCCTCGCTCCAGCCGGCGACGTTCTGGCCTTCGAACCAGTACTCGCCGCTGTTGGGCACATCGAGCAGTCCCAGAAGGCCGAGCAAGGTCGACTTGCCGCAGCCGGAGGGACCCGTGATGGCGACGTATTCGCCGGCGTCGATCGCCAGGTCGATGTGGTCGAGCGCGGTCGTCTGCACTTCGCCGGCCAGGTGGATCTTGCTGACGCCTACAAGTTTGAGCATGCTGGTCTTTTCTCTTATTTGGACAACTGAAGGCGTTCGTTTTTACCGAACGCCGCGTAACTCGATACGATCACTTTGTCGCCGGCGGCAAGGCCCGACAGCACTTCGACCTGGCTGTTGCTGCGCCGGCCGCTGCGAATCGCGCGCCGCGTCACCGTTTCGCCGTCGGCGCCGACGACGAACACCCAGGCGCCGCCGGTCTCGTTGATGAAGGCGCCGCTTGGCAGCAGCATCGCCTTGCCCGGCTCGCCCAGCGTCACCTGCGCGTCCAGGCTCTGGCCGGGACTTAGCACCGGCGGCTGGCCGTTGGTGAACACCATCTCGAGCGTGAAGCGGCCATCCTTGATCTGCGGGTAGATCGTGCTGACGTGCGCCGCGTAGGTCTTGTCGCCCTGCTTCACGCTGGCGTGGCGGCCCACCGCCATCCGGTTCAGGTAGAACTCGTCGACCAGCGCCGACAGCTTGAAGCGGTTCGGGTCATCGATGCGGCCGATGTTCTGGTTGGTCTTGACCGTTTCGCCAATTTGCAGCCGGAAGCCCGTCAGCATGCCGTCAACCGGCGCGCGCACCGCCAGCGCGTCGACCGTCTCGTTGACCAGCAGCAGCCCCGATTGCAGGCCCTTGATTGCGCTTTGCATCTGCGCCAGCGCGTCGCCGCGCACGCGCGACTCGGTCTCTGCCGCCTCGCTTTGCTGGCGGAACGCGCGGCGCTGCTGCGCCAGCTTGTCGGCCGACTCCTCCAGGCTGACGCCGGAGATGAAGCCCTGCGCCGCCAGTTTGCTGTTCCGATCGTGCTGCTTTTCTGCCTGCGCCAGCGCGAATTCGAGGTCGGACAGGCGGCGCTGGTGATCGGTGCGGCCCGCTTCCTGCGCCACGCGCAGGTACGACAGGTTCGAGATCTGCTGCGCGTGTTCGGCCTGGCGCGCCAGCAGTTCGAGGTTGCGCTGCGGGTTCGACAGGCGAAACAGCAGCTGGCCTTTTTTCACCATCGCGCCGTCCCTGGCGAACACCTCTTCGACGCGGCCCGATTCGACCGAGTCGAGGATGACGGCGTTGAGCGGCTCGGCGCTGGCGCGCACCACCAGATCGTCGAGGAACACGCCTTGTTCGGCGCTGGCGATGCGCACGTCCTGCGCCGGCACCTGCAAGCCGCGCGGCGTGAAGTGCCAGGCGGCGTAGGCGCCGCCGGCCGCCAGCACGACGGCGGTGGCCACGCGCGCCAGCAGCGGGCCGCGCCGGCGCGGCACACGCACATCCATCGCCGCGCCGCTTCCGACAAGTTGCGCATTGAGTCGATCCATCTGCAGCTTTCCAATCGTGAGTGAGATATCCACCTATGGTGCAAGTGCCGTGCCAGCACGTTCTCGGGGCGTTTGCGGGCTGATTCGGCGCTCGATGTCCGGATCCGGACAAGCGCAGGTGTTCGGAAATGAACACTTGTTCGCCAAGGCCGAAATAGCGATGCGGCAAAAGCTGGTGTCAGGTCTGACATTCGGACATTTCCGGATAAAAATGTACGAATGTCAGACCTGACACCAGAAATTGTTTTGCTAGAATGGCTGCGACTTTACTCTGGGCTTGCACCGAATGGCAGATAACGCAGCGAGCATTCTGATTCTCGACGACGACCCCGACGTCGCCTGCGCCGCGCAGCTGCTGCTGCGCCGCCGCTACGGCAAGGTCGCGACGCTGAACGATCCGGCCGGCTTGGCCGCCGTGCTGGCTGCCGGCGTGCCCGACGTGGTGCTGCTCGACCTCAATTTCACGCCAGGCCGCATCGACGGCGCGCAAGGCCTGGCGGTGCTCGACCAGCTGCGCGCGCAATCGCGCCCGCCCGCGGTCATCGCGCTCACCGCCTACGCCGACGTGCCGCTGGCGGTCGAAGCGCTCAAGCGCGGCGCCGGCGACTTCCTCACCAAGCCGTGGGATAACGCGCAGCTGGTGGCGGCGGTCGATAACGCGCTGGCGCGGCGCGCCGCCGGCCCGTCGGCCGCCGCCGGCACCGGCTTGATGGGCGATTCTGCCGCGATGCGCGAAGTGAAAGCGATGGTGGCCAGCGTCGGCCCTACCGAAGCGAACGTGATGGTGCTCGGCGAGAACGGCGTCGGCAAGGAACTGGTGGCGCGCGCGATCCACCTGGCGTCGCGCCGCGCCGGCGCCATCTTCATGGCGATCGACATGGGGGCGCTGCCCGAATCGACGTTCGAGTCCGAATTGTTCGGCCACCGCAAGGGCGCCTTCACCGATGCCAGGGCAGAGCGCGCCGGGCGCTTCCAGGCGGCGCGCGCCGGCACGCTGTTCCTCGACGAGATCGGCAACATGCCGCTGGCCGGCCAGGCCAAGCTGCTCACCGCGCTCGAACGGCGCGAAGTGACGCCGCTCGGCGCCGACCGCGCCGAAGCCATCGATGTACGCGTCGTCAGCGCCACCAACCTGGACGAAGCGCGCCTGTACGACCCGGCCGTGTTTAGGCCCGACCTGCTGTTTCGCCTCAATACCATCGTCATTCGCATGCCGCCGCTGCGCGAGCGCCGCGACGACATCCCGGCGCTGCTGCTGCACTACCTGGCGCTGTACGAACACCAGTACCAGCGGCCGGCGCGCATGCTGGCCGACGGCGCGCTCGACCAGCTGTGCCGCTTCGACTGGCCAGGCAACGTGCGCGCCTTGCGCCACGCGTGCGAACGCGCCGTCATCCTCGGCAGCGAACTGCAGTACCGCTGCGCCGACTTCGGGCTGGGCGCCGCCCAGGCCGCGCCGGTTGCGGCGCCGGCGCTGGCGGCGGTCGACGGCCTGCACCTGGGCGCGCTCGAACGCGATACCATCGCCGCCGCGCTGGCGCAGGCACAGGGCAACATCAGCCACGCCGCCCGCATGCTGGGGGTGAGCCGCGCCGCGCTGTACCGCAAGCTCGGCAAGCATGGCATCTGAGCGACGCCTGAAGGGCGGCGTGCTGGCGGCGCTGGCGGGGCTGCTGGTGCTGGCCGCCTGCGCCGGCGCCACGCGCGATTCGCCGCGGCTGCTGGTGCTGTGCGCCTTGGCGGCGCTGCCGCTGGCCGGCCTGCTGTGGCATGCGATGAATGGCCTGGTGTCGCGCAGCGCCGTGCGCGCCGAACTGCGCGACCCGGTGCCGACCGACCAGCAAAGCCTGGTCGACAATGCGCTGGCGCTGGAAGCGCGCCTCGAGCACGCGCCGATCGCACTGTTTCGCGTCGAACCGGCCGGCACGGTGTCGCCACTGAACGCGAATGCGCGCCGGCTGGTGGCGCCCGGCCGCGCCGCCGACCCGGCCGACCTGTATCGCCAGCTGGCCGCGCAGCCGCTCGACGTGCGCGGCATGATCGGCTTCGACACCGAGCGCGGCGTCGAGCGCGCATTGGTGTCGGTGTCGGCGCTGACCTTGCACGGCAGCGCCCAGCGGCTCGCCGCGCTGATGCCGGTCGAAAGCGAACTCGAAGCCGAGGCGCTCAACGCCTGGCGCCAGCTGGTCCACGTGCTGACCCACGAAATCATGAATTCGCTTACGCCCGTGGCGTCGCTGTCGCGCACCGCATACGAACTGCTGGAGGAATTTCGCGCCGGCCTGCCCGACGACGTCAGCGCCGACCTGGTGACGGCGCTCGACGCCATCAGCCGCCGCGCCGACAGCCTGGTCGCGTTCGTCGGCAGCTACCGCAGCCTGTCGAACCTGCCGGCGCCACATCCCGAGCGGGTGAGGCTGGCCGATCTGTTCGAGCGGGTGTCGGCGCTGGTCGACCCGCTCTGGCGCGCGCGCGGCGGGCGCACCGTGTTCAGCGTCGAACCGGCCTCGCTCGAACTGATGGTCGACGCCGGGCAGCTCGAACAGGCCCTGATCAACCTGCTGAAGAATGCGTTTGAAGCGACCGCGCTGGTGGCCGGCGCCGAAGCGCAGGTGGTGGCGCGCCTTGGCCGCGGCGGCCGCCTGCGCATCGAAGTGGGCGACAACGGCGCCGGCGTGCCGGAGGCGCTGGTGGCGCATATCTTCACGCCGTTTTTCACCACCAAGAAGCAGGGCGGCGGCATCGGCCTGGCGATGGTGCGCCAGCTAATCCACGGCAATGGCGGCACCGTGCGCTACGCCAAATCGGTCAGCGCAGGCGCCCGTTTCATCGTCAGCTTCTAGCGCAGCATGTCGATGTGCTCGATGCCGTCTTCGTCGTACGGCGCACTGATCGTGACGAAACCGAAGCTGGCATAAAACGACTCGAGGTACTGCTGCGCACCGATCTTGATGCGGTGGCCCGGATGCTGGCGCTCGGCGTGAAGGATGCCGCGCGCGACCAGTTCGCGGCCGATGCCCGATCCGCGCGCCGCTTTCGAAGTGAGCACGCGGCCGAGCGACATCTCGTCGTACTTGGCGCCAGGCGCCAGGCAGCGCAGGTAGCCGGCCAGCTGGCGCTTGCCGTCGATGACGCGCCAGCCGAGCAGGTGGTGGGCGTCGAGGTCAAGGCCGTCGAAGTCGTTCCACAGGCATTCCTGCTCCAGCACGAATACATGCTGGCGCTGCGCCATCACTTCGTACACGTCATAGTTGCTTAGTTCGGCGAAAGTGCGCCACTGCCATTCTGTCATTGCGTTTCCAAATGCTTATGCCGCCGTCTCGAAACCTTCGAGCACGTTGACGACGTTGATGCCGATTTCGCCGACCGCGTAACCGCCTTCGAGCACGAACACGGTCGGCATGCCGAGGTGGGCGATGCGTTCGCCGACGCGTAGAAAATCGGCGCTTTGCAACGCGAAGTGCGACAGCGGGTCGCCGGCGAAGGTGTCGACGCCGAGCGACACCACCAGCGCGTCAGGCCGATAGCTTGCCAGCTTGAGGCATGCCGTCTCCAGGGCGGCGAACCATTGGGCGCTGCTCGATCCGGCCGGCAGCGGCAGGTTCATGTTGCAGCCGGCGCCGGCGCCTTCGCCCGTTTCGTCGGCGTGGCCGAGATAGAACGGGAATTCGGTGCGCGGGTCGGCGTGGATCGACGCAAACAGCACGTCGCCGCGGCCGTAGAAGATGCTCTGGGTGCCGTTGCCGTGATGGTAGTCGATGTCGAGGATGCCGACCCGCTTGGCGCCGTCGTCGAGCAGGTGCTGGGCCGCCAGCGCGGCGTTGTTGAGGAAGCAGTAGCCGCCGAAGAAATCGGCGCCGGCATGGTGGCCGGGCGGGCGCGTCAGCGCGAAGGTGCCGCGCTCGCCCAGGCGCAGCGCGTGCGCCGCATTGACGGCGCAGTCGGCGCCGGTCTTGGCGGCGACCCAGGTGCCGGCCGTCAGCGGCGTGCCGCTGTCCATCGAGTACAGGCCCATGCGGGCGGTGAAGTTGTCCGGTTCGACGTCGGCGCGCAGGCCGCGGATAGGCCACACCGATGGGAACGCGTCCTTGCCGGCGTTGGCCGGATCGAGCGCGACCCAGTCGTTCCAGGCGCCGCGCAGGAAGTGCAGGTAGCGCGGCGTGTGGATGCGCTCGAGCGACACCAGCGGTACGCCATGCGGCGTGACGATCTGGCCCAGGCCCCGGCGCCCCAGTTCGGCCACGACCATGTCGGCGCGTTCCGGTTTTTCGAAGCAGGGCGTCAGCTCGCCGCGGAACATCTCGAAGCGGCCGCGGTGCTGCGCATGGTGTTCGTTATAGAAGGTGAGCACGGGACTCCTCGCCGGGTTTCAATGGACCTTGTCAGTCACCGCACAGTGTACTTGAGTTGTAGGCGGCGACGAAGTCGTCGAAGCCTGGCCCCGGCGCCTGTTCGATCGCGGCCTGCTCGGCCAGCGACGCCTGCGCCATCTCGTCGAACATGCGCATTTCGGCCGGCATCAGCGCGCCCTCGCGGAAGTAGGCCGCATGCAGCTCGCTCTGGCGCAGGCCGAACGCGCTGGACGATCCGATCGCGCGCACTTCGTCGAGAACGCGCGCCGAGGGCGTGCGCGCCGGGTTGTCGATCTTGGCCTGCTGCGCCGCCAGCGACGCGGCATGCACGCCGCCGTCGTTGTGCTGGTCGTCGAGCAGCGCGGCGACCGGGCGAATGCGCTCGATCAGTTCACTGGCCCATGCCTGCAGGCCGATTTCTTCATCGCCGCGCGTGAGCAGCAGGCCGGGACGGCGCCCTTCCTTGACGGTGCGGGCGAAATTGCGTGCGTGGACCGCGCTTTCGACGACGTTGATCGCCGGGCTCTCGTCGAGCGCGCAGAACAGCAGGAAGGCGTCGAGGAAGCGCCCGGTTTCGAGGCTGATGCCGACCGGCTCGAACGGATCGACGTCGAGGCAGCGCACTTCGATGTACTGAACGCCGCGCTTGCACAGCGCCTGGATCGGCCGCTCGCCGGTGCGGATCACGCGCTTTGGCCGGATCGTCGAATAGTATTCGTTCTCGATCTGCAGCACGTTGGTCGACAGCTGGATCCACTCGCCGTCCTTCTTGGTGCCCAGTTCCTGATACGGCGCGTACGGCCGGTTGACCGCGTCCATCAAGGTGGTGACGTAACTTTCCAGACTGTTCTCGTGCGGCGTCAGGCCGGACTGCGCGTCGTTCTGGTAACCGAGGTCGCTCATGCGCAGGCTGGTGGCGTACGGCAGGTACAAGGTGTCGTCCGACAGCGTGTCGAGCTTGTGCTGGCGGCCGCGCAAGAAACCCTTCGACAGCGCCGGCGAGGCGCCGAACAGGTACATCAGCAGCCAGCTGTAGCGGCGGAAGTTGCGGATCAGGGCGATGTAGCTTTCGGACTGGAAGTCGCGCAGCCCGCGGCGCCGCTCTTCGGCGATGCCTTCGCTGGCCAGCAGCAGCTGCCACAGCTTTTCCGGCAGCGAGTAGTTGTAGTGGATGCCGGCGATGCACTGCATCGCTTTGCCATAGCGCAGCGCCAGGCCGCGCCGGTACACGTGCTTGAGCATGCCGATGTTGGAGGTGCCGTAGTTGGCGATTTCGATCGCGTCTTCACCCGGCAGCTCGCACGGCATCGATTCGCTCCACAGCATCTCGTCGCCCAGCTTGGTGTAGGCGTAGCGGTGGATCGCGTCGAGCTTGTGCAAGGTCAGGCCGATGTCATGCTCGGCCGGCGTGATGAATTCGAGCAGCGCTTCGGCGTAGTCGGTGGTGATCTGCGGATGGGTCAGGGCCGAGCCGAGTTGTCGCGGGTGCGCGGTGCGCGCCAGCAGGCCTTGCGGGTCGACGCGCAGCGTCTCCCTTTCGATGCCGCGCAGGCCCTCGGCGAGCAGCGCGCGGTGCGCATCGTCGTCCAGCAGGGCCAGGCGGCGGGTCAGTTGGTTCGGCACGGTGAATCCTTTCTTGTCCTGCATAGCGTGTACGGCTCAATAATTGGTGCAGAGATTAACCGAAAATCGCCATCTTCGCCCGGCGGCGCCGAAAAACGGGGGCGCCCCGGGCAGCGCGCCGCTAACCGGCCGGCGCCGTTTTCGGCGCCGCCACGCCATCGCGCGCGCTGGCGCGGATCCAGCGTTCGACCTGCTGCTCGAGGATGGTCAGCGGCAGCGCGCCGTTGTCGAGTATCGCGCCGTGAAAGCGCCGCAGGTCGAACTTCGGCCCCAGCGCCGCCTGCGCCTTGTCGCGCAGCGCCTTGATGCGCAACTGGCCGATCTTGTACGCCAGCGCCTGGCCGGGCGCTGCAATGTAGCCGTCCACTTCGATCTCGTTGTCGGACGCCGCATTGGCAGTGGTGGCTGCCAGGTAGTCGATCGCCTGCTGGCGGCTCCAGCCAAGCGCGTGGATGCCGGTGTCGGCCACCAGCCGCGCCGCCCGCAGCAGGTCGGCGTTCAGGTGGCCGAAGGCGGAAAACGGCTCGGCAAAAAAGCCCAGCTCGGGCCCCAGGCTCTCGGCGTACAGCGCCCAGCCCTCGCCGAACGCCGGGTACCAGCCGAAGCGCCTGAACTCGGGCAGCTCGGCCAGTTCGTGGGCGCGCGCGACCTGCAGGTGGTGGCCCGGCACGCCTTCGTGCAGCGCCAGTGTTTCGGTTTCCCACAGCGCGCGCGTTGCCAGCCGTGCGGTGTTGATGACCAGCGCGGCCGGCCGGCCGTCGACCGCCGCTTCATAGTAGGCGGCGCCCTGGTAGTCGGCGCCGGCTTCCTGCGCCGGCTTGACGCCGAGCGGTTCGGCGGGCCGGCTGTCGAACAGCCGCGGCAAGCCGGCGCTGGCGCGCGCCACCAGCCGGCGGTAGCGCGCCAGCAGCTGCTCAGGGGTGCTGTAGAACAGCCGCGGATCGCTGTTGGCAAACGCCGCAAACTGGCGGAACGTGCCGCGAAAGCCGGTGCGGGCGATCGCCACGCGCATCTCGGCGCCGATACGCGCCACTTCCTTCAGGCCCAGTTTGTGGATGGCGGCCGCGCTCATGTCGGTGCCGGTATTGTCGGTGATGGTGAACTGGTAGTAGTCGGCGCCGCCGGGCAGGCTGCTGGCGGCGATCGTGTCGCGCGCGGCCGGCAGGTATTCGGTGCGCACGAAGTCTTCCAGTTTTTGCAGCGCCGGCGCCGCCCTGGTGCGCAGCGCGGCCGGACCGGCGGCGGCCAGTTCGTCGCGCACCGGCTTGGCGATGGCGCCGGGGATGGCGCGAAACGGCAGGCTTGATGGTCCCGCGGCCAGGCTTTCGCGCAGCCGGCGCAGCATCGCCGGCAGCGCGCGCAGCGCCGGTTTGGGCGTCGACCAGCCGCTTCTCAGCGCTTCGCGCATCTGCTCGATCAGGCCGTCGACGTGGGCCGGCAGCGCATCGATGCGCGACAGGTAGTTGCGGTAGTCGGCCTCGGTGGCGAACGGCATCTGCGCGACCAGGCGCGCAAACGTCAGGTGGATGCCGTCCTGCGCGCTGAGCGGGTGCAGGCGGTAGGGGTAGAAGGCGGCAGCTTTCAGCGCGCGCTCCTTTTGTTCGACGAACAGCTCGTACGACAGCTGGTTCTGGCCGGTCAGGCGTTCGCGTCCGATCGCGCGCGCCTGCTCGAGCATCTTGCGTACGTGCGCGGTGGCGGCGCGGCTGGCGGCCAGCGTGGTGTCGGACAGGGCGGCGTCGTAGCGGTTGTCGCCGACGGTGGTGGCGAATTCGGGATTGTTTTGCATGCGCCATTGCCAGTCGGCGGCGAACATGGCGCGCGCCTGCTGGTCCGCGCTGTCCGCGGCCCAGGCCTGCCCGGGCGGCGCGAACATCAGGACACAGATGGCGAACAGTCTACGCATGGGTCATTCTAGCAAAACCGGCCAGCGCGCAGCGCCGGGTTGACGCCGATTACGCTGCCGGCGCCCGGCCGCCCGAGACGCGTTCGATGCCGGACAGGTCGCGCCAGCTTTGCACCTCGGTGTAGCCGTCGGCCAACAGGGCGCGCACCGCCGCCGCCTGGTCATGGCCGTGTTCGAGCAGCAGCCAGCCGCCGGCGGCCAGGTGCGCCGCGGCGCCGGCGACGATGGTGCGCAGCGCCGACAGGCCGTCGGCGTGGTCGGTCAGCGCCGCTGCCGGCTCGAAGCGCAAATCGCCTTGCGACAGATGGACGTCGCCGCTGGCGATGTAGGGGGGATTGGACGCGATCAGGTCGAACGTCTGGCCCCCCAGCGCGGCGTACCAGTCGCTGTGCAGGAAGCGCACCTGCGCGCCGTTGGCGGCGGCGTTGGCGCGCGCGACGTCGAGCGCGGCGGCGCTGGCGTCGAGCGCGCTGACGCGGGCGTCGGGCCGGCCATGGGCGATGGCCACCGCGATGGCGCCGCTGCCGGTGCCCATGTCGAGCAGCGCGGCGCCAGGGGCGAGCCGTTCGAGCGCCAGTTCGACCAGCAGTTCGGTATCCGGACGCGGGATCAGCACCGCGTCGTTGACGCTGAAGTCGAGGCCGTAAAACTCGCGTTTGCCGACGATGTAGGCGATCGGTTCGCCCAGCTGGCGGCGCGCCAGCAGCGCGGCCAGCGCCGCGCCTTCAGCTGCGGTAAGCGTGCGGTGCGACTGGGTGATCAGGCCGACGCGGGTAAGGCCCAGCGCGTGGCACAGCAGGATGCGGTTTTCCAGCGCATCGAGCGGCAGCGCCGCCTGCGCCGCGCTAACCGTGGCGCCGGCCAGGTTCATGCGCGGCGGCGCAACAGCAGATACGCCAGCGCGCCGGCCAGCAGCACGAACCAGACCGCGGACCACTGCGGGATCGACAGGCCGAGCAGGGTGTCGCGCGCGTCTTCGCACAGCCCGTCGGCCTGGAACAGCCACGGCAGCATGGTGGCGGTGGGGATCTTGTTGAGCATCGTCTCCATCGGGTCGATGCCGCACGACAGGCCGGGATGGGCCAGCACCCACAGGTGCTTGCCGACCACGCCAAGGCCGCCGAGGGCGCCTAGCAGCCCAAGGCCGGCGCCGAGGCGCGGCTTGCCGCCGTACGCGCCGAGCGCGCAGCACAGCGCGATGGCGAGGAACAGGTAGCGCTGGATCACGCACAGGGGGCAGGGCAGCAGGTTTTGCACGTGCTGCAGGTACAGAGCGACGCCGATCAGGGCGAGGCAGACGGAGGCGATGGCAAGCAGCAGGCTACGGGATGTGATCATGGTCTTCGGTTTGGCGTTGAGGGCAGTGGTGATTTTCGCATACAACCACGATAGGCTTAGTCGCCCAGCGCGGCCAGCAGTTCGGCCTGGTGCTCGGCGGCGAGGGCATTGGTCAGGTCGGTCAGCTCGCCGTCCATGATGAAATCGAGCTTGTAGAGCGTCAGGTTGATGCGGTGGTCGGTCATGCGGCCCTGCGGGAAGTTGTAGGTGCGGATACGCTCGCTGCGGTCGCCCGAGCCGATCAGGCTCTTGCGGGTGGCCGCTTCCTTCGACTGCTGTTCGCGCAGTTGCACGTCCTTGATACGCGCGGCCAGCACCTTCAGCGCCGAGGCCTTGTTCTTGTGCTGGCTGCGGTCGTCCTGGCACTCGACCACGATACCGGTCGGCAGGTGGGTGATGCGCACCGCTGAATCGGTCTTGTTGATGTGCTGCCCGCCGGCGCCGGAGGCGCGGTAGGTGTCGATGCGCAGGTCGGCCGGGTTGATGTTGACGTCTTCGACTTCATCGGCCTCCGGCATCACCGCCACCGTGCACGCCGAGGTGTGGATGCGGCCTTGCGTTTCGGTGGCCGGCACGCGCTGCACGCGGTGGCCGCCCGACTCGAACTTGAGCTTGGAGTAGGCGCCGTTGCCGACCAGGCGCACGATCACTTCGCGGTAGCCGCCCAGGTCCGAGGCCGATTCCGACACCATCTCGACCTGCCAGCGATTGCGCTCGGCAAAGCGGGTGTACATGCGCAGCAGGTCGCCGGCGAACAGCGCCGACTCGTCGCCGCCGGTGCCGGCGCGGATCTCGAGGAAGATGTTGCGATCGTCGTTGACGTCCTTCGGCAGCAGCATCTTCTGCAGCTCGGACTCGAGCTGGGCCTGGCGCGCGCGCGCGGCCTCGATTTCCTCCTGCGCGAAGTCCTTCATGTCCGGGTCGGCCAGCATGTCCTGCGCTTCGGCGAGGTCGGCGCCGGCAGCCTGGAACTGGTGGTACAGCGCCACCAGCGGGCCGATCTCGGCGTGCTCGCGCGTCATTTTGCGGTAGCTGTCCATGTTCGACGTCGCGCCTTCGGTCATCAACAGTTCGTCGAGTTCGACCAGGCGGTTGGCCAGTTGGTCCAGCTTGGCCAGCATCGATGGTTTCATAGGAGTGCCTTGAACGGGAATGGGGAACGACAGGGGAACGACGGGAGGACCGCGCGGGCGGTCGGTGGTGCGGGAGGGACGCTAACGGCGGCCGCGGAACAGCTGCGGCAGCAGCGCGGCCAGGCGGGCGCGCTCGTCGCCCTGGGCGCGGTGCAGCGCCTGCTGCGGGCCGTGCAGGAACTTGGCGGTCAGCCCTTTCGACAGCGCGTCGAGTACCGCATCGACGTCGTCGCCGCGCGCCAGCATCTTGCGCGCGCGTTCGAGTTCGAACAGGCGCATCGCCTCGCTCGATTCGTGCAGGTCCTGGATCACCGGCACCACCGCGCGGTCGCCGACCCAGTGCATGAAGGACTGCACGCGCGTGTCGATGATCGCTTCGGCCTGCGCCACCGCGGCCTGGCGGCTTTCGAGGCCGGTCTGCACCACCTGGCCGAGATCGTCGACGGTGTACAGGAAGACGTCGTCGAGGCGCGCCACTTCCGGTTCGATGTCGCGCGGCACCGCCAGGTCGACCATGAACATCGGCTTGTGGCGGCGCGCCTTGATCGCGCGCTCGACCAGACCGAGGCCGATCAGCGGCAGCGACGACGCCGTGCACGAGATGACGATGTCGAACTGGCCCAGCTGCTCGGGCAGCGCCGCCAGCGTGATGGCGCGGCCGTTGAAGCGCTCGGCGAGCGTCTCGCCGCGCTCCATGGTGCGGTTCGCAACCGTGATCGATTTCGGGTTGTGCGCGGCGAAGTGGGTGGCGCACAGTTCGATCATTTCTCCGGCGCCGATGAACAGCACGTTCTGGTCGGAGATCTTGTCGAAGATGCGCTGCGACAGGCGCACCGCGGCGGCGGCCATCGACACGCTGTGCGCGCCGATCGCGGTGGTGCTGCGCACTTCCTTGGCCACCGAAAAACTGCGCTGGAACATCTGGTGCAGGTAGGTGCCGAGGCCGCCCGCCTCGTCGGCGTGGCGCACCGCGTCCTTCATCTGGCCGAGGATCTGCGGCTCGCCCAGCACCATCGAGTCGAGCCCGGAGGCGACGCGGAAGGCGTGGCGCACGGCCTGGTCCTGCGGCAGCATGTACAGGTGCGGGCGCAGTTCGGCAACGCTCAGCTGGTGGTAATCGGCCAGGAAGCAGGCGCTCGCCTCGAGCGGATTGGGCGCGTGGCTGGCGGCGTACATCTCGGTGCGGTTGCAGGTCGACAGGATCGCCGCTTCGTCGCCGCCTTGCTGGTCGATGCGGGCGAACCAGCCGCGCGCCGCCTGCACCGCCTGGCCGAGCTGGTCAGGCGCCAGCGCCAGTTGCTCGCGTAGCGAGACCGGTGCGGTGGTGTGGTTCAGGCCGACGGCGATCAGTTGCATGTTGGTGCAGGTGGGGGAATCAAGCCGACATTATAACTTGTCTGGGGTCTGACCCTGTGGGGTCGGACCCCGGTGTTGACGTTGCGGAATAGCCAACATCGGTTTGCGAACGCCAACAACGCCGGAGTCAGACCCTAACAGAAGAACCCGGTCGGACCCCTTGTCTGGCGCTACGCGCCCATCTTTTCGAGGCGGTAGCCGTAGCTGTAGACGGGCACCAGCCGAAAGCCGTTTTCGGGCCGCAGCTGCAGCTTGTTGCGCACCCGCGACACGTGGGTGTCCATTGTGCGCGACGGCAGCGCCGTTTCGCGGATCCATACCGCTTCGTGGATGTAGGCGCGCGACAGCGGCCGGCCGATGTTGCGAAAGAACAGCAGGGCCAGGTAGAACTCCTTGTGGGTGACGTCGATCACCGAGCCGTCCATCAGCAGTCGCCCTGGCCGCGTCTCGAACACGTACTGGCCGAATTGCAGCTGCTCGGCGCCGTTTTGCGACGGATAGGCGCGCCGCAGCAGCGCCTGCACGCGCGCCAGCAACTCGCCGCGGCGCACGGGCTTGATCATGTAGTCGTCGGCGCCGGCGCCGATGCCGGCAACGATGTCGTCTTCGCCCGAGTTGCCGGTGACGAACATCATCGGCGTGTGCGCCGGCAGTTTTTCCTTGGCGCGCCGCAGGATTTCGGCGCCGGACAGGTCATTGACATGCCAATCGAGAATCAGCATGTCGAAGCTGTCTTTCTTGAGCAGGCCGAGCATGTCCTTGCCGTTGTCGAAAGCTTGGCAAGCATGCCCGGCCCCTGTCAGCACTTGGCAGATCAGGTCGGCCTGGCTACGATCGTTGTCGAGGACGGCTATTCTCATGGGTGCGGGCTATCGGCAGGATGTTGAGCGATTTTGTAGGACCGAACCTACATACGCTAATGAATAGTTACCTGAAATATTACAGACATTTACAAAGCAATGCTACAAAAATAGCAAGATTTTTCCGTTTGCCAGAGCCCGCCCTACCGTGCAATTCATTAAACAATAACAAGGTACACTGGAAAAAGCCCGATATCAATGGGCCTGTAGCGGCGGGCAAAAATCACAATAGGAGAGGGCGATGGCAGAAGCGCTGGCAACCGACTGGGGCGCAATTCCCGGTAACGATAAAGAGATCGCACTGGTGCGCGAGCGTTGCCGCCGGCTGGTGCGCAAGCGCGCGACGATGGCGGCCGGCTTTTCGGCCGTGCCGGTGCCGGGCCTGGACGTGGTGTCGGACCTGTCGCTGTTTTCCCGCCTGGTCGACGAGGTCAACGACGCCTTCGGCCTCACGCAACAGCAGGTCGAGCGGCTGCAGCCGAAGTTTCGGCTGATGGCGTACGAAGCGGCCGTCGGCGTCGGCGGCATGCTGGTCGGCCGCCTGGTCACGCGCGAACTGCTGCTGAAGGTGTTCAGGATGGTCGGCGTCAGGATCGCCAGCAAGACCGCGGCCAAGCTGGTGCCGATCGCCGGCTCGGTGATTTCGGCGGCGATCGGCTTCGCCATGTTCAGGAAGCTCGGTTACCAGCACGTCGAAGCGTGCGCCCGGGTGGCCGACCAGCTGCAGGTCGCCCGCCCGGCGTAACGCCGCCGCCCGGCAGATCAGGCGTCCGGCAGCACCACGTTGACCTCGAGGACCTCGAGGTTGCCCTGGCGGTCGAGCGAGAGCTTGATGTTGTCGGCGCTGACCTTGGTGTACTTCGAGATCACCTCGATCAGCTCGCGGTGCAGGGCCGGCAGGAAATCCGGCCCGGCCCGGCCGTTGCGTTCGCGCGCGATGATGATCTGCAGACGTTCCTTGGCTGCGGTCGCGGTTTTCGCCTTGGGGGGGAACAGGAAAGAAAGCAGCGCCATATCACTTCGTCCCAAAGATACGCTGCAGGAATCCTGGCTTTTCATAGCTGGTAAACCGCAGCGGCAGGTCGGCGCCAAGGAAGCGCGAAACCACGTCTTCGTATGCCTCGGCCACGTCGGTGCCCTTGAAATGGATCGCCGGATTGCCCTGGTTCGAAGCGTGCAGTACCGATTCCGATTCCGGAATGATGCCGATCAGCGGGATGCGCAGGATTTCCTGCACGTCCTGGTACGACAGCATCTCGTCGTTCTCCACCCGTTTCGGCGAATACCGCGTGATCAGGAGGTGCTCCTTGACCGGCTCGGCGCCGGTCTGGGCGCGGCGCGACTTGGCCTGGATGATGCCGAGGATGCGGTCCGAATCGCGCACCGACGACACTTCCGGGTTGGTCACGATGATCGCTTCGTCGGCGAACGTCAGCGCCATCAGGGCGCCGTGCTCGATGCCGGCGGGCGAATCGCAGACGATGTACTCGAAGCCCATGTTGATCAGGTCGTGCAGCACCCGCTCGACGCCTTCTTCCGACAGCGCGTCCTTGTCGCGCGTTTGCGAAGCGGGCAGGATGAACAGGTTCTCGCAGTGCTTGTCCTTGATCAGCGCCTGGTTCAGGGTCGCTTCGCCGTTGACGACGTTGATCAGGTCATACACGACGCGCCGCTCGCAACCCATGATCAGGTCGAGGTTGCGCAGGCCGACGTCGAAGTCGAGCACCGCGGTCTTGTGGCCGCGGCTCGCCAGGCCGGTGGAAAAGCTGGCGCTGGAGGTGGTCTTGCCGACGCCGCCCTTGCCGGATGTCACAACAATAATTCGTGCCACTTATAGGTCCTTTGAAGTGTTGGGAGATAAGGCTCGAGTCATTAGGCTCGGGAAGCCGGACTGAGCGATAGTATATCGATTCGGTCCCCCACCAATCGGATTTGCGCCGGCTGGCGCGCCATCTCGGGCGGGAAGCCGTCGTCGAAGGTGCGGTACACGCCGGCTATCGAAACGAGCTCGGGCTGCATGGACAGCGCGAAGATGCGCGCCTCGGCATTGCCCGAAGCGCCAGCGAGCGCGCGCCCGTTCAGCGGTGCATAAATATGGATGCTGCCGTCGGCGATCACTTCGGCGCCGTTGTTGACGGCGGCGGTGATGATCAGGTCGCAGCCGCGCGCATAGATGCGCTGGCCGGCGCGCACCGGGGTGTCGATGATCATTGCGCCGGGCGACATGACTGCGGTGGCCGGCGCCGGCACTGGCGCTGCGCCTGGCGCCGGCGCGGCGGTCACGGCCGGCGCGCTCGCCGGAGCGTCGTCGGCGCGCGGCTTGGCGCCGCTGCTGCCGTCGTCGAGCGACAGGCCGCGCGCGCGGATGGCGTCGGCCATGGCCGGGGTGGCGCCGCGCACGGCGACCGCGTTCAGGCGATATTTCTTGAGCAGGTCGACCAGCGCGCGCCAGTCGATCGGCGCGGCGCCTTCGGCAATCGCGCCGACGTCGATGACGGCAAATTCATCGTCAAAAAAGTCCGACACGCCACCGGTCATTTGCTTCAAGGCAGCGTCGATGGCCAGCGGGTCGGCCGAGTGAAGGATCGCCGAGATGGCGACGACAGTGGAAATCTTGATTTCGATAGGCAGTTTGGAACTTTTTTGCATAGACCGAGTTCGTGAGAGTTGGGCAGGTGTCGCCCAATTGCTGCAGGCCCGTGCATTCTACTGTGAAAATTGCCGGAGGGGGAGTGTTTGCAGGGTGGTTCCTCCTGGCAACAAACCCTAGGGCCGCTTGGCTCGCCGCAAGGTTGGCGCACGCGCCGATGAACTGCGGCGCGAAATTTGGGCCTAACGATAAAGACGGCTATCCTTTCGTAAATAAGCTGATAAGATTGATCGTGCTCAGATTCCGACATCAATCGGAAACAACCATGGATCCTTTGCCGCTTCGGGCGCTCCTTGTTTTCGATGACTGCAGCAACGGCGGCGCGCCGACCTGGCGCGCGCCGATGCCGGAGCTGCCGCCGCCGGCTATTCCCGGCGCCGCGGCGCACCGGCCAGCCTTGCCGGACGTGTAGCGGCGGCGCCTGTCGCAACAGGGCTGAACGCCGACTTGACAACCACACTGGCCTTTTGCGCCAGCAACACTCGGAGATTCACATGGAAGAAGTCGTAATCGTGGCCGCAGGCCGCACCGCCGTCGGCAAGTTTGGCGGCACCCTGGCGAAGATCCCGGCCGTCGAGCTGGGCGCGCAAGTGATCAAGACGCTGCTCGAACGCATCGGCGTCGATCCGGGCACCGTCGACGAAGTCATCATGGGCCAGGTGCTCGCCGCCGGCGCCGGCCAGAACCCGGCGCGCCAGGCCAGCATCAAGGCCGGCGTGCCGAACACGGTGCCGGCGATGACCATCAACAAGGTCTGCGGCAGCGGCCTGAAGGCGACCCACCTGGCGGCCCAGGCCATCATGTGCGGCGACGCCTCGATCGTCGTCGCCGGCGGCCAGGAAAACATGAGCGCCTCGCCGCACGTGCTGCCCAATTCGCGCGACGGCATCCGCATGGGCGACGGCAAGCTGGTCGACACCATGATCACCGACGGCCTGTGGGATGCATTCAACCAGTATCACATGGGCGTCACGGCCGAGAACGTCGCCAGGAAATACGACGTCTCGCGCGCCGACCAGGACGCGTTCGCGCTGGCATCGCAGCAAAAGGCCGAAGTTGCCCAGAAAGAAGGCAAGTTCAAGGATGAAATCATCGCCGTCGAGATCCCGAGCAAGAAGGGCGCCGTGATGTTCGATACCGACGAGTATCCGAAGCACGGCAGCACGCTCGAGGCGCTGTCGTCGCTGCGCCCGGCTTTCAACAAGGAAGGCAGCGTCACCGCCGGCAATGCATCGGGCCTGAACGACGGCGCCGCCGCGGTCGTCATGATGTCGGCGTCGAAGGCGAAGGAGCTGGGCCTCAAGCCGCTGGCGCGCATCAAGGCGTACTCGTCGGCCGGCATCGATCCGTCCATCATGGGCATGGGCCCGGTCTCGGCCACCCGGCTGTGTCTCAAAAAGGCCGGCTGGACCCACGAACAGGTCGACCTGATGGAAATTAACGAAGCGTTCGCCGCCCAGGCAGTTGCGGTCAACAAGGAAATGGGCTGGGACACCAGCAAGATCAACGTCAACGGCGGCGCCATTGCGCTCGGCCACCCGATCGGCGCATCCGGCGCGCGCGTGCTGGTGACATTGATCCACGAAATGATCCGGCGCGACGCCAAGAAGGGACTGGCCAGCCTGTGCATCGGTGGCGGCATGGGCGTCGCGTTGGCAATCGAGCGGGATTGATACCCGACTTTTTTAGCAGCAAGAAGTTACAACGGAGGAGACAAAAATGGCTAGAGTTGCATTAGTGACCGGCGGTATGGGCGGTCTGGGCGAAGCGGTGTGCATCAAACTGGCCGCGCTCGGCTACACGGTCGTGACGACTTATTCGCCAGGCAGCACCAAGGTGCAGGGCTGGCTGGCCTCGACGCGCGACATGGGCTTCGATTTCAAGGCCTATGAGTGCGACGTCGCCGACTACGATTCGTCGGCCGCGTGCGTGGCGAAGATCGTTGCCGAAGTCGGCGAAGTCGATGTGCTGGTCAACAACGCCGGCATCACGCGCGACATGACGTTCAAGAAAATGGACAAGGCGAACTGGGACGCGGTGATGCGCACCGACCTCGACTCCGTTTTCAACATGACCAAGCCGATCTGCGATGGCATGGTCGAGCGCGGCTGGGGACGGATCATCAACATCTCGTCCGTCAACGGCCAGAAGGGCGCCTTCGGCCAGACCAACTACTCGGCCGCCAAGGCCGGCATGCACGGCTTTACCAAGGCGCTCGCGCTGGAAGTGGCGCGCAAGGGCGTTACCGTCAACACCATCTCGCCAGGCTACATCGGCACCAAGATGGTGATGGCGATTCCGCAGGAGGTGCTCGACACCAAGATCATCCCGCAAATTCCGATGGCGCGTCTGGGCAAGCCGGAAGAAGTGGCCGGCCTGGTCGCCTACCTGTCGTCGGACGAGGCGGCATTCGTCACCGGCGCCAACATCGCCATCAACGGCGGCCAGCACATGTCGTAAGCGCAAACGGAGGCGTTGACTGCACCACGTCGTCCCCGTTCCGCGGGGACGACGTCATTTTGGCCTGGCATTGTTCTTCTTAGTGAGGCAAGCATGGCGCTCAGTGCCAAACCCTACCTGCGCGACATCTCGATGCGCGACGACGACGACATCGACACCGCTCGCTATCCCTTCAACATCCCCGCGGTGCGCGACATGAAAACGCTGTCGTTCCACCCGGACGTGACGTTTTTCGTCGGCGAGAACGGCGCCGGCAAGTCGACCATGCTCGAGGCGATCGCGGTGGCGATGGGCCTGCCGGCCGAAGGCGGCTCGCGCAACGTCTCGCGCCCGCAGCAGGAAGTGTCGCCGCTGCAGCGCGTGCTGCGCCTGTCGAAAGGCTACAAGACGCCGCGCTGGTCGTACTTTCTGCGTGCCGAGAGCGCGTTCGATGTCATCAGCTATATCGACGAGACATGGACGGATTCAATGCGGCCGCCCCCGGTGTCGCTGCACAAAAGTTCGCACGGCGAAGCGTTCATGCAGCTGCTGCTCGACCTCGGCCCCGACGGCTTCTACCTGCTCGACGAACCCGAAGCGGCGCTCTCGCCGAACCGCCAGCTGGCGGCGCTGTCGGCCATCGACCAGCTGGTCAAGCGCGGCTCGCAATTTATCATCGCCACCCATTCGCCTATTCTGCTGGCCTACCCAAACGCTAAAATCATGGTGTTCGACCGGGCCGGCCTGTCCGAGGTCGCCTACGAGGACACCGAACACTACGCGGTCACCCGCGATTTCCTCAACCATTACCAACGGCGCATCGAGCAGCTGCTCGGCGACGACGAGGACGACGAATGAACTCACTGCCCCACGGCGGCCTGGCGCTGGCGGCACTCGACGAACAGCTGCTGCAGCCCGGCGTGAAAGGGCTGCCGATCACGGCGCCGCTGCGCCAGGGCGCGCTCGGCGTACAAGGCTGGAACGTGCTGCGCGGCGACACCAGCTTCCCGGTCGCGCTGCTGAAGGCGTCGGCGCTGCGCCACAATCTCGACTGGATGCGGCGCTTCTGCGCGCAGTACGGCGTCACCCTCGCGCCGCACGGCAAGACGACCATGAGCCCGCAGCTGTTCGGCGCCCAGCTGGCCAACGGCGCCTGGGGCATCACGCTCGCGTCCAGCACCCAGGTCCAGGTCGCGCACCGCTTCGGCGTGCGCCGCGTGCTGCTGGCCAACCAGCTGGTCGCGCGCGCCGACATCAACAGCGTGCTGCAGCTGATGCACGACGATCCGGCGTTCGAGTTTTTCGCGCTGGTCGATTCCATCGCCGGCGTCGAGCGCCTGGCCGCGGCGCTGGCCGACCATCCACTGGCGCGCCCGCTGCCGCTGCTGGTCGAACTGGGCCTGGCGGGCAAGCGCGCCGGCTGCCGCACCGACGCCGAAGCCATGGCGGTGGCGCGCGCGGTGGCCGCAGCGCCCAACCTGCAGCTGGCCGGCATCGAGGGATACGAGGGCTTGCTGGTGTCGGACCAGCGCGACGACGACCTGCGCGCGGTGAACGGCTTCATCGGGCGCCTGGCCGCGCTGGCCCGCGCCTGTGACCAGGAGCGCCTGTTCGGCGGCGCCCAGATCCTGCTGTCGGCCGGCGGCTCCGGCTACTTCGACCTGGTCGCGCGCGGCTTGGCCGGCATCGAAGGCATGTCGCGTCCAGTAATGGCGGTACTGCGCAGTGGCTGCTACCTGACGTCCGATCACGGCTCCTACCTGCGCCAGATCGGCCAGCTCGATGTCCGCGAGGAAGGCCACGCGGCGCTTGGCGGCGCGGCGCTGCAGCCGGCGCTGGAAGTGTGGAGCGTGGTGCAGTCGCGCCCGGAACCGGGCCTGGCCATCCTCGGCATGGGCAAGCGCGACGCCTCGTACGACATCGAGCTGCCGATTCCGCTGGCGTGGCATCGACCCGGACCCGGCGCGCCCGAGCTGCTGCCGGCCGGCTGCGCCATCGTCAAGATGAACGACCAGCATGCGTACCTGCAGCTGAGCGCCGGCTTCGATCTGGAAGTGGGCGACCTGGTCGGCTGCGGCATTTCGCATCCGTGCACCACGTTCGACAAATGGCCGCTGCTGCTGGCGGTGGACGACGACTACGCCGTGCGCTACGCGATCAATACCTTCTTCTGAGTGCTGGCCGGCAGGGTACAATCGCGGCTCCACCATGATGAGAAACGCCATGCACGAGAGCCCGCCATCGCTGTTCCCGCCGATCCTGCCGAACCGGCACGGCATGCTCGACGTCGACCCGCTGCACAGCATCTACTGGGAAGAAGTCGGCAATCCCGACGGCGTGCCGGTGCTGTTCCTGCACGGCGGCCCGGGCGCCGGCCTGTCGCCCCAGCACCGCCGCTTCTTCGATCCGCAGCACTACCGCGTGATTCTGTTCGACCAGCGCGGCGCCGGCAAGTCGACGCCGCTGGGCGAATGGCGCAACAACACCACCGAGTTGCTGATCGAGGACATTGAAACGCTGCGCGTCAAATTCGGCATCGACCAGTGGCTCGTGTTCGGCGGCTCGTGGGGCTCGACGCTGGCGCTGGCATACGGCCAGGCGCATCCGCAGCGCTGCCTCGGCTTCGTCTTGCGCGGCATTTTCCTCTGCACCGCCGCCGAGATCGACTTCTTCCTCAACGGCGTGCAGTCCTTCTATCCCGAGCTGTACGACGCCTTCATCGCGCCGATTCCCGAAGCCGAACGCGGCGACCTGCTCAAGGCCTACACCACGCGCATGCTGTGCGACGACCCGGCGCGCTACTGGCCGGCGGCGCGCGCCTGGAGCCGCTTCGAGGGAAGCCGCGTGTTCCTGCTGCCGCAGCCGGAAGACCCGGTGTCGGACACGCTCGACCTGGGCGTCGGCCGGCTCGAGTCGCACTACATGACCCACCTCGGTTTTCTCGACGAGGGCCAGCTGTTGCGCGACGTCGGCCGCATCGCGCATCTGCCGGCGGTGATCGTGCAGGGACGCTACGACGTCATCTGCCCGCCGGTGTCGGCCTACCGGCTGCACCAGCGCTGGCCGGGATCGCTGCTGCGCATGATTCCGGACGCCGGCCACGGCGCGCTCGAAACCGGCATCGCGCAGGCGCTGGTGGCGGCCACCGAGCAGTTCAAGCGGCTGGGTCGATTCGAATGAATATTCAGATCAGCGATATCGGCCACGTGATCCAGCTGGCCATTGCGCCAGTATTCCTGCTGACCGGCGTGGCCACCAAGCTGACGGTGCTGACGAACCGGCTGGCGCGCATCATCGACCGCTCGCGCGTGCTCGAAGACCGGCTCGAGGTCGGCCACGACAACCAGTACACGGCCGAACTCGACATCCTGTACGTCCGCGCGCACCTGATCAACACCGCCATCACGCTGTCGACCGCCTGCGGGCTGCTGATCTGCGTCGTCATCGCGCTGCTGTTCCTGGGCGACACCACCAGCCTGCCGCTCGACCGCTATATCGCCGCCGGTTTCGTGCTGGCGATGGTGGCGCTGATCGGCAGCTTCTGCTTCCTGCTGCGCGAGATCTTCATCGCCTCCAAACACATGCGCATCGCCCACGTCGCGCGCCGCGCGCGGGGCCGCTGAGCGCGCCCACACCATTACCGGATCAATTCACACCATGCACGACTACAAACGCCCACCAACCCTCCACCGCTACGGCCAGCGCGCCGAACTCGAACTGGCGCTGCGCGAAGGCCAGTTCCGCCTGGTGCCGGCCAATCCCTTCATGACGCTGTCGTTTTCGACCGTGTGGGACAAGTCGCTGTTCGACCTGCTCGGCCAGGCCGACAGCTGCCTGGTCATTCATAACACCGACGCATTCGGCGAGATGCTGCACCGCGCGGTGCAGAAAGTGCTGCCCACCTGGGCCGGCATCGACGGCGAAGTCGAATACGGCGTGCGCGCCGCGCTCGGCTCGGCATTCACCAAGTCGAGCGCCGAAGCGCACGAACACGAGTGGCAGTTCGCCTGGCGTCCAATGGCGCCGCAAAGCAGGATGAATCCGCTGACCATCAAGATCGGCAGCATCGAGTCGTTCGCCGAACTGCGCGAGCGCGATAGCTATCAGGCGTAAGGCCGCGACGGGTTGTCTAGTCGGTGCGGTCGAGGCGCTGCAGCACGGCGGCCATCATCTTTTCGATATCGCCGCGGATCAGGTTTGAGTCGAGCATGCCCGGAACATAGAACTTCGGCGCCAGCGTGCCGCTGTACAGAACCCGCGTGCCGCCGGTGTGCGCCACCGGCACCAGCTGCCAGGTGCACCGGTACACCCGCATGTCGCCTTCCACCAGGCTGATGTCGATCTGCGTGATCGGCTGCTCGCGCACCTGCACCACCAGGCGGATCTCGCGCCGCAAAAACAGCAGCCGCGCTTCGCCGAGCTGCTCGACGACCACCTCGTCGCCGCTGCGCGAGATCACCCGCGCGCGGCGCAGGTCGGGCACGAATTCGGCCATGCGCTCGTAGTCGGTCAGGATGCGCCACACCGCCGCCGGCGACGCCGCCACTTCGCCGCGCGCGCTGATCTGGTAGACCTTGCCGTCGGCGCCATCAACCCGCTCGACGCTGACGTCGAGCGCCGGCCGCGCCAGCGCCGGCAGCGCGGCAGCCATCATCAGGCAAAAGCAGAGTCGGGCGATCATGGCCTTAGACTACGGTAAAACCTTGCGGCTGACAAGCGTGCGCCGGTGTCATCGGCGTCAACAACACCGGGGTCTGACCCGGAAAACGGGTCAGACCCCTCGGCCGACCCCTCGGCGAGCGTGGCGGCTTGTCGAAACGATAAATTAGAAGCCGGCGTCTACGGAAGTGGGTTTTAATGCCGATGTGCCGCGCAGCCGCGCGGCGCCCCCTTTTGAAGCGCCATGACCGCCACTTACCCGCACCTGCTCGCCCCGCTCGACCTTGGTTTCACCACGCTGCGCAACCGCGTCATCATGGGCTCGATGCACACCGGGCTGGAAGACCGCTTCTACAATTACGGCAAGCTGGCCGCGTTCTATCGCGAGCGCGCCCGCGGCGGCGTCGCTCTGATCGTCACCGGCGGTATCTCGCCGAACATGCAGGGCTGGCTGCTGCCGTTCGGCGGCACCCTCAACTTCGCCGGCGACGTCCTCAATCACCGCCGCGTCACGCGCGCCGTGCACGAGGAAGGCGGCAAGATACTGATGCAGATCCTGCACGCCGGCCGTTACGGCTATCAGCCGATGGTGGTGTCGGCGTCCGGCGTGAAGTCGCCGATCTCGCCGTTCAAGCCGCGCGCGCTGACTGAACGCGGCATCGCCAAAACCATCGCCGCCTACGCGCGCTGCGCCAGGCTGGCCAAACAGGCAGGCTACGACGGCGTCGAAGTGATGGGCAGCGAAGGCTACCTGCTCAACCAGTTCCTGTGCGCGCGCACCAACCAGCGCCAGGACGAGTGGGGCGGCAGCATCGAAAACCGCATGCGCCTGCCGGTGGAAATCGTCAAGCGCATCCGCGCCAAGGTCGGCCCCGACTTCATCATCATGTACCGCCATTCGCTGCTCGACCTGGTCGACGGCGGCAATACATGGGACGAAGTGGTCGCCGTCGCCCGCGCGCTCGAGCAGGCCGGCGTCACCATCCTCAACACCGGCTTCGGCTGGCACGAGGCGCGCGTGCCGACCATCGTCACGTCCGTGCCGCGCGGCGCCTTTGCCAGCGTCGCCGGCCGCCTGCGCCGCGTAGTGACGATCCCGGTGGTGGCGTCGAACCGCATCAACATGCCGGCCGACGCCGAGGACATCCTCGCGCGCGGCGACGCCGACATGGTCTCGATGGCGCGCCCGTTCCTGGCCGACCCCGAGTTCGTCGCCAAGGCCGCCGCCGGCCGTGCCGACGAAATCAATACCTGCATCGGCTGCAACCAGGCCTGCCTCGACCACACCTTCGCCAACAAGCGCGCCAGCTGCCTGGTCAACCCGCGCGCCTGCCACGAGACGGAGCTGGTGTATGCGAAGACGTCCGCGCCGAAGAAGGTGGCCGTGGTCGGCGCCGGCCCGGCCGGGCTGTCGGCGGCGACGGTGGCGGCCGAATGCGGCCACGACGTCACGCTGTTCGACGGCAGCGACAGCATCGGCGGCCAGTTCAGAATCGCCATGCAAATCCCCGGCAAGGAAGAATTCAGCGAGACGATCCGCTACTTCGCCCGCAAGCTCGAACTGCTCGGCGTGAAGCTGCGCCTCGGCCAGCGCGTCACCCGCGAACAGCTGCTGAGGGGCGGCTTCGATGACGTCATCGTGGCGACCGGCATCAAGGTGCGCATGCCGCCGATCGAAGGGATCAAGCATCCCAAGGTGTTGTCGTACGTCGACGTGCTGCGGCATAAGGCGCCGGTCGGCAAGCGCGTGGCGATCATCGGCGCCGGCGGCATCGGCTTCGACGTCGGCGAATACCTGCTGCACGATCCGTCGCACCCTTTGCCGGTGCCGATCGCCGAGTGGACGCGCGAGTGGGGCGTCGACCTGGCCGCAACCACCAAGGGCGGGCTGGTTAAGCCGGCCGATCCGGCGCCGGTGCGCCAGCTGTACCTGATGCAGCGCAAGGCATCGAAGCTTGGCGCCGGCCTTGGCAAGACCAGCGGCTGGGTACACCGCGCCACCTTGCAGCGCAATGGCGTGGTGATGATGGCGGGGGTGCAATACGACCGCATCGACGACGAAGGGCTGCATGTCACCGTCGGCGGCGAGCGCAAGGTGATCGAGGTGGACAACGTGGTGATCTGCGCGGGACAGGACAGCCTGACGGAACTGATGCCGGCGGAAGGGGAGAGCGGCGGGCCGCGTTTCCACAAGATTGGCGGGGCGGCACTGGCAGCGGAGCTGGATGCGAAGCGGGCGATCAGGGAAGGTGCCGAACTGGCGGTGAGCTTGTGAAGTGCGGGTCTGACCTAAGTCAGACCACAAATACAGCCAATTGGTTCCCGCGCTTTACGCACGTCGTTCCAGGAAAATTATTTTTTGCGGACGACGACGCAGCCGATCGAGTAGCCGGCGCCGAACGAGCAGATGACGCCGAGCGCGCCGGACGCCATGTCGTCCTGGTGCTTGTGGAAGGCGATGATCGAGCCGGCCGACGACGTGTTGGCGTAGGTGTCGAGGATGACGGGCGCCTCGTTCGGTTCGGCGTCGCGTCCGAGCAGCATCTTGGTGATCAGGAGGTTCATGCTCAGATTGGCCTGGTGCAGCCAGAAGCGCGATACCTGCGCCACTTCGAGGCCGGCCGCCGCCACCGTGTCGCGGATCATCTCGGCGGCCATCGGGCACACTTCCTTGAACACCTTGCGGCCCTGCTGGCGAAACAGCTTGTCGGCCTTGCCGATGCCGGATTCGTCGAAGCGGTTCATGAAGCCGAAATTGTTGCGGATGTTGTTGGAGAACTTGGTCTTGAGCTTCGACTCGAGGATCTCGAACTGATGTTCGCTCACTGCCTGGTCGGCGCCTTCGATGACGATGGCGGTGCAGGCGTCGCCGAAAATGAAGTGGCTGTCGCGGTCGCGGAAGTTCAGGTGGCCGCTGGTGATTTCGGGATTAAGCACCAGCGCCGCGCGGGCCTGGCCGCTTTGTACGGCCGCCATCGCGGTCTGGATGCCGAACGTGGCCGACGAGCAGGCGACGTTCATGTCGAAGCCGTAGCCGTCGATGCCGAGCGCTTCCTGCACCTCGACCGCCATGGCCGGGTAGGCGCGCTGCATGTTGCTGCAGGCGACGATCACCATGTCGATGTCGGCGGCGACGCGGCCGGCGCGCGCGAGCGCCTGGCGCGCCGCGGCGACGCAGATTTCAGCCTGCAGCGACAAGTCGTCGTCGGCACGTTCGGCGATGCGCGCCGTCATGCGGGTCGGGTCGAGGATGCCTTCCTTGTCCATCACGTAGCGCGACTTGATGCCGGACGCTTTTTCGATGAAGGCGGCGCTCGAGCCTTCGATGGCGGCGACGTCGCCGGCGGCGATCGCGGCGGCGTTGTCGGCGTTGAACAGTTCGGCGTAGGCGTTAAACGCAACCACCAATTCTTCGTTGGAGATCGATTGGGTTGGCGTGAACAGGCCAGTGCCGCTGATGACGACTTGTTTCATGATGGTGCTTTCAGAGAAGCGCCAGGCGGGCCGGCGCGTGCACATATTTTACACATGCGCGTAGCAGCGAGGCAGATTTGAAGCCTGCAGGGCGCGGGCGGCCCTGCGGCGGCTCAATGCGCCGGCGCCTTCGGATGCTGGCGCGCCAGTTTCGGCGCCGGCGCGGCCTTCGACAGCTGTACCGGCAGGCCCTTCAGGTGGTTCAGCGCCTGCTTGAGCTGGAAGTCGTCGGCGCTGCCGTATTCGAGCGGCTTGCGCTTGCGCTCGATGGCCGCCAGGCGCAGCTCGTCCTCGGCGTCGTCGCGCGCGGCGCCTGGGTCTTCCTTGCTGCGGTCGTTGGCCAGGTGCTTTTGCAGGTCGGCTTCGCGCAGGCGCAGGCCGCTCGCGGCGTCGCCGTCGGCGTTCTCGTCGACCAGCAAATCGGGCACGATGCCGCGCGCCTGGATCGAGCGGCCGGCCGGCGTGTAGTAGCGCGCGGTGGTGAGCTTGACGGCGGCGTCGTTCGACAGCGGCCGGATGGTCTGCACCGAGCCCTTGCCGAAGGTCTGGCTGCCCATGATGATGGCGCGCTTGTAGTCCTGCAGCGCGCCGGCGACGATTTCGGACGCCGACGCCGAGCCGGTGTTGACCAGCACCACCAGCGGCACGCTCTTGACGGCGGCCGGCAGGCGCGCCAGCGCGTCGCTGTCGCCGCGCAGCGAGTAGAACTCGGCGCGGCCGTAGAAGCTTTGCTTCGAATCGGCCAGCTGGCCATTGGTCGAGACGATTTCGGCGTCCTTCGGCAGGAACGCGGCCGACACGCCGATCGCCCCTTGCAGCAGGCCGCCGGGGTCGTTGCGCAGGTCCAGCACCAGGCCTTTCAGGTTCGGCTCCTGCTTGTACATGGCGGCCAGGCGGGCGGCCAGGTCGTCGACGGTGGGCTCCTGGAACTGCGACACGCGCAGCCAGCCGTAGCCCGGTTCGACGATCTTTGCCCTGACGCTTTTCTGGACGATTTCCTCGCGCGCGATGACGAAGGCGAGGGGCGCGGCGGCGCTCTTGCGCAGAACCGTCAGCGTCACCTTGGTGCGCGGCTCGCCGCGCATTTTCTTGATCGCTTCGTCGAGCGCGAGGCCCTGCACCGGCAGCGCGTCGATGCGGGTGATCAGGTCGCCGGGCAAGATGCCGGCGCGCCAGGCGGGCGAATCCTCGATCGGCGCGACGATCTTGATGAATCCTTCCTCGCTCTCGGAGATCTCGATGCCGAGGCCGACGAACTTGCCCTGGGTGCCTTCGCGCAGATCGCGGTAGGCTTTTTTGTCGAGGTAGGCCGAGTGCGGATCGAGCGATGACACCATGCCGGCGATTGCCTCGTTGAGCAGCTTGCGGTCTTCGACCGCTTCGACATAGTCCGACTTGATCAGGCCATACACGCTAGCCAACTGGCGCAGTTCTTCCAGCGGCATGCCGGCGTCGACCGGCTTTTGCGCCAGCGCCGAGAACTGCATCGAGATGGCGACGCCGGCGATCAGGCCAAGGCCGACCAGGCCGGTGTTCTTCAGTGTAGTGCCCATGATGGTCCTGACGGATGCGTGGCTGCAAGCGGAAACGGTTATGCCGCAAGCGTGGCGGCGCGCCGATCCAGTATACGCGCGATTGCCACGCACGCGTATTGCCCGCGCATAATTGCTGCTTCGCATGCAGCGGCGCGCGCGTGGCGCAGACCGCGCTCCTGCTGACCAAGATCACCTGCCGCTGCCGCGCGCTCTGTCACGCTTGGACGCGGCCGTGCCACTTTGGGTCACCGCCGCGATCCTCTGGGGAACACGCAACCATGACAGCGGGAAAACAGACGATATTGGTGACGGGCGCGGCCGGCTTCATCGGCAGCTTCGTGGCGGCGCGGCTGGCCGGGCTCGGGCACGACGTCGCCGGCTGCGACAATTTCAACGACTACTACGATCCGCGCCTGAAGATCGGCCGCGTGCGCGCGCTGCTCGGGCCGCTGGAGGTGCCGTGCCGCGCGGCCGAACTGGCCGATCCGGTGCAGGTGGCGGCGCTGTTCGCGCGGGTGTGCCCGACCCTGGTGGTGCACCTGGCGGCGCAGGCCGGCGTGCGCCATTCGCTGGTCGCGCCGGGCAGCTACCTGCAGTCGAACCTGGTCGCGTTCGGCAACGTGCTCGAAGCGTGCCGGCGCCACCATGTCGAGCACCTGCTGTATGCAAGCAGCAGCAGCGTGTACGGCGGCAACACCAAGGTGCCGTTCAGCGAGGACGACCCGACCGACGCGCCGCTGTCGCTGTACGCGGCGACCAAGAAGGCCAACGAGCTGATGGCGCATGCCTACAGCCACCTGAGCCGGCTGCCGGCCACCGGCGCGCGCCTGTTTACCGTGTACGGGCCGTGGGGCAGGCCGGACATGGCCTACTTCAGCTTCACCGACAAGCTGCTCAGGGGTGAAGCGATCCCGGTGTTTGCCGAAGGCCGGCTGCTGCGCGACTTCACCTACATCGACGACATCGTCGAGAGCCTGGTGCGGCTTCTGTTCAAGCCGTGGACCGGCAACGACGGCGCCGCGCCGCACTGGGTCGTCAACGTCGGCAGCGAGCGGCCGGTGACGGTGCTCGAGTTTATCGGCACGCTGGAACGGGTGCTGGGCCTACGCGCCGAACTCGATTTCCAGCCGATGCAGCCGGGCGACGTGGCCGCGACCCATGCCGACGCCAGCCGCCTGCAGGCATGGGTCGGATACGCCCCGGCAACGCCGCTGGAAACCGGCTTGGCCCGCTTTGGGCAATGGTATAATCCGCGTTCCCTCATTCGGCCACACGCAGCCCCTTCAAAATGAAAAAAGTCCTTATCCTCGGTGTCAACGGCTTTATCGGCCACCACCTGTCCAAGCGCATCCTGGAAACGACCGACTGGCACGTGTACGGCATGGACATGCAATCCGAGCGCATCAAGGACCTGCTGGCGAACGAATCGTACAAATCGCGCCTGCACTTTTTCGAAGGCGACATCACGATCAACAAGGAATGGGTCGAGTACCACGTCAAGAAGTGCGACGTGATCTTGCCGCTGGTGGCGATCGCCACGCCGTCGACCTACGTGACCGATCCGCTGCGCGTGTTCGAGCTCGATTTCGAGGCGAACCTGCCGATCGTGCGCTCGGCGCACAAGTACGGCAAGCACCTGGTGTTCCCGTCGACGTCCGAGGTGTACGGCATGAGCCCGGACGCCGAATTCGATCCCGAAGCGTCCGACCTGGTGTACGGCCCGATCAACAAGCCGCGCTGGATCTACGCCTGCTCGAAGCAGCTGATGGACCGCGTGATCTGGGGCTACGGCATGGAAGGGCTGAACTTCACGCTGTTCCGTCCGTTCAACTGGATCGGCGCCGGACTCGACTCGATCCACACGCCGAAAGAAGGTTCGTCGCGCGTGCTGACCCAGTTCCTCGGCCACATCGTGCGCGGCGAGAACATCCAGCTGGTCGACGGCGGCGAGCAGAAGCGTTCGTTTACGTATGTCGACGACGGCATCGACGCGCTGGTGCGCATCATCGCCAACGTCGACGGCATCGCCACCGGCAAGATCTACAACATCGGCAACCCGAGCAACAACTACTCGATCCGCGAACTGGCCAACATGATGCTGAGCCTGGCCGCCGAGTACCCGGAGTACCGCGACTCGGCCAAGCAGGTCAAGCTGGTCGAGACCAGCTCCGGCGCCTATTACGGCAAGGGCTACCAGGACGTGCAGAACCGCGTGCCGAAGATCGACAACACGATGGCCGAGCTGAGCTGGGCGCCGAAGTTCGCCATGCGCGACGCGCTGGTCGGCATTTTCGATTCGTACAAGGACAACCTGGTCGATGCGAAGCAGTTGAATAACTGACTGGCGATCGGTCAAGATTAGAAAAGGGCTGCTTCTGCAGCCCTTTTTACGTGCGCGAGGAGGACGGCGCATGCGTCGGCGGCTATTGCGAACTGAGCAGTAAGCAAATGTAAGGTTTGGCATTATTGTCGAAATGCCAGCCTATAGTGCTCTCGTTTCTCCCCTCCACCTTAAGTGGTTTTGCCCATGGCCCGCCGTGGGCTTTTTTCGTTGTGCGCACGACAAAAACAACGGGTTGTGTATCGTAAAGTAAAAAACGGGGAGGGCGCGGCTGCGCCACGCTTGCCAGGGCTAAAATTGCTTTCTCGAAAAGCGACGCAGTTCCCCCGCGCCCGATGCAAGCACTCATTCCCATGGCCGCCAGACATATGCATAAGCGGCAAAAAATGAAATTGCGGCGACGAAGTAGTCACCAAGCGCGGGGTTGCCATGATACATTTGCGCTCGGCTTATCCGCCGACTCTTTAATCCTGCCCCATAAGGACAACCCGTGAAACGATACTTCCTGAGCACCCTGACCCTGAGCCTGATGGCCGCCTTCGCCGGCGCCGCCGACACCGCCAAGCCGGTCGCACCGATATCCGGCATCGACACGCAGTACATCGACAAGACGGTGCGTGCGCAGGACGACTTCTTCACGTACCTGAACGGGGAGTGGCTCAAGACGACCGAGATCCCCGCCGACAAATCGAGCTGGGGCACGTTCGCCAAGATGCGCGACGACCTCAATCCGCAGCTGCGCGGCCTGATCGAAGCGGCGCAGAAGGATCCGAAGAAAAAGGCCGGCACCGACGTCCAGAAAATCGGCGACCTGTACACCAGCTACATGGACGAGTCGAAGATCGACGCGCTCGGCTACCGTCCACTGACGGGCGAACTGCAGCGCATCCGCGCGCTGAAGGACAAGAAGGCGCTGCCGGCGCTGATCGCCCACCTGGCCAAGATCGGCGTGGCCGCGCCATATTCGATCGGCATCGGCCAGGACCAGCGCGAGTCTACCCGCTACGCGACCTACATCAGCCAGGGCGGCCTGGGCCTGCCCGACCGCGACTACTACCTGAAGAAGGACGACGCCAAGCTGGCCGACGTGCGCGCCAAGTATGAGCTGCACGTCGCCAAGATCCTCGGCATGGCCGGCGAGAAGGACGCCGCCGGCGCCGCCGCCAGGATCCTGGCGCTGGAAACCGCGCTGGCCGAAGTGCAGTGGACCAAGGTCGACAACCGCGACCCGGTCAAGCGCTACAACAAGATGGACTTTGCCCAGCTGGCCGCGCTCACGCCCGGCTACGACTGGAAGGGCGCGCTGGCCGCGGCCGGCGTCGCCGGCAAGGTCGACTACGTGATCGTCAACCAGCCTAGCTACTTCGCCGCGATGGACAAGATCGTCGCCGGCACCGACCTGGCGACGTGGAAGTCGTACTTCGAGTGGCAGCTGCTGCGCAGCTATTCGGCCTTCCTGTCGAAGCCGTTCTACGACGCGAACTTCGCGTTTTACACCGCCACCCTGTCCGGCGTGACTGCCCAGCAGCCGCGCTGGAAGAACGGCGTGTCGACGGTCGAAGGCGTGATGGGCGAAGCGGTCGGCCGCCAGTACGTGGCGCAGTACTTCCCGCCGGAGCGCAAGGCACGCATGGAAGTGCTGATCGCGAACCTGCTCGAAGCGTACAAGCAGAGCATCGACACGCTCGACTGGATGAGCCTTGAAACGAAGAAGGAAGCGCAGGCCAAGCTGGCCAAGTTCAAGCCGAAGGTCGGCTACCCGAACAAGTGGCGCGACTATTCGGCGCTGACGATCAAGCAGGACGATTTGGTCGGCAACATGATGCGCGCCCGCACCTTCGGCTACAACCGCGGCGTCAACAAGCTCGGTAAGCCGATCGACCGCGAAGAGTGGGGCATGACGCCGCAAACGGTGAACGCGTACTACAGCTCGACGATGAACGAGATCGTGTTCCCGGCGTCGATCCTGCATCCGCCGTTCTTCGACATGCGCGCCGACGACGCGGTCAACTACGGCGCCATTGGCGCTGTGATCGGCCACGAGATCAGCCACGGCTTCGACGACAAGGGCAGCCAGTCCGACGGCGACGGCAACCTGCGCGACTGGTGGACCAAGGAAGACCGCGTCAAGTTCCAGGCCAAGGCCGACGCGCTGACGCGCCAGTACGACGCCTACAGCCCGGTCAAGGGCTACAACGTCAACGGCGCGCTGACCCTGGGCGAGAACATCGGCGACAACTCCGGTGTGGCGGTGGCGTACAAGGCCTACAAGCTGTCGTTGGGCGGCAAGCCGGCGCCGGTGATCGACGGCCTGACCGGCGACCAGCGCTTCTTCATGGGCTTCGGCCAGGTATGGCGCGTCAAGATGCGCGACGAAGCGCTGATCGTGCAAGTCAAGACCGACCCGCACTCGCCGGGCCAGTTCCGTGCCAACGGCACCATGATGAACCAGCCGGCTTTCTATGAAGCGTTCGGCGTGAAGGAAGGCGACAAGATGTATCGCGCGCCGGCCGACCGCGTCATCATCTGGTAATCGCAGCATCGGTAAAGGGAGGGGCGCGTCGCGCCCCTTTTTCGCATTCTGGCGAACAGACATTGGAGTATTGAATGAACAAATATCTATTGAGCGCACTGACGCTTGGCCTGATTGCCGGCCTTGCGCAGGCAGGCGGCGCGACCAAGGCGGTCGTCAAGGCACCGGCATCGGGCATCGCGGTCGAGTACATCGACCCGGCGGTGCGGGTGCAGGACGACTTCTTCAAGCACCTGAACGGCAAGTGGCTGACGTCGACCGAGATCCCGGCCGACAAGTCGAGCTGGGGCACCTTCGTCAAGCTCGACGACGACCTGCGCCCGCAGCTGCGCGCGATCATCGAAGACGCCGCCAAGAGCCCGAACGGCAAGGCCGGCACGGACGCCCAGCGCATCGGCGACTTCTACGCCAGCTACATGGACGAGCAGCGTGCCGACGCGCTGGGCCTTTCGCCGCTGAGCGCCGAGCTGGCGCGCATCGCGGCGATGAAGGACAAGGCCGAACTGCCGGAGATGCTGGCGCACCTGGGCCGCCAGAGCGTCGACACGCCGTTCGACTTCGCGATCCACCAGGACGCCAAGGATTCGACCAAGTACGTCGCCGACATCATGCAGGGCGGGCTTGGCCTGCCGGACCGCGAGTACTACCTGAAGGCGGACGACGCCAAGCTGGCCGACGCGCTGGCGAAATACCAGGTGCACGTCGAGAAGATGCTGGCGCTGGCCGGCTCGAAGACCGCGGCGCCAGATGCCGCGCGCATCGTCGCGTTTGAGACCGCGCTGGCCAAGGTGCAGTGGACGCCGGTGGAAAACCGCGACCCGGTCAAGACGTACAACAAGGTCGACCTGGCGAAGATGGCGGAAGTGGCGCCCGGCTTCGACTGGAAGTCCTACCTGGACGGCGCCGGCATCAGCGGCAAGACCAGCTACGTGGTGGTCAGCCAGCCGAGCTACCTGAAGGGGTTTGCGCAAGTGTCGAACGAGACCTCGCTCGACACCTGGAAGGCGTACCTGCAGATGCGCCTGATCAGCAGCTACGCCAACCTGCTGTCGAAGCCGTTCGTCGACGAGCGCTTCGCCTTTAACGGCACCGTGCTGGCGGGGATCAAGGAGATGCAGCCGCGCTGGAAGCGCGCGGTTGGCACGGTGGAAACGGCGATGGGCGAGAGCCTGGGCAAGCTGTACGTCGAGAAGCACTTCCCGGCCGAGCGCAAGGCGCGCATGGAGGTGCTGGTGAAGAACCTGCTGGCTGCATACAAGGTCAGCATCGACAAGCTCGACTGGATGAGCCCGGCGACCAAGAAGGAAGCGCAGGCCAAGCTGGCCAAGTTCACCTACAAGATCGGTTACCCGAACAAGTGGCGCGACTACTCGGCACTGGTGGTGGCGCGCGACGATTTGGTCGGCAACGTGATGCGCTCGCGCGTGTTCGAATCGAACCGCCAGCTGGCCAAGCTTGGGCAGCCGATCGACCGCGAAGAGTGGGGCATGACACCGCAGACGATCAACGCATACTACAACCCGGAGATGAACGAGATCGTGTTCCCGGCGTCGATTCTGCAGCCGCCGTTTTTTGATGCGAACGCCGACGACGCGGTCAATTACGGCGCCATCGGCGGGGCGATCGGCCACGAGATCAGCCACGGTTTCGACGACCAGGGCTCGCAGTACGACGGCGACGGCAACCTGCGCAACTGGTGGACCGCGCAGGACCAGAAGAACTTCGCGGCCAAGACGCAGAAGCTGGTGGCGCAGTACGGCGCCTACAGCCCACTGCCGGGCTATAACGTCAACGGCGAACTGACCTTGGGCGAAAACATCGGCGACAACTCCGGCGTGGCGATCGCGTACAAGGCGTACAAGCTGTCGTTGAAAGGCAAAAAGGCGCCGGTGATCGACGGCCTGACCGGCGACCAGCGCTTCTTCATGGGCTTCGGCCAGGTGTGGCGCGCGAAGATGCGCGAGCAGCAGCAGATCGTGCAGGTCAAGACCGATCCGCACTCGCCGGGCCAGTTCCGCGCCAACGGCACCATGATGAATCAGCCGGCGTTCTACGAGGCGTTCAAGGTCAAACCGGGCGACAAGATGTACCTGGCGCCGAAGGACCGTGTGATTATCTGGTAGGCCTCGAGAGCCGCGTGGGGTTGCAGTGGATTGAAAAGCTGTGTGCACAGCGAAGCTGGCGGTCCAATGCACCGTAAAGCCGAGGATGAAGAGACTGACACCGCCGGCCAGCAGCCCGCCATATGCTCATGGACCTGAGCACGATGGTCGCGCACTGGTTACACGACAGTGCGGCGCTGGGACGCTGCAGACAGGCCTGCACAGTACATGGTCAAGTTCCGCTGGTCCTTGACTGCGCGCGTTCATCTACACAATGGCGAAGGATTGCAACCTCATGTGGGCCGGATGGGCTGGATGCGGAAAGCCGGTGTTTTAAGCACCGGCCTTTTTCTTCCTACGCGGCCGCAGTGCGGCGCCGGCGCGACGCCGCAACACCGATCATGCCGGCAGCTGACAACATCAGCGAGCCCGGCTCGGGAACCGGTTGTGGATTCGGACCTGGGCCGGGGTCGGTAGCGGCGCCGCCAGTGAGCTGGAAGTACTGCGAATTTTCGAGCGGGCCAGCGTCCACGTCGTTGCGATATTGAGCGCGAGACAGTCCATCAAAGTTGGTATCCCAAAAAATCTCCGCGTTCGCATTATTGCGCCCGTTGCCCAAGGTGAGCCAATATTCGCCGGCACCGACCGTCAGGTTGACAGCGAAACTCGATAGATAAACGTCGAACTGGCCGTTATTGAAAGCAAATACATTGGTCAGCAGGGTTGACCCACCAGGAAGGTCCGCAGCGAATGCGGATGTGCCGAACGAATAATCCAACGTCGCAGGCAGCGTGCCCCGAAGCGTCCACAACCCCAGCGTCACGCCGGTCACCTGCGTCGCGCTCGAAATGGTGAATGAGTTGCTGACTGTTTGCGGCGGGCTGATCGATTGAGCCAAGTAGGTACCGTTGAGCGAGCCATTCTCGTAAATGATCGCAGCCGACGCGGACACGGCGATGACAAGCGAGGCTAGCACCCCACATAATATTTTAATAAATTTCATAGCTTGCTCCCGTAGTATTTGCGTACTTGACAAGCAATTCTTGTGCCTGATTCAAAAAAGGTTGTAGATCAATCACTTATAAATTTTTCGGCGGATAACTGCCGGGGATTGTAAGGTTCACCGACAGCAAATCGCAGAACGTTCCAGCCAGTAGTCAGCAAGCCGAGCAAACTGAAGGTTTTTGCGCGGGTGTAAAACGAGACCTCGCATGACACCTGGAAGGGGTGTTACAGATGCGCCTGATCAGCAGCTATGCCAACCTGCTCTCTAAGCCATTCGTCGACGAGCGCTTCACCTTTAACGGCACCGTGCTGGCGGGGATCAGTTCACCTGCAAGACCGGCTACTCGAACAAGTTCGCGCGTCCGGAACTTCCAAGGCAATTCTCCCAGCCACCGTTCCCACGCTGACCCTAAGCCGCTTTCGCACGCCAAATATTTCACGATGTCGCCCCAGCGTCGACGGGAACCGTCGGCCTCTCGAAGCATTGCAATATATACATTGGCATTCGAGCAATTCAATTGCTTCATTACCAAGCACGTCGTTTTCGCCATTCCGCCAATTTGCGTATAATAAATGACCCATTTGTCCTAGTCGTAGCTGATGCTGTGGTGGCTTGGCATCATTCATTCCGGGGCGATTTGACTCTTTTCATGCGGCAAGCATGTGTTAGACTTGCCGGTAGAGTTATTGAAATTACCCAACATGTTGATCCAAATGGCAACTATTTACGTTGCGTCCAGGTTCCCTGCGCATAGCTCGTCAAGTGTCAAAATCCCGCATATTTCCAAAAGGCAAACGCCATGAACTCCTTTTCCAAACCTATCGACCTGGCTCTACCGCACGACGCGGTCGCCGGTCCCGCCGCCGATGACGGACTTACCCGACGCCGCTTTATGACCATGTTGTCCGCCAGCGCCGCCTCCTTGGCGGTGCAAGGCTGCGGTGGCGGCACGGCCGTCGAAGCGGCCGAGCCGCGGGCTAACGCCTTGCTGGCAGGCGCGATCACCGCGACGAACCCGGGTTCGTCGTCCGGCTTCGCCTCTTTCCAGCTGACCTCGGCAGTCGCCGGCAGCGGCCAGCCGTTCTCGCTTGGCTATGCGTTCAAGCCAGGCGACGTGGCAGCCGGCGCCCGGGTAGTCGGCAGCATCACTGATCTTCAGGTCGTCTGGAAAAATACCTGGCCGGACGGATCGCTTAAATTCGCGCTGATTTCGGGGCGTGCAACCCTGTCCGCCGGCGTTCCGCTGACTGTCACGCTCAACGTTGGCGTCGGCAGCACGGTACCGCTGCTGACGACCGAAAACCTGCGCGTCACGGGTGTGACTGCATCGATCAACGCCGGCGCATTCGGCATGGTGTCCTGGACGGCTGCCGATTGGGCCACCCCGTTCAAAACCTGGGTCAACGGTCCTTTCATGAGCTCATGGGTATATCGCAAGCCTGTCGGCACCGACCCGCACCTGGTCGGCTGGCTGGAAGTGCGCCTGTACCGCGGTGGCGCCGTGGAGATCTTGCCGTGGATCGAAAATGGCTACCTCAACGTGGCCAACCCAGTCAGCAAGAGCGCCATCTACACGTTCACGCTGGGCGGCACCGACCGGTTCAAGGGCGCGATCGACCTGCCGAACCATTGCCGCACCGTGCTGACGTCAGGTAGCGCGTTGAGCCATTGGCTCGGAAACACCCCGGTGGTGACGCCGAATCACGAGAAAGGCTATCTGCAGGCGACTGGCCTGGTGCCAAGTTATCGCGCCAACATTCCCGCTACCGCAGCAGTGTGGAGCAGCCTGCCGACGACTTACACGCCGCTGCAACAGGGCAATTACGCGAACGCCATGGGGATGGGTGGCTATCAGAGCGCTATTGGACTGCTGCCAGAATGGGATGTCTTATACCTGGCCAGCAACGACACGCGCGCCTACGCTGCGGTGATCATCAACGCCTACAGTGCTGGCCGCTTCGGCACCCACTACCGCGACGAAAAAACGCTGCGGCCGCTGCGATTTTCGAGTTACCCGAACCTGGTTGTCAACGGCGGCCCGTCGGCCGGATTGTCCAACACGGGCGCGTCGACCATCAGCAGCTACACGCCTGGCGCATCGGGCACCGTACCGCCGGTGTGGGATCTGCCGCACCACCCGTCGATGGGCTTCATGGCCTATCTGCTGACCGGACGCTTCTATTTCATGGAAGAAGTGCAATTTGTCGCAACTCTGAATTACCTGCTCAACACTGACGCAACGCGCAAGTTTTCCGGCGGCGTATTCCAGTCGTCCGCCGGCTCGAACACTACCCGCGGCGCCGGCTGGGCGCTGCGCACGCTTGCCCAAGCTGCCTGTGTCAGTCCGGACGACGATCCGCTACGCGCCGAGTTCGCCACGTCGATGGCGGCGAATGTCGACTTCTACCATGCAATGTACGTCGCGCAGCCAAACAATCCTTTCGGCATCGTGATGCCTTATTCGAATTACACCGTTGGAGCGGGCAAGTATTCCGAAGCGGCATGGATGCAGGATTTTTTCACCGCGGCAGTCGGCTATGCCCTCGACCTCGACCCCGGCATGGCGGCAGCGAGCACCAGCAAATTGTCCGCGTTCTTCGCGTGGAAGGCGCAAAGTATTGTCGGTCGCCTTGGCGGCACCGCGCAAACCGACTTCCTGTATCGCGATGCAGCCCAGTACGTGCTGGCAGTGGCGCCGTCGGAGTCGCCTAACTTCGCCACCGGCGCAGGCCCCTGGTACCCGAACTGGGGCGCGCTATATGCCGCTACCGTGGGCGTGGCCAACACCGCTGGCACCGGAGCTCTGCGCGGCGGCAATTATCCAGAACCGAGCAGCTATTGGGGCAACCTGCAGCCGGCGATCGCCTACGCCGTGCGTCACAACGTCCCGGGGGCGATGGCGGCCTACACCCGCATGCTGTCCGCGCCCAACTGGAACGAGATCGCCGTTGGTTTCAACCAGGTGCCGGTGTGGAGCGTATTGCCGAACATGCGCGCCACGACAATTACAGTTGCGCCGCCGGTTACATCCGACCTGCCGGCATGGGTGCCGCCGCCGGGATACTTCGCAGATGTGCCAATGAAGAATGATCCACAATCGCTGATGCCGGAGATTTACCGCTCAGACAGCACGGCGATGGACAGTCCTTTCATCATGTGGGGCGGCAGTGCGATCCTGCGCGACTTCAGCGAGCTTGGGGCCCAAGTGTACTACTCCGGCGGGCACGAAACAACCGCGTATCATCCGAACATCCAGATGTCGCTGATCTGCGATTTCACGACCTTGACGTGGAGCGTTGCTAATCTGCCGGTGCAGGCGAACCTGCCCTATACCGTCGTCAACGGCTACGCTCCCGATGGAACACCTTACACCCCGCACACCTACCTCGGCCTGCAAGAGGTACCGAAGGCTTGGGGCGGCGGACCGAAGGGGTCGCTGGCATCGTTTTTCTGGGCCGGCAGCACGTACGACAACCGAATCAACTTGCTTGATGTTTCCCGCGCCAACATGGGGTATTCGCAGCTTGTCACGCGCGAGACAGGGACTAACGACCCAACCAAGATTTGGTTCAGCCCCGCTGCGGCCGGCGGCAACTACCCGATCACGGTGATGGATCCGGTGCGGCGCGGCTGGTGGGCTGCTGTCAACGGCAGCGTGAGCTATACACTCTTTGTCAGTAACACCGGCGAAATCACCCCATATCCTGCGCTGGGCGGCAATCTTGCCAGTGGTGCGCTGGTGCTGTGCAATTCACTAAACCTGTTGATCGCCATCGACGGCGGTTACAACTGGCGGCAGGGCCATCGCACCGTTCACATCCGCAACCTCGCCACCGGTGCCGTCTCCAGCATTACGACACTGGGCACTGTGCCGGCACTAACGGCCGGTTACGATGGCGTGCCTAACAGCTTCCATATGCCCGACATGATGGGATTGCAGTGGGTTGACGAACTGGGATGTGTCGTGGGGCTGGACCAAAGCACCGTCCCGCCGACAATAGTCAAACTGACGCCGCCGGCCAGCAACCCGGCCCTAGGATCATGGACCTGGAGTACGGTGCCGGTGGCTCACTGGTCACAGGACAGTATGGGCGCCGGGACGCTCCAGGCATGCAGGAACAGTATATGGAGCAAGTTCCGCTGGGTGCCTTCACTGCGCGCGTTTGTCTACGCAACGGCGAGGGATCGAAAACCGCAGGTAGTCCGTTTGGGCTGAATGTGAAAGCTGGCGCTCAAGGCGCCGGCTTTTTTTCGCGTTACGCGGCCGCTTAAGGGCAAAAAGGCTCCAGTTATCGACGGCTTGAGCGGCGACCAGCGCTTCTTAATGGGCTTCGGCCACGTGTGGCGCGCGAAGATGCGCGAGCAGCAGCAGATCGTGCAGGTCAAGACCGATCCGCACTCGCCGGGCCAGTTCCGCGCCAACGGCACCATGATGAATCAGCCGGCGTTCTACGAGGCGTTCAAGGTCAAACCGGGCGACAAGATGTACCTGGCGCCGAAGGACCGTGTGATTATCTGGTAGGTACTGACGCCGTAAGAGAAAGGGCCGCATCGAGCGGCCCTTTTTTACAGATGCTGCTTGTTCAGCAGGCTCATCAGATACATGCCGTAGCCGTTCTTGGCCAGCGGTTCGGCCAGTCGCAGCACCTGTTCGGCGTCGATCCACTTCTGGAAGTAGGCGATTTCTTCGGGACACGACACCATCAGGCCCTGGCGCTTTTGTAAGGTGGCGATGAAACTGGCCGCCTCGAGCAGGCTGTCGTGGGTGCCAGTGTCGAGCCAGGCGAAGCCGCGGCCCATGATTTCGACGTTGAGTTGGCCGCGCTCGAGATAGATCCGGTTGACGTCGGTAATTTCCAGCTCGCCGCGCGGCGATGGCTTGATGTCGGCGGCAATGTCGCACACTTGGTCGTCGTAGAAATACAGGCCGGTGACCGCGTAGTTGCCCTTAGGCTGCTTGGGCTTTTCCTCGATGCTCAGGGCGCGGTAGCCGGTGTCGAATTCGACCACGCCATAGCGCTCTGGATCCTGCACGTGGTAGGCGAACACGCTGGCGCCGGTGGTGTGGGCGTCGGCGCTTTGCAGCTTGGTGATCAGCTGGTTACCGTAGAAGATATTGTCGCCCAACACCAGCGCGCTCGGGCCGTTGCCGACGAACTCGCGGCCGATGATGAACGCCTGCGCCAGGCCGTCGGGCGAGGGCTGCACCGCGTACGAAATATTGATGCCCCACTGCGAGCCGTCGCCGAGCAGTTCAGCAAAGCGCGGCGTGTCCTGCGGGGTGGAGATCAGCAGGATGTCGCGGATGCCGGCCAGCATCAGGGTCGTCAGCGGATAGTAGATCATCGGCTTGTCGTACACCGCCATCAGCTGCTTCGACACGGCCTGGGTGACCGGATACAGGCGGGTGCCGGAGCCGCCGGCGAGGATGATGCCTTTGCGTGCGTTCGTCATGTAGATCCTTCGTGAAAGTGGGTGCTCAAGAACCGTACTGCTTGCCGACCCAGTGCTGGTAGGCGCCACTGGTCACATTGCCGACCCATTCCTGATGGTCGAGATACCACTGCACCGTCTTGCGGATGCCGGTGTCGAAGGTTTCGGCCGGCTTCCAGTCCAGTTCGTTGGCCAGCTTGCCGGCGTCGATGGCGTAGCGGCGGTCGTGGCCGGGGCGGTCCTTGACGAAGGTGATCTGGCTGGCGTAGGTGGCGCCGTCGCCGCGCGGCTTGAGTTCGTCGAGGATGGCGCACAAGGTGTGCACCACTTCCAAGTTCGATTTTTCGTTCCAGCCGCCGACGTTGTAGGTCTCGCCAACGCGGCCCGCTTCCAGCACGCGGCGAATCGCCGAGCAGTGGTCCTTGACGTACAGCCAGTCGCGGATCTGCTGGCCGTCGCCGTAGATCGGCAGCTGCTTGCCGGCCAGCGCATTGTGGATTACCAGTGGGATCAGCTTTTCGGGGAAGTGATACGGCCCATAGTTGTTCGAGCAGTTGGTCGTCAGCACTGGCAGGCCGTAGGTGTGGTGGTACGAGCGCACCAGGTGGTCGGACGCGGCTTTGCTGGCCGAATACGGGCTGTTCGGCTCGTAGCGGTTGGTCTCGCTGAAGGCGGGCGCATTCTTGTCGAGGTCGCCGTAGACTTCATCGGTCGACACGTGCAGGAAGCGGAAGGCGGCCTTGTCGTCGGCGTCCAGGCCGCTCCAGTAGGCGCGCACCGCTTCGAGCAGGCGGAAGGTGCCGACGATGTTGGTCTGGATGAATTCTTCCGGGCTGTCGATCGAGCGGTCGACGTGCGACTCGGCGGCTAAGTTGACGATGGCGCGTGGGCGGTACTGGGCGAGCAGGTCTGCGACGAGCTTGCGATCGCCAATATCGCCTTCGACGAACACGTGGCGCGGATCGGCGGCAATGCCGCGCAAGGTGTCGAGGTTGCCGGCGTAGGTCAGCTTGTCGAGGTTGACGACGCCTTCGTCGGCGCCGGCGAGCCAGTCGAGGACGAAATTGGCGCCGATGAAGCCAGCGCCGCCGGTGACGAGAATCATGCCGCCACCTCCGCCGTGTCGTGCTGCGTCGCGTCGATGGCGGCGACGATCTCGGCGATCACCGCCGGCAGCTCCTCTTCAAGGCCCAGCCACAGCGGCAGGCGCAGCAGGCAGGCGCCGGTGCGGTCGGTGTTGGCCATGTCGCCTTCGGCGCGGCCGAGTTGCTTGCCATGCGGCGAAGAGTGCAACGGGATGTAGTGGAACACCGTCTGCACGCCATTCGCCTTGAGGCGGTCAATGACAGCGGTGCGGGTCTGCAGGTCGGGGAACATCAGGTAGTACATGTGGGCGTTGTGCACGCAGTCCTCCGGCACGCTAGGGCGGCCGACCTTGCCGGCCGCTTCCAGCCCGGCGAAGCTGGCGTGGTAGGTGTTCCAGATGTCGAGGCGGCGCTGGTTGATCTGGGTCGCTTCTTCCAGCTGGGCCCACAGGAAGGCGGCGACGATCTCGCCCGGCAGGAACGACGAGCCGATGTCGACCCAGGTGTACTTGTCGACCTGGCCGCGGAAGAACTGGCTGCGGTTGGTGCCTTTTTCGCGGATGATCTCGGCGCGCGCGACGAAGCGCTCGTCGTTGATCAGCAGCGCGCCGCCTTCGCCGGAAATGATGTTCTTGGTTTCGTGGAACGACAGCGCCGCCATGTGGCCGATCGAGCCGAGCGGACGGCCCTTGTAGGTCGACATGATGCCCTGGGCGGCGTCTTCGATCACCAACAGGCCGTGGCGTTCGGCGATCTCCATGATGGCGTCCATCTCGCAGCTGACGCCGGCGTAGTGCACCGGCACGATGGCGCGGGTGCGCGGCGTGATGGCCGCCTCGATCTTGGTCTCGTCGATGTTGAGCGTGTCGGCGCGGATGTCGACGAACACCGGGATGGCGCCGCGCAGCGCGAACGCGTTCGACGTCGACACGAAGGTGTAGGACGGCATGATCACTTCGTCGCCGGGCCGGATGTCGGCCAGGATGGCGGCCATTTCAAGCGCCGCGGTGCACGAGTGGGTCAGCAGCGCCTTGCGGGTGCCGATGCGCTGCTCGAGCCAGGCGCTGCATTTCTTGGTAAAGGCGCCGTCGCCGGCCAGGTGGCCGCTGGCATGCGCCTGGGCGATGTTGGACAGCTCTTTTCCGGTCATGTACGGTTTATTGAAAGGAATAGTCATAACGCGGACTCCGATGGATGGATAGGGACGGCGGGTTGAGCAAACACCCAAAATTTTTGCAGCAGGAACATCAGCGCCGCGACGGCGAGGATCAGCGCCCCCTGCACCGGCGCGTGCGGCAGGCGCCAGAGATCGACCAGCACGATCAGCGCGGCCAAATTGACCACATAACCGATGCCATAGGCGGCCAGGTAGCGCAGCATCACCATGCGGTCCTTGCCGCGGTACTGGAACGACCAGCGCTTGTTGAAGACGAAGGTTTGCAAGGTGCCTACGGCAAACAGGATGCTCATTGACAGTTTCGGCCCCAGCCCGGCCCATGTCATCAGCAGGTACAGGCAGAAACCGATGCCGTTCGAGGCCAGGCCGACAATGGCGAAGCGGGCCGCCTGCAGGATGGTCTTCTTCATGGCGCACCGGCGCCGTCGCGCCAGCCCCAGATGTACTGCGGGGCGTCGGCGCCGGTGTTAAACAGCAGGTCCAGGATCGACACGCCGTGCTCGAAGGGCAGCTCGCTTTGCCGATAGGCGGGATAGCCAGCGTAATCCTTCCACACCAGTTCGACGCCCATGCGCGCGAAGGTGTCGTCGTCGATATACGCCTTGGCTGCCGGCCCCGAGATATAGTGGCTGGCGCCGGACTTGGCCACTAGGTCGGCCAGACGCTCGAGCCGCTGGCCGCTTAGTTCATAGTTGCGCGAATCGTCGAAGCGGGTGCGCATGCCGAGCAGTTCGCCGGCGATCCGCTGGATCATGTGCTGGTTCAGATCGGACAGGTTGGACCATGCGCGGCCCAGGTAGATATCCTCGAAGAATGGGCGGAAGTGGGCAAAGGCCGGCGTCTTGCGGTAATTCTGGCGAATCGTTTCCCAGTGCTTGTTTTGCCAGCTCGGGTCGTTCAGCGCCACTTCGCAAATGAGACGGTTGGCGTCGATGCCGGTCGGGATCGTCAGCCACTTGGGGCCGCCCGCGGTCATGATCTTGTTGCGATTGCGCCAGTCGTTCTTGGTGTATTGCACGTCGTCGTAGAAAATGAACGTGTCGGCGTCATGGATCAGGTCGAAGTAACCCTTCCACGGGATGTAGTTCGATTGCAGAACCACGACCTTGTTCATGGGCGCGTCCCGACATAGCTGGTGAGCATCTTGATGCGGGTCGACGGCGGCACCACGCAATGGTCGACGATGGCGGCGCCGGCGCCAACGAAGCTGTGGGCGCCGAGCTCGACGTAGCCGCATAACGTGGCATTGGGCGAAATGAAGGTATTGTCGCCCACCGCGCAATCGTGGCTGATGCAGGCGCCGGGCCAGATGACGGCGATGTCGCCCACGGTGGCGCGGACATCGACCAGCGCGCCGGCCATCACCATCGTGCCCGCGCCGACCTTGGCGGTGCGGGCCAGGTACGCGCGCGGGTGGACCAGCGCGGGCGCCGTGTAGCCGGCCGCGAGCACGCGCTGCCAGGCGCTCCAGCGCGCGGCCAGCTGCGAGTAGCCGACCGCAATAGCGATGCGGTACTGCTCCGGCGGATGGGTCAGGCGCACTTCGTTGAGCGTGCCGAGGATGCGCCGTCCGGGCGAGAAGTCGTCGATCATGCCGGCGACCTCGTAGCCGCAGTCGATCGCCAGTTCCTCGACCGTTCCGGCAAATTCACGCGAGCCATAGATCAGTAGCCGCATCACAGTTCCTCGTACTGTTCGCTGGGCAGCGACACCTTGGCCGGGCGCACGCCGGGTGGCTCTACGCCGCGGTGGATATCCTTGACGATATACGTAGGGCGATTCTGCACCTGGGTGAACACCTTGCCAAGATAGATGCCGATGATACCCATGCCCGTCGTCATCACGCCCAAGCTCAGCGCCATCAGCGCCATCATAGACGTGAAGCCGAGCATGGCGTCGTCGAAGAACACTTTGCGCGCCATCAGGTAGAACAGGTAGAGGAAGCTGGCCGAAGTGATCATCAGACCAATGTTGAACAGCCACACCAGCGGCAGCGCGGAAAACGAGCTGACGGCGTTGACCATCAGATGGATGCGCCGCAGCAGGGTGTAGCTGCTCTTGCCTTCGCGCTGCTTCTTGGCCAGCGGCAGGCCCACCTGCTCGAAGCCGGTCCAGCTCATCATGCCGCCGAGGAACAGGTTGCGGTCGCCCAGCCGCAGCAAGGCGTCGACATAGCGGCGCGTCATGATGCGCTCGGTCGCCAGGTTTTCCGGAATCTTGACGTCGCTTAACAGGTTGAATGTGGTGTAGAAGAAACCGCCACTGGCCTTTTCGAACACGCCGCCCTTGCGCGCTTCCTGGTAGCCGTACACCATGTCGCAGCCGGTGGCGTCGAGCTTGCGCTTGAATTCGGACAAGGTCAGCGGCGACACCTCGAGGTCGCAATCGATCAGGAACACCAACTCGCCGCGGGTGTGCTGCAGGCCGGCCTGCATCGCGTAGTGATGGCCGAAGTTGCGCGACAGGTCGACAACGACGAGCTCGGGAATATCGGCGCGGCGCTCGATGGCGTATTGGACAGAATCGTCGGGCGAGCCGTCGTTGACCAGGATGATCTCGAAGTCGGTGCAGCCGATCTCGTCGACGGCGCGCAGGCAGTCGGCGAGGAAGCGCTCGAGAAATGCCCGCGAACGGTACATGGTCGAGACAATGCTGAGGGCGCGCGTGGCGGGCAAGCTTGGGCTGGCTATGTTCATCTGAGACTTTTATTAGGTGATCGCGTCAACGTTTGACTGCCGGTGGGGACGGCGGGCAATGTTTTGTACGTGGGTAAGGAATTTACCACCATGACAACTTCTTGTCATGCAAAAATGCCCTGCCGAATCGCCCTGTTGGCGGTCGGCGGCGGGCCCGCCGCGCGGTGAAAGCGGGCGCATCGCCTGCTATGGCGGGCTTTCAAGGGCACGGCGCGGCGAGCCGCAGCGCAGCTGCATGTTTCGATGGGGAATTGCATCGGAGATAATACCGTTGTAAAATCGGCAAAAATGGACCGGCAACACTTGAGTGCTTGGCGGGCTGCATAACCTTACAGTTGAGTTCGAAATGACATACAGTGGAAAAACCCCCAGGCTGATCTGGACAGCGATTGTGCTCGGGACGCTGATCGTGCAAATTGCCTTGTTATTTTTCAGCATGCCGATCAGCCTGATCCTGACGGGCGCGCACAGTTTTCACATCGACAACCCCTTTCATGTGTATCAGCTGGAGGTGGGCAAGTCGCTGCTCCAGCAAGCCCAGCTGCTCGGCTACGATCCCTTCCTCGGCGCCGGCCACCTCGGCGGCATGAACGACAACGGCAGTGCGCGCGTGCCGGTGTTCCTGTCGGCCCTGTTGCCAGCGTCGATGCCGACCGGCGCCGTGTATTCGCTGTACATATTCGTCTGCGCGCTGCTCGGGCCGGTCGCGGTGGCGTGGATGGCGCGCCTGCTGAAGTGGTCGCCCGTGCATGGCGCCGTTGCCGCCGCCGTCGGCCTGGCCATGTGGTGGGTCGGCGCCCTGCACTGGTATCACACGGCCGGCATGGTCAGCTTCGTCTGCGGCTCGTATCTCGGCCTGCCGTACACGGCATGGTGCTGGAAACTTTGTAGCCAGGAACAGCGTAATCTCCCCGGCCTGGTGGGCGCCGGCGTGCTCGGCGGCCTGGGCATGTGGCTTCACCCGCTGTTTCCGCTGCTGGTGGTGGCGCTGTTTGTCGGCCTGTTCATCTGGGACCGGCGCGACGCTGCGCTGGCCGCCATTGCCGGGCGCGGCGTGATCATCGGCGCGCTTGCCGTGCTGGTCAACCTGCCGGGCCTGTATGCCGTGTTTGGCGTACGCGACATCGGCGCCAATCCGCTGATGGTGCACCCGTTCCAGAAGACCATCGGCCTCATGGTGGCGCTCAAGCCCGCGTTCGGCAGCTGGAGCTCCGGCTCGATGGGAACCTTTCTCAATCCGCTGCTGCTGCTGGCCTGCGCGGCCGGCCTGGTCTGGCTGGCGCCGGCGCAGCGCCGCAAGATGCTGCCGCTGCTGTTCGCCGGCGTCGCGCTGGTGCTTTTCGCCTCGTTCGGCGCGGCCAGCAGCGCGCTTGGCCAGCTGCAGCCGAACCGCTACATCGCGCCCGGCTTCATGCTGGTCGGGCTGGCGGCGGCGTATTGCATCGGCGAATTCATCGTGCGTAACCACGGACGCTGGCGCAGCTGGCCGCAGCTGGCCGCGCTCGCCGTTGCCTGCGTGCTGGTGTTGTATACCGGGCGCGAAGTCGTGCGCGAAGCGACTCCCGGTCCGCACGGCCACTACGGCAAGGCGCCGCCCGAGGTGTCGGCCGCGCCGGCGCTGGTGGCGCAGTTGCAATCCTGGATCGCGGCCAATACCACCGCCGACGGGCGCATCGTGTTTGAAACGTCGCTCGGCCGGGTGCATGGCGGCGGCCATGTGGCCGGGCTGCTGGCGCTGCGCACCGGACGCGAATTCGTCGGCGCCGGCTATCCGTTTTCGCTGCCGGCTCTGTCTACCTGGGACCATGTCGCCTTCGGCATGCCGGTCAAGCAACTGACAGAGGCCGACTGGCGCGAAAATTTCGAGCGCTACAACGTCGGCTGGGTGATCGCCCATTCGGCCGAACTGAAGGCGGCACTGTCGGCGGTGCCTAGCGCGACTGCGGTGGCCACGTTCGACGGCGTGCAGATCTACAAGATCGAGCGGGCGCTGTCGTACATTCAGGCCGGCAGCGGCCGCATCGCCGGGCGCGGCTTCAACCGGCTCGATGTGGCCGGCGCCGGCGGTCCGCAGGTGGTGCTGAAATACCACTGGCTGCCTGACCTGGTGACCACGCCGCGGCGCAAGATCGAGCCGGTCGAGCTGGTGCCGGGCCTGCCGCCGTTCATCCGCGTGGTCGATCCTCCGAGCGAATTTACGGTGTCGATGTGCCGTGGGTGCAAGCCGCAGTAGTGAGAAAGTAGTGGGTGAATCGCGGCCGGACTTGGCCTAGATAGGCTGAGTCTTGCGGGGCGCCAGTCGAACGGCGCGGCGCCGGATGCTGCCGAGATGGTGCTGAGATCGGTACGGAAATGGTGCCGGAAGTTGGCGCTGCGATGGTTCTGAAATGGTGCGGCTGGCGGGGATCGAACCCACGACCCTTGGCTTCGGAGGCCACACAATTAGCGATTTATTTCCGTTTATCAATGTTGATTTTTTCAATAAATCTTTAAAATTCAAATAGATACAAAATATTTCCTGTTGATGGTTGTTGCGAAAAGTGGACTGCGATACAATAAATTCCCTACACCAGCCCTACACAATAATGAAGTGGGATAACTTTACAGCCGGTCGCGTCAAAGCTTTTCAATGTGCCGAGGGCAAGAAGCAAAGCATTTTTTGGGACGGCAAGACGCCTGGCCTTGGCGTGCGCGTGACTTCGGCAGGTGCGAAATCGTATATTTTCGAGACCAGCCTGAATGGCAAGACAATGCGCCTCACCATCGGCGATGTGGCGACCTACACCATCGATGACGCCCAGCGCGAAGCCATCGCGTACAAGATGCAGACTAATAAGGGGATTGACCCGCGCGTCGTGGCTGCCGATCGCATTGCTGGGGATGTCGCCAAAGTAAGTGCCATCGAAGCCGACCGTCTGGCTCTGGCCGAGGTTTCCGCTTTGGAACAGCGCAAGCGCCAACTTATTGCGCGCGATGCTTGGGATGTGTACCTTGCAGCGCCGCACCCAAAGTGGGGCGACCAACACCGCGCTGACCACGCAATTGCAGCCAATCCGGGCGGAGCCAAACCGAAGATCGGAAAAAAGACGACCAAGGCCGCCCCGCTTGCGGCATTACTCAAGCATCCCCTGCATTCCATTACGGCCTCAACGGTTCAGGAGTGGCTTGAGGAAGAGTGCGCGACGCGCCCCACGTTTGCCCATAATTCATATCGGAAGTTTCGGACCTTCATCCGGTGGTGCGCAAAGCACCCAGAATATAGCGCCGTAGTGCAGGCCGATTGCTGCCTGACAGATGAAGTCAAGGATATCGTCCCGTCAAATAAGACGAAGGACGGTGACAGCTTGCAACGGGAACAGTTGGCAGCATGGTTTGCCGCCGTCCGGCAACTAAGCAACCCAGTGATCGCGGCCTATCTACAAGGGTTGTTGATCACCGGCGCGCGCAGGAACGAACTGGCAATGCTGCAATGGACGGACGTGGAGTGGAATCCAAACTGGAGCAGCATCACGATCCGCGACAAGGTTGACGGCAAGCGCACCATCCCGCTGCCACCGTACTTGATGCAGCTCTTGGCGAAGCTGCCACGTCGCAATGAATGGGTTTTCAGCAGCCCTACATCGGAAAGCGAGCACATAACCGAGCCGCGCATCGCGCACACACGGGCGCTCAAGGTCGCAGGATTGCCCCACGTCTCGCTTCACGGGCTGCGCCGCACTTTCGGCACGCTCGCGGAGTGGGTGGAAGTACCAAGTGGGATTGTGGCGCAGATTCAAGGGCACAAGCCGAGCGCATTGGCGGAAAAACATTACCGACGCCGGCCACTTGACCTGCTGAGGATGTGGCACGTCAAGATCGAAGGATGGATGTTGGATCAGGCAGGGATCATGTTCACGCCGGAGGCCGTCGGTTTGAAGGCGGCGACGTAGTGCAGTGGTGGGGATGATAAACCGATATGGTGATGTCGGGCCGGTCGCACAACGTTCGCCCCGCGCTCGCCCTCCTGCACATGTAGCGTGACAAGATCGAGGATTGGGTGCAGGCTCAGGCGGTGATTGATCTCAGGCCGCACCAAGTGACGTAACCCGGTTGGGCCGCGTTTGAGTTGCAGTTCATCTGTTAATTGCGCCCACAGCGGCGCGAATGTATAGTGCTGCGGCCAACAGCCTTAAGTCCACAATGTCAGAATTTCGTTCCCCCTCGCCCGAACAACAATTGCTCGCCGCCCTCATGGCAGGTACTGCGTCGCTTTTACCGTCACCCCACTCGCGTGGCTTCGACGAACGTCTGAAGCTGGGTCACAAGACCGTCAGTTACATGCTGACTGGTCCTAATATTGGCTTCCTCACTCCACTGTCGGCCCCTGTACAAAAGCAGCGTCGTCGGGCGGTGATGGCTGACGAAATTGCCGTCGCCGTCTCGACCGCAACGAACCCCCAATTCGCGAACAGCGTGTTTGTGGAACTCATCAAACTCGCCGAAAAGAAGTACGGTTGCTTGGTCGGCGTAGACGACGATGTGATTAAGTACCAGGCGGGCGGTATCGTGAAATTCTTCACCCTCAAGCAGCTCCGTGCACGTATGGAGCGCGCAAAAGCGGTCTAGAAACCACGCTAGTGCACGCTAAGGCACGGTAAGTTCCGTCTGGGACTTGGCCCCTTTTACTCCCGCTTTCGGCATCGGATACTGCGAACATCTTAACGACGCAGGAGACCTCCGATGTGCCCCGAAGCAGTAGTTTCGCCCCTCCCACAGTTTGGCCCTGCGCCCCTGTACTTGTCGCTTGAGTCGGAAAACCGTAGCCATGTCCCCACCGACGTAGCAGCCTTCCACTTGAACCGCAAAGAGCAGACCCTCCGCAAGTGGGCCTGCTACGAAGACGGCCCGATCCGCCCAATCCGCATCAACGGCCGCTTGGCATGGCGCGTCGCTGACATTCGCAATTTGCTGATCAACGGTAATTAAGGGCGGACTCATGACTTACCCAACCACCTACCAACCGCCCCCAACGCCGTAACGGCAAGCCGGGCGACAAGCCCAAAAACCACGCAGTCTCAAAAAACTATAGCCCCGTCGCTAGGGGCTAACTCACGCCAACGATAAGGCAGAAAGCAGTAAATTATGTCCCTCTCCACCACCTCGAACAATGAACGTCCGGCCTTGCTGCAAACGCTGCATGACCAGATCCAAACCATCAGCAAGCGCAAAGCTGCCCAAGCCATGCAATCTACTAGTGCTGCCGACTCTTCCGACATGATGGCCCTGCGTCACGCGGCAATGGCGTTCGTTAATCGCATTTGCTCGGAGGTCGGAAGCCAGCCGCTGGACATGATTCCGTTCTGGGATTTCTACTTCGCGGTGTCGAAAATGGAACGGACCGTCGAAGTGCTGACGACCGAGAACAAACGACTGTCCATCCTCAACCGTCGCCTGGCAAAAGCCGCCTGCTAGTCCGAACCAACTCACTTATGCTGCCAGCGGTGCTGCCGGCACGCCAAAAAACTCCAGGAGAATTAATTGCACACTCACCCACGCCGCGCGACGCGCACCATGTACATCGCTTTCATCTGGACCAGCGGCAACGTTGTAATGTTCGATCTCGAGATCAAGAACTGCCCGATGACCTTCCATATCGCAATGAGCAAGGAAAATCCAGTCATCCAGGCGTTCACTGACCGGGAGGGTCAAATTGGAGAGCTGCTCGAACTCCAGGGTACCGAGGCGAGATTCCACTTTCACAATTTCACGTCCAATGGCTGGATCGAATGGACTCCCATCACGCGCATCCAAAAACTGAAGGGCAAAGCATGATCGCCCTCGACCCAGCAGATTGCGCGCAGCGCGCTGCTGCGGAGCCTTCCCGTGCCGCCTTTGAGGTAAAGGAGAGCGACCCGCAGCCTGCTGCGCAGAACACGTCTACCGCGCCTGTCGCGGCGCTCCAGGGCAATCCCTACGACACCTCCGCAGCTGTCTCTCCGGCCCACGCACAGGCCCTCCTGATGGCATCGCTGGGCCACGCTGTGTTCCCGCTGCATGGTATGAAGAATGGCAAGTGCACCTGCGGCAACGCCACTTGCGCCGACCCCGGCAAACACCCGCGCCGCACGGATCCCTTTAAAGAGGCCACCACCAATCCGGCCATCATCAATATGTGGTTCAAGTATGAACCTGGTCTGAACTATGGCGTACGTCTGGGCCAAGAGGTCTGCAACACCGGCAAAATGGTCATGGTAGTGGACGTTGACCGCTACAAGGTCGGCGGTGAAGAGGCGCTCGACGAGCTGGAGATTGTCCACGGCCGCCTGCCGGCAACCGTCGAAGTGCTGACCGGCGCGGGCGGCAGCCACTACTACTTCCTGACCGACTGCTCGCTCAGCTTCGCAGGCAAGATGGGGAAGAACATCGACCTGAAGGTCAACGGCTACGTGGTCGGCCCCGGTTCGGTCCACGCATCTGGCCGCCGCTACGAGATGGAGGCTTCCAGCGACCTGTTCGACGGCTATGTGATGGCAGACCTCCCGCAGTGGGTGCTCGACCACTTCAGCAAGTCCGCAAAGCTGACTGAGTCCGGTGTGGAAATTGCGCCCAACGCCGAACCGCTGCTGCCGTTCGAGCGTGCTTCCATCAAAGACGACCTGGCCGCGATCTCGGCTGCATGCAGCCGGGACGAATGGCTGAAGATCCTGATGGGCCTCCACTCTCTCAACCAGTCCAAGGACATGTTCGATCTCGCCGACGAGTGGAGCCAGACCTGCCCCGAGAAATACGATGCCGGTGCTTTGATCAAGGCGTGGAACAGCTTCAAGCCGGGCGGCGGAATCACGTACGAGAGGGTCAGAATGATGGCCGATGAGGAGCGCCTCAAGGATGTAGACATCAGCAAGCTGCTGGAAAGCCTGAACCGCATGCCTGTCGCCGAACCAGAGTATGGCACGGTCGCAAATCCCATCGTCGTACCCGATGAAGTTCCCATGCCCGAAAAGCCCGTATGCGACATCCCCCACCACCTGCTGACAGTCCCCGGCAAGCTGAGCCTGATGGTTGACTGGACCGACGCCACGGCCATGAAGCCGCAGCCGATGTTCGCCGTGCAGGCGGCGCTGGCGCTCGGCAGCGTCGCCATGGGGCGCAAATTCCGCACCACCAATGACAACTGGACGTCGCTGTTCTTCCTCAACATCGGAGTATCGGGCGCCGGCAAGGAGCATGCGAAGACTGCCATCGAGCGCGTCCTGCGTGCCGCTAAGTTCTCCACCATGTCCCCCGCGTCGGAATACACGTCCGACAGCGCAATTGACTCGATGCTGCGCGCGCATCCCACGCACATCGCCATTATTGATGAGTTCGGCTACATGCTTAAGACCGCGAACGCGAAGAATAATACCAATGGCGGTACGGCGCGAAAACGCCTCATGGAGGTGTTCGGCCGCTGCGGCGGGACGCTCCAGCCCAAGGCTTTCTCTACCGCCGCCCTGAATCAGGCGCAACGTGATGGGTTGGGGCCGCGCCATGTGGAGAATCCGGCACTGACAGTACTGGGTATGACCACGCCCACGCCGTTCTACGAGGCCGTAGGATCGGGCGCGCTGACGGATGGCTTTTTGAACCGCCTCATCGTCGTTGAATCCGATCTGGGGCGCCAGCCGGCCCGCTTTGTCGATCAAGTGGCGATGCCCGACGATCTGGTTCGCTGGGTCCGCGAGTGCCGCGTCAAGGGCGGCGGCGATATGGCAGATATCATCGACACGGTGCACAGCGAGGTGCCGGTTCCGGCCATTCTGGATTTCTCGGGCGAAGCGCGCCGTTTGTTCACCGAACTGGAGCTGCGGTGCATCGAGCGCATGGACGAGCTGGAAATCCACGGCATGGCCGAAATGTACAGCCGCGTTCGGGAAATCGCCATGCGCGTGTCGCTGATCGTCGCGCACTCCAGCGAGGCGGACGTGATCGGCGCCGAGCACGCGCAATGGGCGATCGACTACGTGACCTTCTGGGCTGACCGAGCGATCAGCCGAATGGCCGATAACATCGCTGACACCCCGTTCGCAGCCCTGTGCAATGACGTGGCCAACCTGATCGTGAAGGCCGGCCGCCGTGGCCTGACCGTCTTCGATCTGGCCAGGAAGTCCGCGAAGTTCAAGGGGGCCGAAACCCGCATGCGCCGCAGCGTGTTCGAGAATCTGGAATCAGACCGTAACATCCGCCGCTACGATACGAAGTCGGCCAGTGGAAAGGGGAAGACGCGCGCTGCCTACATCGCATCTGAGTTCGTCGGGCAACCGGACCAAGAGCAATAACGGCAATAAAAGCAATAAAAACAGTAGCCTCTATTGCCCAACATTGGGCAGAGAGAGAGGAAGTAAAATAAGAAAGGGGATATCTCTTTTTTATACTAATCTACCCTGAAAGCCGCATGTGGCCTAGCTTATAGACCGCAAGCGGCTTTTGCTTTTGATTGTGATTTATCATCCCAGTTAGTTGCTTGCGCGCCTCCACGGTGATCGGTGACGGCGTGGACACGCGGCCCGCATGCCGCCAAACCCGGATGGAGCGATGCCGTGCTGCACGCAGTGCTTCCTTGGCATGTGCACGCGCAATGTCCCGTGCCTTTCTGGCCGCCGATGCAGATGGGGGTACGGCTGGGTCAGCCAAAATAGTCGCGCGAGTTGTTTTTCGCCCGGTACTCTGACTGTATCCCTGGGCCAATCACAAACGCGCAGGAGTTCAGCGTGGGCAAGGTCAACCCTGCGGAGACACCGAACGAACCGCCGAGCTGCGTGCGTTCTTGGCCCCCTGATCGCGATCCCCTGGAGCCTCCACGTCGTCATCAGGCCAACTGCCTCCTAGTCATCGCTGGAATGCTCCAACCTTGTTGCAGTAGCCCATCCAGGAACCCGCATGCATATGCCCGGTTCGCTTTTCTTTTAGGTACATCGATGAAAAAAGCAAAGGCGCCAAGAGTGCCGGTTCTCGAAGATGCGTTCGAGCTGAACCTGCCAAAGCTGATGCGCACCGCAAACGCCATAGGAGCGTCCAGGCTGGTTCTTGATGATGGCGACGTGCGCACTGTGGTCGTACTCACTCAGGACCGCGTAGCGATCTTCCTGGGCGGTCGAACGTGGATGGTGGACATCGTCGCGGTTTCTTGCCTAGATGACCGAGTGCGCCTATGCCTAAAGTGCCCTCGCGCGCACGAGGGGAATTTCCAATCGTTGTACTTCTGGGGAGGCGAGCTGGCCTGTCGGCACTGTCATAGACTGCGGTATCGCAGCAATTTGGCCGCATCGGCAGCGGATCGGGCGCGGATCGCACGATCAAAGTTGTTATCCTCAATGGGGGGGGCGCCGGGTCAGCTCGTAGCAGAGCGCCAGCCGTTCAAGTGGCGCAGCCGACATGCGCGACTATCAGCGCGCTTGGCGCGCTTGACTGGCGTCCACTATCGAGATGTACGGGCTTGGCTTGAGCGTCAAGATACGGGCCGACGAGCGCTGTCGAGATCGTCGCGGCGAGGCGCGTAACGACCTTGTGCGCCGCGACGTCCACTTGCTATTTTCGCTCCGGCTCGTCAGGAAGTCTTCATTCATGGGGCAATTGTTCTAGCGTCGTGTTGATGTGGCATTCGCCGCCCAAGTGCTCTGTGCGTCACTTTAGAACATGCGTCTTTGAGAAGTCTGACGACGGATGAGGGCCAGCATAAATCACCCCGACATAGTTATCTTTCCCGACGAAAAGCGAGTGAAAATAAACGCGCGGAGACCCTTGAGGTGTGGTTTTATCGCCTTGCTTTAGATGGGTATTTCGCGTTTCTTGATAGACGCTAGTTTCGTCCCGCATAAGGCATAACGAGGCGCTCACACCACCCGACTGAGCATGAATAAGCGACCGACCGGCGAAATAGTCCTCAAGTGTCCCCACTTTGCCATTCGCCGAAACAAGGGCCGCAAAAGCATCCGCGCAGTTCATGATAAATTTCTTACGCTGCGGTGCTACTTTGTCAGCCAAATCGAGGGCGCCTTGGGCTATCAGCAACCTAGGTGTCCGTTCGGCAACGGAACCAAAGTATTGAGAAGGCGTTTGCGGCCGCAATGGGAAAAATTTCGCCACGAAGGCGCTGAAGAGCTTTTCTAAGAATGGCTGGTCGGGAGAGCCGTTGAAGCGGGGCCAGATGTCATCTTTGGTTTGCGCAAACGTGAGTGTCCCACCGACATCCGCCAGAGTAGCGAGTTCGTCAGAGACTGAATCAGACAAGGAAGCGTAAGGTAGTACTAGAACATTCCCCTCTTCGTAGGCAGCGAGAGAGTTGATGTAACCTTGGACCGCATATATTGCGTCCACCTCAAAAGGGACAAGTTGCAACTTACCGGCATCATTGACCTCTGCCAAGATGCTTGTTAGTCGAACGGCATTGGCACTGGCGATGGCAATCAACCGAGCGCTTAGTTCTTTTGGTAGTCCAACAACAAAAAGAGTCGCCATTGCTAGCTTGCCATCCGAGCCTTGACGAACATCGTTGTCGCCAACATCGGCAAAATAATTCTCGAAATATCATCTTCGCTAAGAGTTTCAAGTAAGCGAATGGCTTGTGCTCTGGGGCTGTCGTTGGCGCCTGGAATTGCTGGCGGGGCAAGAGACTCAGTCTTTGTTGCAGCGGCCAATCGCTCGATTGGCACACCATTTAACTTGCACCATTCATCGATTCGCCGATGAACGAGATGGGTCCGATGCGCTCGCCATTCCGCGCCTTGGTCACCCAATGCCCTAGTGAATGTGGCGTTAAGCATACTGGAGTACGCTGCGCTGAGAAGGGGCCTTATCGCCTCCTTCGCAGACGCTGAAACGGACGTAGACGTCAAATAATCCCTCATCCATGCAAGCTGGACTTCGGGTTTAACTGGAATTATCTCCGCGAAATCTTGTTTCGCATCGTTCACTTCAGTTGCTATAGCGGTGTTGGCCCCCTCTAAAAAGTGCAGCAACTGCCCGGTCGATTTTCTGAGGTAGCGCTTTCGCGATAGGTCCGGTTGGATGAACGCTTGCCACACATCACTACGAATGACCGGGAGAATCTCGCTGACAGCTGTTGGGCCCGAACTCACAGTCATTGCAGGTTTTTTTACAAGGTGCACGAGGATATCGCCCGACCCGCTCGGACGCTCAATGCTAATCGAGCCAGATAATGATTTCTGTAAGAAGTCGCGGAAGCGCGAGAATCCGTACGTGCGCTCGCTAAAATGCTCGTGCCCCTGTTTCACCAGGGCCGAGTTAAGGCGCTGCTTTAAGCGCGCACCGTATTCAGGGGATGTTTCCGACAGAAGGTCGAGAATGAGGCGGGAGATTGAAGATAATTCCATTTGCATAGGGGCCGGAGAGTAATAGGAAATACACAAGCTACGGAGTGTAGTTGTTATTCCCATTAGCAATATATTACCCCGAGTTCCTAACCCATACAACGTCGTTCGTCCAAGAGAACTCAGACACCTGGCGACACTTAGGCGTTGTACAAGCTCTTGATTGCAGACTCCGAGTGGGCCTGCGTACTCAAGATGCACTTCGTTTTTAGCGAAGGAGTGACGATTCTAACGCCGCATATCGGCAGGGTCAAGCACGATTCGCGCCCCGACTTGCGCAAAACGATGTCGCTGCGCGACAACAACACCCTTCCAAAAGCGGCTTTTCCGCTTGCTTAGTCGTTAGTTGCCGCTTTCAAGAGCCCCGCTTGTTTGGCAATAGTTCCACGGATGCAACCGACCAGCGACATGATTTCATTCCGGCTAGCCAAGCCCGCTTTTAGGTGCTTTTGGATAAGCATATTGCGGTCGGTATCCTCGACTCGGCCTGGTACTTCCCTGCGGATTTGGCTTTCTGTACGCCTTGCGCTGCTCGTTCACGGCGCGTGGTGGAGTCCAGCAAGAGAGGCGCGATGACGGTGCGACCGAGCAGCAGGCGCAGCGATGCGCAAACGGCCGGCCGGCTCCTGCGCTGCTGCGGATCTCCCTAAACCTCTGCCCCACTCGAAGAACGCGACGCCCGAAATGCTCGCGCAGGCCGTCAAGGATGTCGCTGTGGACGCTCGTGCGCAAGTCCTTGCCCGCCATCGCCAAGAGTGGCCGACGGTGCGCTCTGCTGCGGAGCGACTGTGGTGCACTCGGGTATGCGCTGGAGTGCTTCAAAAACCCGAGCGTGACAAGGAAAGTGCCCCACGAAATCATGGTGCGCGAGCGTGCCGTCCTACCAAGCGTGTGACCAGGCACACGGTTCGTCGCGAGACGATTTTCACTTTGGGGCGCGTCGCGCGCCAAGAAGGACGGCTCTAAGCCTTCCAGTAGCGCACGCGCGCGTCAGCGTCCTCGATCCTGAAGGAGTCGGCGAATGCTGGATCGTACGGATTGGGCAGGACGACTGTGGTGGGTGATGTCGAAAGTACATTAGTCACATGCACGATCCGAAATATTTCCTTGCGCCGTCGCGATTTTGTTCCGATATCCATCGCGAGGCGGATTTCCGACGAACCCATCGTGAACGATTCGTCATTGCCAGTGGATGCTTTGACTTCGATTCGGTACTGCTTTCCCTTTATCGTGAAGGCAAAGTCGCAACCTCTGCCGTCATCGGTAAGATTCGACGGAAAGACTTTCAAGCTATTCTCGGAAACCCATGCGGACGCTGTCACTGCATCTTCACCATACGTCTTGCGAAGCAATCGGAAGACGTAAATCTCACCGGCGAGGCCTACCAGTTCCTCTACGGCTTTCGAAGGGCGCCCTTGCTTTCGGGACGTTGGCGGCGTGACCTCATTCCGATTATTACGTTTCGTTTTGCCCGGCCCGATGGAGGATGGCTTAGACAGATCTAGCTTGATGTGATCGAGATTCGTGTCCGGGTTCCGCTCGGAGAGAAAGGACCAGAGATTGTGCAAATTGTCCTCGGAACTGTCGAAAGAGTCGCCGCAAATATCTACCATGCGGCGCTTTCGCATCCACGTCGCCTTCATCGCCTCCATGCGCGCTTTGACATTCGCAAGCTCATCCATCGAGATGTTCAAGACCAAACGCAATGATGCTAAATCGCTCGATGCAACGACTGCATCTCCGAACGCCGGCAGATCCGGATACTTGACGTTTTTCAGTAATGCCATGACACGGCCTTCCGTCCACCGCGTGACGAACGCCTCGCTTGCGAGAAACGTGGAAGCGGCCGCCCGATAGCGATCGATGAAAGATTGCACTTCCTGTTCCGGACGTTCCGACATGCCTCGCACCCAGAATGCAACGTACAGCCTGTCCAATTCGAGCGCCACTGTCTCGAACAAGGCGTTGTTGTTGCGGCTGCATTCGTCGGGGTCGCAGTCCATTGCGACACCCGCCGCAGCCAACCGTTCCGTGAGCTGTTCATTCGACTCGGCATCACGAATCGCAAGAATCACCTCCTGATCGTCGAGCCAAACGTTGACAACGTTTGCGACCAGCGCCATCGCATCCGGGAATTCGACGCTCCAATGTGACTGGCTCAGGTTGGCTGCGGTGACCAGTTCGACGTATTCCTGGCGCATCTGCGCATACGTCAGCATCGCTCCGCGTCCGATAGCATGAGCGATAACTCGCTTCATCGAAGACGCAGCCTCTTCGAGCGATGCCTGAAGTTGAAGCGCCCACTGTCGATTCGACTGGACGACCAGACCTTGATCGGCCAGAAATTTGTTCCAACATGCCATCGATGCTTTGCTGCCGAAATCTTTCGATACCGTGCGGCCAAAGTCGAAGAGGTCCTGACTGTCACGAGCGGCTTGCAATACTCGAGCAACGTTCAACGATGGTATGTCGAGCTGCGCCAGCGCGGCGCTGAGTTCTTCCTCAGTGCTTGCACTCGACAGAGGTTCAACATCCGAGCCGGGACTGACTACCGCGAGAAGTATCGATACCAGCCGCGCCATATGTCCGATGTCGCCCTTGAGGTGTTCAAGAACTTCATGAACCTGCTCAGGCGTCACCATGTGCAAGGGCGCAAGAAACGAAGCAACATCGTCTGGAGCGTCGTCGATTGACGGAATGCTTCTAAGCAGGAAACGAAGAGGCAGCTCGAGGTCGTCGCGTTCCAGCGCATGAGAGAGTGCGCCACTGATCGCTTCCAGACGGGATTTGCAGCCCTCGGTAAGGATGAGCGTCTTGCGCTGCGTATCCCAAAGCGCAGTCACTGCGGTGATAGCAAGCTCGGTGTCGCCACGCGACACCGCGACGTGCAGGCTCGGCACCCAGGCCACCCGCGTCAATCTGAGCGTTTCGCTTCGTTCCTTGAACGCGGCGGAGTGGACACCTCGTCCGTGTGCCGCCAACACGAGAAGCGGGCGCAACAACCACGAGAGCTCACTTTCCGCGAAGAGCGAGGCATGCGCGCCCGTCCACGGTGATCCGTTCACCTTGGGAACGAGAGAGAGCGTTGACGTGAACTGCACTTTATCCTGGTAGGTCTCGGCGAACCAATCGCGCAGCTCTCTGGCATCGCTCACTCCGATCGCTACGACCGGGAAATCGAACTCCTCGAGCTCGGCGATGAACGCGGTGGTGTCCGGAATAAATGCTGGCTCTTGGGGCGTTGGAATGATTGCGGCCAGCAGCTTGTTTTGACGCCGTACTGGCAATCGCTTAAGAGGCTGACGCGCGTCATCGGGCCGGAAGCGCTGCCATGCGTCGCGGATCTGACCGAGCAGGACGTTGGTATCGGCCACATCGTCGCTGTCCACTGCCGCGGTAAGCGCATCCAGCAAAGCCGGATTCGACGTGTTCGAATGCGGATCCAAATTCGGCATCCCAAGCGAGCGAAGATTGTCGAGCAGCGTTGAATGTTGCGCGATCGTGCGGGCAATGCCGATCGGAAGCGCTCGTAAGTGAGCGAAGTGGCGTGCTCGTCCGGACAGCATGTCTGCCGGCACGAACCAGCGTTGTGCGGGATTCGCCCAGACAATTCCTTTTTGTTCGCGTATGGCCATCCACTTCGACGTGCGAAGAAAATATCTAAGCGGGCTTGAGACGACGAGTTTGTTCCATTCGCCTCTTCTTTTGGAAATAGCAATCTTTTCGAGCCCGGGGCCCCAACTCGGGAGGCTTTGCAAAATCAGTTCGCTGAGCGCGGTGCGCGTGAACTCCGGCATCGCTCGAGATTCGGCCATACCCGGAAAAACGAACAAGCTGCCGACCTGGTACGGCTGATTATGCCTGTAAGGCGGCCGTGTTTCCCGCTGAGCTACAGCTGCCCACTCTGCCCACGTATCGCTTGGAAATGCGCTAGGCGGGCAGGTCGGCAACTGGAAAAAAGCCTCCGATGCGTTGAATTCGCTATGCCATGTCGCCGGCTTAATTTCCAGCAATCGCAAGCCATCGAAGACACCGCCATGCTTCAACAACACCAACTCGGTAGAGTTGACTCCGGGCCAGGCGGCGTGTTCGGGTGGAAGCAGCACCCTCTTCCTTGCCTCAGCGGCCTCGAATGACTCCAGGCCATTCAAGTATGTTTGAAGCACGTCACCGACGGTCTTTGGCCAGCCTGCACCGAAACTGGCGTCTCTCATCGGGAACCAGCCACCATCGCAAGGAACGGGAATGCCTCCGAGAAGCCGTAGAGTGGCGTCGCCCCCTTTTCCCCGCGAGACGATAGTCGCCACGAGGCGTAGTGCCCACGACAGTATCTCACGGCACCTTTCGTAATGGCCCCCCTCGAGAGGCGCCGGCAACGAGGGCATAGTAAGCAGAAGGATCTCCGAGAAAATCGTCTCGACGCGAAACCGGGAAACATAGCTGCCATTACCCAGATAGGCTCGAACAGCGGTCTGCACAGCTGGCCGAGTCATGTCGTACATTTGAATTTGATCGCTCACAAAGGCGACGGAAGACCGCAGACTTTGAGGCACGTCGATAGCGTCCGCCTCATTCCCCACGTCGCTGTCGTCCTGCGTACCTTGGCGAGGCAGAAAGAAGATCTTCATGCCGCCACTTGCACGATGCAGCATGCCGTCGGTACCGAGCAGCACCTCATGCTTGGCCAGCTCCGCCTGCCCATTCGGCATGAGAGCCCCAACCTCGCGCCAGAAGACATTCCAGTCCCCACTTTGTTCGTGTATTTCTCTCGCCACCGATGCTACAGTCGCTGCGAGCCACTCGTCCGTTGGATTTGCGCCGGTTGAGAATCTGGACGCAGCCCAGGCTCTGACCTGGTCGAGCCTAGTGTCGAGGCAGCGGTGAAAAACATCGAACGTGGCATGCCTCCGTAGACAGTCTTCGGTGAGACAGGTAGTGCCACGAAGCGTTGGAACCAGGGAAGTCCGCTCCCAAGCCCGCCAGCCGCGTTCAGCGAGCGTCAGAGGCTCGCTCGTCATCGATACTGACGCCCTCGCTGCCGCCTCATCGATCAGCTCGATCCACTTTTCGCCCGCAAGGCCGGCGCCAAACGGCGCAAGAATGTCAACGATGGCGCACGCCTCGACTTCGCTTTTACCAGCTAGGCGTTCGCGAACGACCTTGACGGCCAAGTCGAGAGCGGTATCGCGCAGTTGTTCGTTGTAAGAGTCCTCGAAGTCGATCGAGGTTCGGCTCATGTCGCCGAAGAAGGGCGCGTTGATATGGGCTGCACTACCCGTATGAACCCGGGTCGGCAAATAGATGCTATATCTTCCTGCCTCTGGCGTAGCCCCGAAACGCACGGCCACGGAAACTGAAATGTCCTGAATCTCAGGCCAACGTCCTGGAAGCGCTGCGACTGCTTTGCGAAATTTTTCAGAAGCGGAGCTAACATGCAGGTCGTGTTTCCATACGCCGTATTCAGCGTCTTCCGCATTGCTGGATTGGATCACGACACGCTCGCCGTTTAGGTCTCGATCGAGCGATTCGGCATGACGCGCAAAGGTGGATCCGCTGCTTCCATTCCCGATTTTCAGGATCGACAACTTCTCCAAAAAGAGAACCGTTGTTATGCCTAACTCATTCATGCGCTCCAGCACGTACGAACGGAGTGCGTCGGATTTGAGAGGCAAGCGAATGACGGTCGAAAAGCCGTCTGATTCGAATTGAGCTACGCGGGAGCTCGCCCTATTTGTTAGCGGGATCGGCAGGAGGTAAGGGGACAGAAATTTGGTCTCGCCGGACAGCCAACCTTTTTCCTTGCTCCTGACCTTCGCGCGAAACTTGGTAAGCATCTCTTTCGACCAGCTTTCGACGAGCGGTTGCCCGGTGACAGACCACTCCGGCACGTTTGCGGTATTCGCAAGCAGGTTGACTGGAAGATCAAGTGACTTTACAACGTCGGGCCGGAAGGCGAAGCAATATCCATCGAAGGTCGTGCTTTTCGGGGAGTGCCGGGAGTATACCTCTGGACTACTGGATATCTCCAAGACGCTTCGAAATCCGATGCCCTTGTTGCCGATATTTTTCTGTGGGTCCTTATCGCTTTGACCTAGTTGCGACAGGCGGTCGAAGTTTGATTGCGAGAATGGTAGCCCGTCGTTTGCCACGAGCAGGGATCCGTAAGGAGAATCGGTGGGGTCAAAGACGACCTCGATTCGATTTATAATTTCCTTCGTTGGGGCCTCGAAAGCGTCATGGGCGTTCTGGATCAGTTCGATCAGAAAGCGACCATGATATTGATGCTCAACTTGCTGAGTGAGACTGTGAAGGCTTCGATAGTTAGAGGTTCCCTCCGCAACTTCAGTGAGAAACACCCGAACTTTGGCGCCGGTCATCTGCGTTATGTGTGCCAACGGCGGGCTCAATGAACTCTCGTGCTCAACCTCAAGAAACATGTGAACCTCCTTTGTTTGATTTGTTCTCTTCGCTCTGACACTTATACAGACGTAGACGCATGTTCTTGACTGTCGTGTGCCCCTTAAAATATGCAAAAACCGAGATGCCGCGGCAACGCAGTTAAGGCTTTCTCTTTCATCGGCAGCGCGTATTGACACTTTGCGCGACCTTCGGGATTTGGGGCGCTACTGCAGTGCTTGAAGATGATACTGCCAAAAACATCACTTTGTAGAATTGTCACTGCGAAATTGACAGCGCTGCATGCGCTGAACTGCAGATAAGCCAAGTCGGCTCCCGTCAGAAAACGACCGTTTTTCAACACTCATCAACAGTTCGCTATCCGCGCGTTGAAAAAATAGCCTTTACATATATCAACATGTTGATTTATATTGATTCCGTTTTCCAACATCTAATCGGGGCGAATCATGGCGGTTTTTGGGTACGGACGAGTTTCAACGGCTGAGCAAACGGCCGACAATCAACGGCTTGAAATTGAGCGAGCGGGCTACTCGGTCGAATATTGGTATGCGGATACCATTAGCGGCAAGGCCCATGCCGCCCAGCGCAAACACTTCGGCGAAATGTTGGCAAAGTTGAGAAAGAAGGACACGGTGGTGGTGTCCAAGCTCGACCGCCTCGGCCGTGACGCACCTGATGTCCTGGCCACGATTAAGGCTCTGGCGTCACTTGATGTGGAGGTCGTCGTCCTCCAACTCGGCAAGCTCGATCTCACGTCCCCGGCGGGCAAGCTAATGCTGGCCATGTTGGCTGCGGTGGCGGAGATGGAACGCGATCTGATTGTAGAGAGAACCCAAGCGGGACTGGCGCGAGCCAAGGCGGAAGGAAAGACGCTCGGCAGGCCCACCAAAACAACGCCTGAGCAGCGCAAGGCGATGGCGCACGGGTATGCGAGCAAGCAGAGCGTTAGCGCCTTGGCGAAGCTCTACGGCGTTTCCCGCGCGACCGTGCTTACCATTGTGAAACCGACTCGGGTAGCTGCCACGGAGCCCGCCCTGCCTCGATAGGCTATTCTTCCGATGCGTAGCGGAATCGATTCTCAACTGATATTCGCAAACTCCAAAGGGCCCTAATGGTTTCGCCGGCTTGCGCCGCCGATCCATACAAAAAGTGAGTTAACGGTCGAGTTAACAGGAAATTTGCTGCGATACTACGCACTCCGTTTCTTCCGAAAGCTACTTATGATGTATGCATCTGTACAGGTTGGCGGCCGCAACTACGGCGGTTACTTTTTCACGAAAGCAAGCATGAGCGTCGAGTACACCAATGTACCTAGCGCGTGGCGATACGCAAATAAGCCAGAATTTCTGCGGGCGTTTATGGTGGAGGAATGGGTTGGCAGGTCATTCGATTTTTCTATCGCGGTCAAGAGGACGATGCACGCTGACGACTTCATCGGCGCATCCGAATTAGTGGCGCCCGGATCGACAATCACTGAGGAAATGGCCGTGAAAATCGGTGAAAACGCATTTGCGATCGCTCCTGAGTCCTTGGGGTTTCAAGTCATGAGGGAGTTTGAAGAATGGTGGGCCAGCAAGGGGCAGCACAGGTTCATTAACAGTGACCCGAGTGGGCCTATGGTCGGGGTCCGCATCACGGACCTGGGCATATCTGCGCAACAAGGTGGAGAGATCCAATTGACGCCTCAAGCGGCAGAGTGGCTCGGATTGCAATTACTAAAATACGCGCGCGGGCAAGGCGCTGTTGACGGGCAAGCAAAGGCCCGATTCCCATCTTCTGTGGCAAGCACGGTCGGGACGTCAACTGCCTCAAAAGGGGGGGGGCTGAGGGTAGTGCGATCGTAGACTAAACCACATCGTCGCGAGACTTGGCAAAAGGAAAACTTCAAATTGCCGTCCTCTCTGCCTTTGCACACGACGACGCAAGCGCAATGCAACGCTGATCGCTCCCCAGCTCAATTAATTTTTTTGTCGACGAGCTCGGACTTCGGCGGTCAATGAGAGGCCCCCGGGGGGGGAGCGAAAGTCCACCCGGCCTACCTTGGTAGGTAATCAGTCACGCCGTCAAAGCTCGACGTGGTACACAAAAAGTCAAAAATTTTTTTCGGCGCCGTCATAGCCCGAATTCGGCGGTGACGTCCAACCATCATCAATCAGAAACCGTAGTGCGGCCTTTGCTTGTATGTCTATAGCAACGCCAACTTGGTATGGCGTGCCTCGGCCCACCGCAGATTCTTACTTGCCTTGACCTCTGATTGCCCATGGGGCGTCACCGCTTTTAACACTTCGACTGCCTCATCAAGTCGCCCCAATTGCCGCAACAGCTCGCAGCGCTTGGTCGGTCATTCTCGACCAGTTCCAATAGCCGTAGAATGTTGGTGCGCACCTCGGCCGGCGCCACGCCGGGCATCCCGTGCACTTACTTTTCCGGGTTTGTCGGTTCGGAGCCTGAAATCACCTCTTTCTCACGGCATCGCCGTGCAAGTTCACGCGGTACCTTTAATCGCAATTGCGGCGGTACGGCTTTCTGCTCAAGAACCGAAGTTGACATCAATGCTCGTTTAAGGTTGTCAGCGGCTTTGGCGCAGCATGCGCGTCGAACGGAAGACTGGCATCAACGGCTCGGTGCCGCCGGGGATAGCGCGATGTCCTCCGGTTCACGTCAATTCGTTTTTTTATACATCATGCCGCCACTTTCGACACTTCTAATGCTACTTGCGCTTTGCCGTCAGCCAGCACTAGTGCGGGCAGCCCGCGAACTATTTTCATCGTTTCCAAGCTGACCGTGACTACCCGCAGGAACAGTTCGAGCGGATACTTCGGGTCGTTCACGGTGTCATCGGCCCAGTCGTTGGCATCGTTGACAATTCCGCTGTCACCGTCGGCTTTAACGCACTGGCGCTCCACCACCCAGTCGAGCGCCGGCTTCCCGTTGACCACATATTCGTATGCCTCGAGCGGGATCCCGGTGACGGTTATCTTGCTGTTGTAATGCAAGGTGGTCAGGTCCTTTTCCTTACCTTCCCTGCCGTACTTCATCTTCGTGACCCGGTGGTCCTCTGGCTGGTTTGGTCCGACGACCTTCGCCGGATAGGGCGTCACCGATTCGTAGTTCAAGTGAAGCTCGGCGAGGTCCCGGCCTGCCTTGCTGTAGGCCCAGAAATCGGCCGGCCGCTTCACAAGCGGAATCCGCGGCAGTTCCTTGGCAAGATTGTCGGCGTAGCGCGAACGGTACTCCAGCGAGTGCAGCATGCCGTAGGTGTAGTAGAACACATCCTCCTTGCCGATCTTCTCTTCCGGGTAGGCCTGCTGGAAATGGGCCAGACCCTCTTCGGTCACCGCATCACGCCGCTGCCGGCTAGCGGCCGGAGCCTCCTCAAACAGCGCGCCCTGGAAGGTGGCAGGCTCGCTGTCCGCCGCATCCTCGTAAACGTAAAGAGGAAAGCATTGCGAACCGTCGATGTCGACCATATGAAGGCTCGGCACGGTGTCGGTTATCAAAGCACTGAAGGCGACCTTGTCTCCCTTGCCGGAGACGCAGATGACGCGGTTCAGCGCGCCGGCGTCTGGGAACAGAGCCGGCATCAAGTACACCCTCTCGTTGAAGCGACGATTGTAGTACAGCCACTGCTTGGTGAAAGGGCGATAGAGGCTCGGCGTCAGGCAAGTGGGGTCGAACGAGAATTCCCGCTCCTTCCTCAACGCCTGTTTCAAGGCGAGGGTCCAACTGATCCTTGTCGGGTCGGTGTTCACAAAACCGTCGACGTGCGCATCGCGGGCCTTCTTGTCAAGTCCGGCACAGGCGGCCTTGAAACGCGCGACCTCGGCGTTGTAGAAGCCGATCATGCGCGTCATGTTGGCCGCGACCGCCTCCTTGGAGGCGTTGTAACACCATGCATCACGCTGGGTCTTCACTCCACTGGAATAATTGGCGAACAGCTTGAGAGGCGCGGAGCCGTCCTTGCCCCCCATCGCAACAAAATCGGTAAAACTGTTATCTCGCTGCCTGAGCCAGTCGCCGTGCTCATCGGGGACAATGACCTGCCAGCCGCCGGCGGTCGAGATGCCGTTAATGCTGACAAAGCCGCTGATTTTGTCCAGCTTGTCGTCACGGCTCAGGTAGTCGCCAATGTCATGGATAAAGATACGACCTTGTTCAGCTGAATTCGGGTTCTTCACCAGCAGCGAGATCGCAATTGGCGCCCGGCTTCCACTACCAAAGATCTTACCCGCTTCCCTGCGGGACTGCTCCCCCGAGGTACGCTGATCGCCACGCAGATGGAACACGTACACGCTGGAAAACTCTTCCGCCAGGCACTGGCGCAGGCCGTCCGTCGTGTTGGCGTCGACGAATCCCGCATTGGTCACGAAGCCGATCACGCCGCTGTCGCCGATGCGGTCAGATGCCCAGCGGATGGCACGGATGTAGCTATCGTAGAGCGAGTTCTTGTTGGTTGCTTTCGACCGTTCGCCGTAGGTGCTGCGGATCCGATCGTCCAGATGGGGGTACGCAACGTTTTGGTTGTTGGCGTTGGCGTCACCTTGCCCGACCGAGTACGGGGGATTGCCGATGATCACCCGAATGTCTAGCTTCCTCTGGCGGCTGCGGCGCTCGCTGTTCTGCTCAAGCTGCGAGCTGACCAGGTCGTCCTTCTCGTACATCTGGAACGTGTCGGTCAGGCAGATACCGTCGAACGGCGTGTAGTCGTCGCCGCCGACCAGGCCATGGTAGACGGACTCGATGTTGATGGCCGCGATGTAGTACGCCAAAAGCACCAGCTCGTTCGCGTGGATCTGGCCTTGATACTTCTTTCTGATCTGCTCGGGTGTCATCAGTCCAGACTGCAGCAGCCGCGTGATGAAAGTGCCCGTTCCGGTGAACGGATCGAGGATATGGACTTCGTCGCTGCCCAGGGTCTGCTTGAATTCCGCCTTTAACACGTCATTGACGCTGTGGATGATGAAGTCGACGACCTCGACCGGCGTGTAGACGATGCCCAGCTTTTCGCGTAGCCGGGGGAACGCCTTGGAGAAGAACTTGTCGTACAGCTCTACCACGATCTTCTGCTTGCCCTCCGCGTTGTCGATACCCTCGGCGCGCAGCTTTACGCTGTCATAAAACTTCTGGAGCGTGTCGGCCTCCTTGTGCAGGTTGTGCTCCTGCAAGACGTCGAGCACGTCCTGCATCGCTCTGGACATCGGGTTGTGGCTGGCGAAGCTGTGTTCGCTGAAGAGCGAGTCGAACACCGGCTTGGTGATCAGATGCTGGGCTAGCATCTCGATGATGTCGGGATCGCTGATGCTGTCATTCAGATCATCACGCAGCTTGTTGGCGAAACCGTCGAACGCCGCGCGCTCGCGTGCGTTCGACGGATTTTCCAAGATCGTTTCAATGCGCGCGATGTGCGTCTTGGCGATTTTGGCGATATCGACGGCCCAGTCCTCCCAGTGCGAGCGATTGCCGCACTTCTGGACTACCTTGGCATAGATGGCGCGCTCAATCTCGCCGATCTCGAATTCCAGGCCCATCTGCTTTTCCGCGTCGCCCTTACCTGTCGACCTACCCAGCGTGCCGACGTGCTTCGTGCCGCGCCCCGCTACCATTTTCGCCCTGCCATCTTTATTGACCTTACGGGCGATCTTGTCGCTCACCGCAATGACCTCCATGCGCTGGATGTCCGCGCCGTTCAAATCGAGCTTGTTGATCATCGCATCGAAGCGGTCGTCATGCGAGCGCAGCGCCTGGAGTACCTGCCAGACCACCTTGTATGTCTTGTTGTCGCTCAGCGCAGCGTCCGGCTCCATCCCGGATGGAATGACGACCGGCAGCACAATGTACCCGCGCCGTTTTCCCGGCGCCAGTCGCATGACGCGCCCGACGGCCTGCACGACGTCGACCTGGGAGTTGCGCGGCGTCAGGAACAACACAGCGTCCAGCGACGGGACGTCCACCCCTTCAGAGAGGCAGCGCACGTTGCTCAAGATGCGGCACGTATTGTCGGGGATGTCGGCCTTGAGCCAGTTGAGGCGGTCTTCTTTCTCCGACGCTGACATGCCGCCGTCGACATGCATGGCATCGCAGCCGAGGGTCGCAGCTGCACCGTCATCCTCGTCGCTGTTCGCCTTGTACTCCTCGACAATCGCCTTGAACATGTCGGCAATCTTCTTGGAGCTAATCTTGTGGGTCTTGCCACCGGCACCTTGATACTCGATGACCTGACAAAACGCTACCGCCCGTTTCATCGGCGTCTCGTCATCCGCCAGGTCGTCATGGGTATCCTGTTTGCTCAAGGCTTTCCAGCATCCGATGATCTTTGCCGCGTCCTCAACCTTGACCTGATTGTCGCCGTCCGAGAGCAGCTTCTGGATCCGGCTGCTGACGTGCTTTTCGTCCATGGCCAGCACGACGACCTTGTAGTCGACCAGCAGGCCCGCCTTGACGGCCTCATTGAACGTGATGACGAACAGTTCCTTCCCATATAGGGCCGGATCGTCCATCGAGCAAAGAACGACGTTGTTCTGGTCCGCTGTGGCGCGCGCGGTCTCGCCATAAATGCGCGGCGTGGCCGTCATGTAGAGGCGTTTGGCACCTCGAACATAGGCTGCATCGTGGACTCGGACGAACGAGCTTTCGTCCTCGTCATCGAAGGTCTGGCCTGTGGTGCGATGGGCTTCGTCGCAGACGATTAGGTCGAATGGGGGCAGGCCATGCTCATGCTGGGCTTGATGCACCACGTCAATCGAGTGGTAGGTGCTGAACACCACGCTCATATGCTCGGCGTCGTGGCGGGCAGACATTGCGTGCGCCAGTCGGTCCGGTTCGGTCGTGGCAGGGTAACGCAGCTCATGCGCAAAGGTCTGCACGACGTCGTCGTCCTTCTTGCGCTTCTTGCCGACATCGGTGTCGGAACAAACGGCGAAACTGTGCAGAGCGATATCCGACTCTTGCGTCCATTCAGTCAAGGTCTGGGACAACAGGGACAAGCTCGGAACCAAAAACAGCACCCGTTTCCCTTGCCCTGCCAGCTGCTGCGCAATCTTGAGGCTGGTCAGCGTCTTGCCGGTGCCGCACGCCATGATCATCTTGCCGCGTTCGGCCGTCGCCAGCCCCTGGTCGACGGCGTTTAGCGCACGCACTTGGTGGTCGCGCAGGACCTTCTTAGTCTTGAGCTGCACCGCCGCTCGGGGCTGGTAGACCGACCAGTCGATCTGGCTCGACTCTAGCGCCGACAGGTCAATCTTGATGCAGGGTGGCTGCTGGTCCTGCAACGCATCGTTCGCGTGCTCGTTCCAGTTGCTGGTCGTCGTGACGATTACGCGGAGACTAAAGGGCTTCTTGCCCGATGCGGTGAAAAAGCTATCCAGGTCGCCCTTGCTGACGCGATAGTCCTCCGCGTAAAACTTACACTGGATGGCGTGGAATTCGTCGGTGGCCGCCGTTTTGGCTACGAGGTCGATACCGACGTCGCGGCCATCCAACCCCTGTAGCTTGGCCCACTGCGCGTAGGTCCAGACATGACTATAAAGGTCACGGTAGGTCGCCTCATTCCGCAGGTAGGCCACGATCAGCTCTTCAAAGTAGGTGCCTTTCTCGCGCTCGCTGACCGCCCCGTCCCGAAAGGAAGCGAGAAGATTTGACAGGCTGGACATGCGGATGGTTTCCTTTTTTATACACGAGCGAATCAAAACGCCCGAGGTCATCGACAACGGTTGGGCGATACTTTACCTTACCGCGAGGAAATCCTCCCGAAAATAGTAGTGAAACCACGGTCGGCCCGCGACACTGGAAGGGCGGCACGCCCAACGCAGATGAAGGGGATCGCCGATCATTTGGACCAGAGGCGACTGAAGGCCAGCGAGCGGCTCGCTGGTGCCGATGTCTGAGTACGATGAAGGTTGGTGCCGAGTCTGCCACTGAACACAATTGGAGCCGCCGGTCATTAGGGCAACTCCAGCGAACCTCGATCACCGACGCCGTCGATGTCCGCCGCCCACATCTCGCGGGTCGAGATGTCTGAATATCCTCGCTCGGCAGCCTGCCGCGCGTAGTGGTCATTAGCGCCCCGTAATGACACGTTGAAGCGCATTCCACAGAGACCGCCTGGATAAATGCAGTGGCCCGATGTTGACCACCTGGGCTTGGTCAAGTCGGGGTCGTTGCGGTCGTTCAAGGCCCCGCTACAGTGCTCGCGCGGGCACATGTAGCAGCCGGCTGCATGGTGCTCGCATACTTTGCGCGGCTGCTGGCGGACGGGCTGTTTGAACACGTTGAGCGAGACCCAGCGTTTTAGCGATACGAACAGCGATACGGTCATTGAAAACTCCAACATCAAATCAAAGGCAGTCGCCCTAACAGCGGGTCGCGTCAGGCTGCGCAATGCGCCCATCATACCGCTCCGATGCAGGGAATATTTGCAGGTTTTCCGCGGGTCCTTATGATCATCCAGTGCTCCAATGCGATGCCACATGCGCAAAGGTCGCAAACAGCCCTACGAGACCACCGACGGTTCGGCTGGGCAAGCGCGGAATGCTCGAAATCGCTTAGCTCTTTGCCGTGCGGCCGCCGCCTTAGCCGGCGATCATTTGCCACGGTTTTCTCCAGCCGGAGTCTAAATAGCTGAAGACGGTCGTTTCGCTTACGAATATCCCTCTTCTTTGCGTGTTTTCCAACATCGTGATCAGCTGCAGATTCGCGTGCACATGAAGCCCGCAGACTAGAGGGTGGTACAGAGGAATGATGTGATCAACCACCCAGTTGCCGGCCGCACTTCGGCGGTCACGCTCGTCGTAAAGTGCTTTGATCAAATTTAAGTCTGCCCATGGCGGAGTCGCGCGGCGCACCATGCGATGATTTGGTAGCCTCTCGTAAAATTGAGTGGTGAAGTAGCGTAATCGCCTGTATGACGTGCCCCAAGTCACAGGCTCGCCATCCATATGGTCAGGCAACCTCAGCAGAACCGTAAGTGGCAGCCTGGGCAGGAAAAACCTGACAGTATCGTTCGGGATTCTCGTACCAACTACCCGCTTATATTCGAGTGTGTCGTTCTGTGGATCGCCCTCAAGCAAGAGGGCGGCCACAAACGCCGGGTCGTCGGTTTGGGCGGCAATATGCTGAACGAGTTCGCACGCGCGGCAGGCGCGGCTGGCGACGGTTCGGTAGTCCACATGCTTGAACCGGCACGGTTTGCCAGTGAAATAAGCTGTCTGGCCCCGCTCCTGCGCTTCTTTGCGAGAAAGAAGGGGTATCTCCCGCGTCATCCGGCTGCCCAAACCGTTCAGACTACACGCAGGTGAACTGGAGCGTCGTCTGCGGGAACTGGCCCAATGAACGCGGCGTGTCGCTCTCCTTCGTTACCTGCATCGTTTTGCCCTGACCCGAGCAGAAAGCGCCGGCCTCTTTAAAGGCCGCGGCTTTGATGGCGCCGAGGGATGCGGCAGGGCCGTTGTCCTCGCGAGCGATCATGTAAGCGTCTTTGCCCATTGAGACCACGCCGGTCGTGGAGGCACAGCCTGTCAAGAACAATGCTACAAGATAGAGTTTTTTCAATTGGCGCACCGGGTGAAAGTTGATAAGAATACCAATTCTACGATTAACGTAGAGAAATATACAAGGCAATCTACGATTATCGATGGATGCCGCTTCGCCCCTCGCAGAACCCATCCACGTTTTCCCGCCGCCTCCGCGAGGTCAGGCTGCGTTCGGACCTGCCGCAGGACAAGCTGGGCGTTCTTGCGGGCTTGGAGGAGTCATCCGCGAGCGCCCGGATGAGTCGGTATGAAAACGGGGTGCACGAGCCGCCACACAGGTTCGTCGAGGCACTGGCAAAGGTGCTGGGGGTGCCCGCAGCGTATTTCTACTGCGGTGACGACCGGCTGGCCGAGATCATGTTGGCGTATTCCGACATGCCTGAGATTCAACGGCAAGCCCTGCGACAGCGCGCGGCCGAGTTGCTTCGATAGCCGCCAATCCGCTCGGCTGGGGGAAAAACCCAAAAAACGCACTGAATGACGGATCGATAATGCCGTTTTATGGATGAGTGTTGAGCAAAAAACCCTACACAGCCCCTACACGACATAAATTCGACGGTGAGCATAGAACAAGCGCCAAAAAGTTTCTCGTGCAAGTTATTGATTTGATGCGATATTTTGGTGCGGCTGGCGGGGATCGAACCCACGACCCTTGGCTTCGGAGGCCAATACTCTATCCACTGAGCTACAGCCGCGTAGGGGAATATCTGAAGAGATGCGAAGGATACAGTTTTTCCGTCTCGCCGTCCATGGAAAGTGTCGCGCGAAGGGCAATTTCCGTTCCAAAACAGGGGCATTGGGTCTATAATCGCGGGTTTGGCGAGTGTTTGTATATCTCAAACAAACCACTCCGGCCGGGCAGATTTCAAAATTGTATTAAGGACATCATGAGCGACGCACACAACGAACACCACGAATCCGCCATCCGTACTCCGAAGCAGCTCGTCGCTGCCGTGGCCGGCTTCTTCCTGGTCACCGTCATCGGCATCATTTTGCTGGTGTCTTTTGTGACCACCACCAAGCTGACCGGCGCCGGCACCGAGAGCCAGAGCGCGGAAGCGATTGCCGCGCGCGTACGTCCGGTAGCAGAAGAAGGTTTCACGTTGAAAGACGTCAACGCGCCGAAGGTACTGCAGACGGCAGAAGCGGTCTACACCGCCATTTGCGCCGCATGCCACACCAGCGGCGCTGCCGGCGCTCCTAAGCTCGGCGACGCCGGCGGCTGGGCCCCACGCATCGCGCAGGGCTACGACACGCTGGTCAAGCACGCTATCGAAGGTATCCGCGCGATGCCTGCCAAAGGCGGCAACCCCGACCTCGACGACGTTGAAGTTGCCCGTGCAGTTGTCTATATGGCCAACCAGGCCGGCGCCAAGTTCAAGGAGCCGGCCGTGCCAGCACCGGCCGCAGCGGCGCCAGCCGCGGCACCAGCCGCCGACGCGCCTGTGGCAGCAGCTCCTGCTGCAGCCGCGCCGGCAGCGCCGGCGCCAGCCGCCGCAACGCCGAAACTTGCTGCCGACGCGGGCAAGAACGTCTACAACGCCTCATGCGTGGCTTGCCACGGCGCGGGGATCGCCGGCGCGCCGAAGTTCGGCGACAAGGCAGCATGGGCGCCACGCGTCAAGCAAGGCGACGCAGTCCTGTACGAGCACGCTATCAAGGGCTTCCAGGGCAAGGCCGGCATGATGCCTCCGAAGGGCGGCTCGACCGCCTCGGACGACGAAGTCAAGGCAGCAGTCGACTACATGGCCGCCGCAGTGAAATAAGTCGTTCGTTCGACGAAAAAAACCGCTCGGTCGCACGAGCGGTTTTTTTTCGTCCATGGCGCCGGGTTCGGCGGGGACGCCGCTCGTCAGGCAGTGATCGCGACAGCCTGCCGGGCGGGTTTTTCGATGTCGGCGCTAAACAAGACGTGTTCTCGAGGTACTTTTCGAACGGGTTCGACACACCAACAGCACGGGCCAAGCCCTTTGAGAACTCGCGTGATTCGGATGTAGCTAAGGACGTGACGTTGGCCGATTTTGGCGGTGATCATCGCAGCACAGGTCGTCCCGCATGGTCACCGTGACAGCCGCTAGTAAGTGGTCAAATTTTTTGGTAGGTTTCGCCATTGGTGGCACTTTACAGCAAAGGCCTTCTACTGCTTTGAGAACGCCCGCCTTGCAATTTCGCAACAGTATTAGTTTATCCTAAGTACGAAGAGGTATTGCCAAGTAAAATCGGACACGTAAATTATGCCATCCACAAGCTGATGAAAAACATTGAAGTCAAAAAGTTTGCTTCGTTACAAATTCTTCGCGCTGTTGCGGCCTGGACGGTTGTGTACCATCACGTCGTTCAACTGTACTTCCGCGGTCAAACCCACAGCAGCATCGAGACGTTGTTCGCCAAATACGGAGACCTTGGTGTAGATATCTTCTTTGTGCTGAGCGGCTTTGTAATGCATTTTGCAGCCACTAAAACGAAGAAAGCAGCAGGATCGTTCCTTATCGATCGCATCTTCCGTATCGCGCCGGTATATTGGTTCTATTCTTTTTTACTTATCGCATGCATGCTATTTTTTCCGCAGGCCTTCGCTTTCACCGACTACACCGCAAAAACTCTAGCTTCATCGTTGCTGTTTATCCCGCACTTGAATCCGAGTGGCCTCGGACTTTACCCGGTGCTAACCGTCGGTTGGACGCTCAATTTTGAAATGTTTTTCTATGTGTCGCTGGCACTATGTATGGCAATCACGGCCAAACGTTTTTTTACTTTACTGTGTATCGTCTTTCTCGTTTTGCCGATAGTCTATCCTTCAACGATGGTCTATGGAAGCATCGCTTCCAGCTTCATGCTTTACGAGTTTCTCGCGGGGTTCTGTTTGGCTTTGGCATGGACCAGCCGTACCGGCGAACGCTTTTTGACGAAGCATCATAGACTTGCTATGCTTCTTGGAGTGAGCGCGGTGGTCGGAGGTGCATGGTTTCTCATTTTCAAGCATATCAAACTCCCTATTGCGGTCTCAGCCGTTGCTCTCGCCCTCCTTTGCGAACGTTTTCTCGATGTGAAATCTGCCTGGGTGGGGAAAATCGTCAGACTCGGCGACGAATCGTATTCCACTTATCTGGCGCACGTAATCGTCATTGGAATTGCGATTCATCTCGCGGGGAAGGAACTAATCGGGCTTCGGCAAGGCGCCATGATATTGGCGATTACTGTTGCGGTATGGGCGGTGTCCAGGCTCAGCTACCATGGCGTCGAAAGGAACGTCCGTCTCGAGCACATTCGACGGCGCATTCTTGGACGTATGCCCGGGCCAACCAGCGGGAATCCGACAACGGTCGCGCCTGTGGTTCCGGTTCTGACGTTACCTTCGTCCTGCATAGAAACGGTGGAACCTGACGTCCTTCGTGCAGTGCCCGTCATCCACACGCCGTTACAGCCACAAAATATAGGCGTTGATTGATTGCCGCATGCGATTGCGCGATTTCGATCTGTAGTCGAGACAGTCCGACAAAAGGCAAGTGGGTCACGGGGAAGGACGCCCATCCATTTGCTGGCGGTAATTGCCGGCTGGTTGCGGGTCGCAGTGCTTAAAGTAGGAGTGCAATATATGCAAGTTTTTCACCATCGGCAAGCCGAATTGTGCAAAACATCCCACGAAAGGTAAGCGGGAATTTCACCCCACCCTCCAATCGTGAGGTAGGCGTTCCAAAATTGCGGCTTCATCAATCACTGAAGCCAACTCAATGCGCAATGAATCAACGAGACAAGCCTGGATAGTCCGGCTGCAGGAGCAAGCTAATTCTGAACTTGGCATCCGGCCCTGGTGTGTTCGCGAAGGGGTAACGGAGGCCAGCTTTCACTACTGGCGCAAGCGGCTGGCGGCGCCGTCCACAGCCACCAGGCTCATTGCGCTGCCGATGGTGGCGGGGCACCCGGAACCGATGCTGGAATTGCGCACCCCGCACGGCTACGTCATCCGCCTTTCACACCACGAGCAGGTGCGCTGGCTCGGCGGCGTGCTCGAGGCGCTGCGCTGATGTGGGGCACGCCGCAGGGCGTGGTGTACCTGGCCACCGGCCACCATGACATGCGCAAATCGATCAATGGCCTGGCACTGGTGGTGGCCGACACGTTGGGACTCGATCCGACGGGCGCCCACTGGTTCGTCTTTTGCAATCGTGGCCGCGACAGGCTCAAGATCCTGCACTGGGACACGAACGGCTTCTGGCTGCATTGCCGGCGTCTCGAACAGGGCAAATTTCATTGGCCCAAGGACGGCGAGGACGCGCAGGCGCTGGCGGTGACGGCGCGTCAACTGCGCTGGTTGATCGATGGCTTGAACTGGCAGAACGCCATTGCCCACCAGCCGATGGCGCCGCGCGCGATGTACTGAAAAATAATTTCAACAACATGCAAATGATGTAAACCTAAAACGCAAATCGTTTTGGTAAAGTTACTGCATGCACCTAACCGACCTTCTTGCCACCCTGCCGCCCGAGCTTCGCGACTACGTTCGTGAACTGGAGACGCGGGCGACGGCACTGGAGATGCAGGCCGCGACGCTGGAGATGCAGGCGTCTGCCTTACAGGCGCGCAACCAATTTTTGGAAGAGCAGTTCCGGCTGGCGCAGCTCAAGCGCTTCGCGCCGTCGAGCGAGAAATTCGGCGCCCAGGGCTGCCTGTTCAACGAGGCCGAGCAGGACGTGGCCACGCTCGCCCCGGATGCCGGGGAAGAAGCCGACGAGGGGCCAAAGAGCGTTGGCAAAAAGCGTGACCGCAAGCCTTTGCCAGCGCATTTGCGGCGTCAGCGTGTCGAACACGATTTGCCGGAGTCCGAGAAAGTGTGCCGCTGCTGCCAGGGCGCCTTGCATCGCATGGGCGAGGACATCAGCGAGCAGCTCGACATCGTCCCGGCCACGGTGCAGGTGCTGCAGCATGTACGTTTTAAATATGCTTGCCGCCAGTGCGACCGCCACGGCGAATCGAGCCAGATCATCACCAGCCCGATGCCGCCGCAGCCCATGCCCGGCAGTATCGCCAGCCCGGCGACGGTGGCCACGGTGCTCACCGCCAAGTACGCCGATGGCCTGCCCATGTATCGCCTGCACGAGGTCTTGCTGCGCGGCGAGGTGGACGTGGCACGCACTACGCTGTCGCAATGGGCCATCAAGTCGGGCCTGCTGTTCGCGCCGCTGTACCAGGCCATGCGCCAGATCCTGCTGGCCTGCCCGGTGATTCACGGCGATGAAACCACGGTGCAGGTGCTCAAGGAAGACGGCCGCCGTGCGCAAAACCAGTCCTATATGTGGGTCTACCGCACGGCGATCGACAGCGAGCAGCCAATTGTGCTGTTCGAGTACCGGCCCGGTCGCGGCCATGAACATCCCGAGCGCTTCTTGGCAGGCTTCGAGGGGGCGGTCATGACCGATGGCTACGCCGCCTGGCGCATGCTCAAGGGCATAAAGCACCTCGGTTGCATGGCGCATGCGCGACGCTACTTCGATGAGGCACTCAAGGCGCAGAAAAATCCGTCGGGCAGGGCCAGGGAGGCGCTGCGATTCATCGCCAAGCTGTATCACATCGAAAAACTGGCCCGAGGCAAACCGCCTGATGGCATGACGGTGATCGAACACGCCTATCGGTTGCGGCAGGTGCTCAGTCGTCCCATATTGGACAACCTGCATGCATGGCTTGTAAAAAACAAGAGCGCGGTCATGCCGCAATCGCTGATCGGCAAAGCCATCAACTATGCGCTCGGGCAGTGGCGCTACTTGTACCGCTATATCGACGACGGCCGGTTCGCCATCGATAATAATTTGATCGAGCGCGATATCCGGCCGTTTACGACCGGACGCAAGGCATGGCTGTTCTCAAATTCCGTCGCCGGCGCCGATGCCAGCGCCGTCATCTATAGCCTGATGCTGACCTGCCGCGCGTGCGACGTCGAGCCGTATGCTTACTTGCGCCATGTCTTGACCGAACTGCCACGCAGGCAACCAGGCGACGACGTGACGGACCTGCTGCCCTTCACCTTCAACAAAAACTAGGCTGGCTGCCTGCTAACCACTGACCGGGATGGGGGAGCGGTGGGGTAAATCTCCCGCTTACCACGAAAGCGGGATACCGAGAGCGTGCTGGCGTTCTTTTGATCGTGGACGTGGTAATCGAGTTTGCGCTGTTGGCGCCGCTCAGCTCGGTGTCGTATATTCAATTTTGGATCGAGGCGAGCGCGATCACGCTGTGCAGACCATGCTTTCTCTTCTACCTCGTGACGAAGTCAGGGGCGACCTGTACTATTCGACAAGACGGCACTAATCAACTATCAAAATTTGAATAAGAATTTTATCAATATGAGCATTACCACTATCGTCGCCACCTTGTGCGATCCATTCAGGCGCGATTTCTTGCTGCGTGCCATAGAATCCATCCATCAGGCATCCGAACGTCCGGTGAGAATATTGGTGGTGGTAAATGGGCAAAGCTTCGACAAGGACCTGCTCGCTCTTTTGACGGAGCGTGAGGATATCGAGGTAGTACAGATCGCCGAAGGGTCGCTGACGAAGGCGCATATCGCCGGAAGGCGACTGGTGGACACCGAGTTCTTCTCCTTTCTCGATGACGATGATGAATATTTGCCAGGGGCGCTAGATTTACGGCTCGGCTTGATCGAAACGCGCAACGGAGCAGATGTGGTGGTGACGAACGGATTTGCGTGCAGGGCAGGCGAGGATCGACTGATGTACACCCGAATGGCGGGTGTTGACGCGCAACCGTTGAACGAGTTGTTTGAGGAGAATTGGCTTAACAGCGGTAACCACTTGTTTCGTACTGCCAGCGTGCCGTCGAGATATTTTGAGGATCCGCATCCCTATATGGAGTGGACTTGGCTTGCTTTTCGGATGGCGTTTGAGGGCAAGAAGATCGTCGGCACCGACGTGCCAACTTTTCGAATCAACGACACGCCGGGCTCATTGAGCAAATCGGTGACTTTCATCAGTAGCAACATCTCGCTGTACCGGCGCATGCTGGCCCTGAAACCGCAACGTAAAATCGTCAGCGTCATTGGCAAGCGGCTGTGCAATGCGTGGCACGACGTTTCTGTCTTCGAGCTTTCGGCCGGCAATCGGGCGAAGGCGGTAAGCGCGCATATTCGCAGCTTGACCAGTCACCCTAGCGGGTTGAGGTTTTTGTCGTACACCAGGCGCTTGTTGGGGTAAGCGTTGCCGTCATGTCTGGTCTTTTCAGATAGGGACGGGCAGCACATAGGCTAGTTCAGCTTAATGACCTGCGGTTTGCGATTCTGGGCTGTGCCGTACACGAAGGCCTGCAGCGATACTACCCAGCGGAATTTAGACCAGACGCCGTTACGTGCCACTTGAAGGCTCGCCTGGCCGTTCGCGTCCTTCGGCCAGTGCTGCACCGCGACGGTGCTCCAAGTCCAGCTGCCGGTAGCCGGATGGGTCGCCGGCGGGGTCAGCTTGACGATGACTGGCGGGGACACCGACTGGTCGATGCCGACGACGCATCGCAGTTCGTCTACCCATTGCAGGCCCAACATATCCGGCATATGGAATGTGTTGATCGAGCCGTCATAGCCGTTGGTGAGGGAAGGCACCGGGCCGAGCGTGGTGCTGTGGGTCACGGTTCCGCTGTTAAGGTCGCGCAGATGCATACTACGCGGACCGCTGCGTGAGGCGTAGCCGCCATCGATGGTGATCAGTAGGTTCAGCGAAGGACAAATTACCATTGTGCCGCTTGCCAGATTCCCGCCCAGTGCTGGATATTGCCGGATTTCCCCAGTCTTACTGATAAACAGCGTGTATTCAACACTGCCGTTAACGGCGGCCCACCAGCCCTGCCGCACGTCGTCCATCACGGTGATCGGGTAGTTTCCGCCGCCTGACGCCCGGCTAAAACGAATTTGCGAAGGATCTGCGTTTTGCGGCTGCACCGTCTTCATCTGGGTGTAACCGTAGGTCAGCACCGACACGTCTAGAACGTTGATCTTGTTCGGCAAGACGCTGCCGGCCCAAAAAAACGAAGCGAGCGATCCGCGCTTGCCGCCGCCCCATGCGGCCGGTAGTTCCTGCAGGCCAAGATAGGTGTGCGGAGTATATGGCGTACCATCCGGTGCAAGGCCGTTGGACTGGTCGAACACATCGCTCGGATTGGCTTTAAGAGGAATGTTGGCACTGCTCCATAACATCGTTGAAAAATCGCAGATTAGGGAAAACTGCATATTCGGCAGTCCTATGGCCGCTTCATGCCCACCTGAGTAGTAAACCTGCGCCCCGAGAGGACTGTAGTCGCGCAAAATGGCGCTGCCGCCCCACATCACAAAAGGGCTGTCAGCGCCAAAGTAGTCGCCTTTGAAGATGGCGGGCGTCACATCCTGCGGGTTGTTCCGCATAGGCACGTCGGCGAAATAACCTGCTGGGGGTACCCATTCAGGCAATGTACCTGGCACCCGCGGCTGCGCGATCACCACGCTAAATACATTGGAATCGATTTTTTGCGCCATATGAGTGGTCGCCTTTCTTGAATTTGTATGGCAAGAGGTGACAGCTTACAACCAAGCGCTTCAGTCCCGTCGCCTTATTGGTTGCGCGGAATTACACTCCATACCGGCAATTCACTCCAGCGCCCGGTCATTTCCGACCAGTTCGGTGCGCCGCGCATGCGTGCATATGCAGCCGCGGCGCCCGGCACCTTGTGCTGGACGGCATAGGCGATAGCGGGCTGCAGATTTCCCCAGTAGCTGGTCGAGTCCGGAAAATTGCCGCCGGAAAGCGCGCCGTCGACGCCGGGATTAGGCGCTTTCAGCGTGGCGGCATAAATCTCGCCCCAGTTCTTATGCCATGGACCGGTGCCGCCGAGGAAATCGGACGACTCCGATGGAGCCACCGCGATCGTATATTGGGCCGCATGGCGATACAGGTAGTCGGTCGGGGCGGTGCCACCAAGGCGGCCGATTGCGCTTTGCGCCTTCCACGCAAAGAAGGTGGCAAGCTTGCCGACGCTCGCTTGCGGCATGGCCGGCTCGAGGTCGATTGCGTAGCCGATCGCTGCGGTAAAGAAGTCCTGCATCCAGGCCGCTTCCGAAAAGAAGCCGCCACCGGTGGTGTAGTTGGAATAAGGCGCGATAAAGCCGAATGGATTGTTCGGCTGCGATATATAAGTGGCGTAGTAATAATCGGTGTTGGCCGCCATCGATGCCGCAAACTCGGCGCGCAACGCAGTGTCGCTGTCGGGCGTGACGCACGCCGCCTGCGCTAGCGTGCGGATGGCCCATGCCGCGCCGCGCGTCGTGTTGGCTCCGGCGTTCGACAGGAATACGCCGCTGGAGAACTTGCGAGGCACGTCGGTGTTCTTTAGGTAATTGACGGTGGCGCTGAACTGCACTTCTTCCATGAAATAGAAGCGGCCGGTCAATAGGTAGGCAGTAAAGCCGATCGACGGGTGATGGGGGCTGTCCCATACCGGCGGCGCGGTGCCTTGTGCGGCCGGGGTGAAGGTGTTTTTGCTCGACGCGCCCGTGTTCGCGATGCCCGTGCTCGGGGAGCCGGACGTGACCAAGTTCGGATAGCTAGAAAAACGCAGCGGGCGCTGGGTAGTTTCGTCGCGGTAGTGAATGCCGAAGCGACCCGCGCCGTAAGCGTTGGCAATAACGCCGGCATAAGCGCGCGCGTTGTTGCTCACCAAATACAGCACGTCCCATTCAGGCAGCAGGCCGATGGCAGGCTGGAAACCGGCATTGCCCATGGCACTGGCGTAATTACCGCGCTGTAAAGGCGTATAACTCTGCGCCAAGGTGGACCAGACGCCGGCGCTGGCCGGCACGGAGGCGCCGTAAGCGGGTACCATGCGGGTTGCCTGCAGGTAGGCCTTGTCGTGGTTCGGAACGATTTGCGGGTCGGCTCCCAGCCAGTGGCTGAAGTGGGCGCCGGTGATCAGGACGCTGCGGCAATGATTCGGCAGGTCGAAGGCGGCGCGGAAACGTTCGGTGCCGCCCAGCGAGAAGCTGTACTCGGCGTTCTTGCTGGTTGGCGCGGCCACATTCAGGTAGCCGTTTTCGATCCACGGCAGGATTTCGACGGCGCCGCCGGCAAATAAGCGCACTTCCAGCCAGGCGGTCAGGTGCGGATCGCCGCCGACGGCCTTGCGATATACCCAAGAACTCATCTGCGGGCCGCTGATCCAGTTCTGAAATGGCGCGTCCCAGTCGACGCCGGACCAGGCTGCACTACCGAAGGCGCCGGCGCCAATGGAGGCGGTGACGCCGGTGGCGCGCAAATCGGCGGTGCTCAGGGCAGGGCCGTCGGCAGTGGCTCCGACGCCGAGCTTGATCGTGCGAGGGGCGCCGGCGACCAGGTCGGCGCGTCCGGAAATCGTGGCGAACTTCAGCGAGCCGTCGGGCCACCAATTCTTGCCGGTGACCTGAAGGGTCGGAATGCTTCCGGCTACCTTGGCGCCAGCAGGCACATCGCCCTTTCTGAAAGCGAATCCGACCGCGAACGGCAGGTTGGGGCCGCCCAGCGCCGAGGTCAGGTCGAACGAGGTCACCAACGCCGGCGTCGGCACGATCTGGATCGAAAAAAGATTGGAGGAGATTTGAGCCACGGCTTACGCTCCGACAGCGGTGAGCACGTGGCCATCGCTAATGACGACACCGCCGCGGCCGTCGTAGTCGAACGACCGCGTGGCGCTGTTGAAGGTGACACCGGCCGGCAGTGGGCTGGCGTTCAGCGTCAACGTATACGCAGCGACATTTGCAACCGAAATGTATTCGGCTACAGAGAAACTTGACGCGATACCCTGGGTGAATGCAATGGTCGGGATAGACAGCCAGACCGGCGCGGGGGCCGGCGCTACCGGCTCGCGCACGACAGGGGCCGGCACCACCGGCGCAGGCGCAGGCGCGACAGGAGCCGGGGCAGGCGCGCTCGGAGCCAGCGGGGCGGCTGCCCCATCGGCGCCACCGCCGCCACCGCACGCCTGAACGGCGAGGGCCACGCTGCCCATCGACAGGTAACGCATGAAACTGCGACGGGAAATGGACGATTCGCCGGCGGAATGTGCAGCCTGGCGGGGATTACAGGTATGATCCATTGGCAACTGTCTTATCAAAATAAAATGGTGTATCGGACAATGAGCGAAAGTTTCCGCGCAGACTTAATTGAAGCTTCTCACACATAACGACATGTTGCCCAGAATCATTAGTAACGAAATGTAGAAAAGTGCCACCAAGAACGATGAACAAGGGAAATTTGCAGGGCGTGCAGCGTAGTTGCTACGCCACACTGTTGAGTTTCCTGCGGAACAATTGTTGAAAGGAGGTGCTAAAATTGCAGCCTTCCAGCAGCGGCCGTTTCGGGCGGGGAAAAAGCTGAATGGGAGATTGGAGGCGGTGACGAAGGGTGATTTTTGAAACCGAATGCGCGCGTATATTGTTGAAGTTGAATGAATTTCCGCGCACCCACACCGGGTGACGCGGCAGTGGCCATGACTCTTTTAGTAAATACCCTAATTACTTGGAACGACGGCCGGGCGGCGAACGGACGCAACCTTTGACACCTGAAAGCTATTACATTGATAACACTTTTATCCCGTTGTTGTTTCTCACGGATAAATTTAGTTGCTTTTAGTTGAGGCGACTTTAGTTCTGTGCTATATTGAAAGTTATTAGAATAGCAAAGATTGATTCTTCAACGGAACCCCATAATGAAATCAAATGACATCGTAGCAGTGGTAGGACTTGGTTATGTCGGCATGCCGCTGGCAGTCGAATTCGGCAAAAAGCGCACGACGATCGGATTCGATCTGTCGACCAGCAAGATCGACAGCTACAAAAAATATATCGATCCGACCGGCGAATTGTCGTCGGCGGAATTGAAAGCGGCCGACCAGCTGTCCGTCAGCACCGATCCAGCCGCGCTGGCGGATGCCAAATATATCGTCGTGGCGGTACCGACCCCGGTCGACCAGGCACATAATCCCGACTTCACGCCATTGGCCGGCGCCAGCAAGACCGTCGGCATGCACATGAAAAAGGGCGCGATCGTCATTTTCGAGTCGACCGTGTATCCGGGCGCGACCGAAGAAGTCTGCATCCCGATCCTGGAACAGCACTCCGGCCTGAAATGGAAAGAAGATTTTCACGTCGGCTTTTCGCCTGAGCGGATTAACCCGGGCGACAAGGAACACACGCTGACGACGATCCTGAAAGTCGTTTCCGGCGATGACGCCGAAACGCTCGAACTGGTCGCCCAGCTGTATGAATCGATCATTACCGCCGGCGTGCACCGCGCCTCCAGCATCAAGGTGGCGGAAGCGGCGAAGGTCATCGAAAACACCCAGCGCGACCTGAATATCGCGCTGATGAACGAACTGGCGATCATTTTCGACAAGATCGGCATCGATACGCTGGAAGTGCTGAAAGCGGCCGGCACCAAGTGGAATTTCCTGCCATTCCGCCCGGGCCTGGTTGGCGGGCATTGCATCGGCGTCGATCCGTATTACCTGACGCACAAGGCCGAAATGATCGGCTACCACCCGCAGGTGATCCTGGCCGGGCGCCGCATCAACGACGGCATGGCCAAGTTCGTTGCCGAGAAAACCGTCAAGTCGATGATCGCCGCGGGTTTTCACGTCAAGGGCTCGAAGGTCAACGTGATCGGCCTGACGTTCAAGGAAAACTGCCCGGACCTGCGCAATTCGAAAGTGGCCGATATCGTCTACGAACTGAAATCCTACGGCGTCGATGTGCACGTCTACGATCCGGTGGCGTCCGCCGCTGAAGCGAAGCACGAATACGACATCGACCTGGTCAGCTGGGAAGACCTGCCGCGCGCCGACGCCATCATCGCGGCGGTATCGCACAAGGAACTGCTGGGCCGTCCGCTGTCGGACCTGCAGTCGAAACTGAACGAAGGCGGCTGCTTCATCGACGTCAAATCGCAGTTCGACCAGAAGGCGATCACCGAAGCAGGCTTTTCCGTCTGGCGCCTGTAAGGATTTGCAGTAACGGTGCCGGCGCGGCTTGCGGCGGCACCGGCATCAACCAGGAATAACAGTGACGAAATTTAACGACATCCAGCAGCATCTGCGCACGCATCGCTACCACTGGCTGGTGACCGGCGCGGCCGGCTTCATCGGCTCGAACCTGGTGGAAGCCTTGCTCAAGCTGAACCAGCGCGTCACCGGGATGGACAATTTCGCCACCGGCCACCAGCACAACCTCGACCAGGTGCAACAGCTGGTTGGCGCCGATGCCTGGCAGCGCTTCGACTTCGTCAACGGCGACATCCGCCAACTGGCAGACTGCGCGCGCGCCTGCCAGGGCGCCGATTTCGTGCTGCACCAGGCCGCGCTCGGTTCCGTGTCGCGTTCGATCCAGGATCCGATCGCAACCAACGAAACCAACGTCACCGGTTTCCTCAACATGCTCACGGCCAGCCGCGACGCCAAGGTCAAGCGCTTCGTCTACGCCGCCTCGAGCTCGACCTATGGCGACCACCCGGACCTGCCGAAGCAGGAGCCGGTGATCGGCAACCCGCTGTCGCCGTACGCGGTGACCAAATACGTCAACGAGCTGTACGCAAATGTGTTCGCGCGCACTTACGGCAGCGAGACGATCGGATTACGATACTTCAACGTTTTCGGTCCACGGCAAGATCCGCATGGCGCCTACGCCGCGGTGATTCCGCAGTGGATCGCCGCTCTGATCGGCAACAAGCCATTGTTCATCAATGGCGACGGCGAGACCAGCCGCGACTTTTGCTTTATCGATAATGTGGTGCAGGCGAACCTGCTCGCCGCGCTGGCCGACCAGCCGGGCGCGGTCAACCAGGTGTACAACGTGGCGCTGAACCAGCGCACCAGCCTGAACGAATTGCACGCAATGATGTGCGAACTGCTGCGCGACCGCTTCCCGCATGTGCTCGAGCACAAGCCTGAACATGCGGGTTTTCGCGCCGGTGACGTGCGCCATTCTCAGGCCGATATCAGCAAGGCGCAGACGCTGCTCGGGTTCGCGCCGACCCACCGCATCGGCGAAGGCCTGAAGCAGGCGATGGACTGGTATGTCGACAGCCTGACGAAAGACAGCAAGTGATACGGCAATTGATACGGCAAGTGATCGCTCAAAAGAAAATGCCGCTCTTGAATTGCGGGCAGGCAATTGCCTGATGCAGCACTAAGTGGCAAAGAAGAAAGCGGGAGATTAACGTGTTAAAAATATCGAATCACTATGTATCGAAGATCGTCTTCGTGCTGCTGTTCGTCGAAGTGTTGGTGCTCATCGGCGCCGCCTACGCCGGCGCCGCGGTGCGCCTGCTCGACGCCGGCGCGCCGGCCACCCCGCATCTCGAACACTTCTTCATTTCCGCCATCGCCTTTGCCGGCGCCATCATCTTCAGCATGAGCGCGATGGGCATGTACCAGCTCAACTTCAGCGAAGGGCTGCGCAACCCATTTTTCCTGAAGCTGATGCCGTCGTTCCTGATGGGGTTTGCGATCCTGACGCTGGTGTTCTACGTCGCCCCGGAGCTGTACTTCGGCCGCGGCATCCTGATGCTGGTGTTCATCATCGCCGCCTGCGGCATTTTCCTTGCCCGCATCATCTTCTTCAAGACGTCCGAGCAGCGCTTCTTCGAGTCGCGCATCATCTTCCTCGGCGGCGGGCCGCTGGCCAAGGAATGCGCCGACCTGGCAAACCAGAGCAACAAGTACCACAAGTACGACATTGCAGGCTTCATCCCGAGTCCGTCCGAGGAGCTGTGCGTGCCGGCCGACAACCTGCTGAAGATCCGCGACGGCGATTCGCTGGTGTCGCTGGCCAACCTGCACAACGTCGGAGAGATCGTCGTGTCGGTGCAGAACCGGCGCGGCGGCTTCCCGATCAAGGAGCTGCTCGACTGCAAGCTGCAGGGCGTCAAGGTGACTGATGCGGCCACCTTCTTCGAGCGCGAAACGTGCCAGATCCGGGTCGACTCGCTGCAGCCGTCGTGGCTGGTGTTCGGCGGCGGCTTCGACCAGAGTTTCTTCCGCATCTTCATGAAGCGCGGCTTCGACCTGATCTGCTCGACAATCATCCTGGCCGTGTCGTTCCCGGTGATGCTGGTGACGGCGCTGCTGATCTACCTGGAAGATGGCGCGCCGATTTTCTATTCGCAGGAGCGGGTGGGCCTGGACGGCAAGTCGTTCAACGTGCTCAAGTTTCGCAGCATGCGCAACGACGCCGAAAAAGGCGGCAAGCCGCAGTGGGCGGCGCAGAACGATCCGCGCGTAACCCGCATCGGCAACTTCATCCGCCGCGTGCGCATCGACGAACTGCCGCAGATCCTCAACGTGTTCAAGGGCGAGATGTCGTTCGTCGGCCCGCGCCCCGAGCGGCCATTCTTTGTCGAGCAACTGATCGACGTGGTTCCTTACTACAACGTGCGCCACAGCATCAAGCCGGGCATCACCGGCTGGGCGCAAGTGCGCTACGGCTACGGCTCCTCGGCCGAGGATGCTTTGCAAAAGTTGCAGTATGACCTGTATTATGTGAAGAATAACAGCCTGTTCCTGGATATCCTGATCCTGATCGATACGCTGAAAGTGGTGCTGTTTCGCAGCGGCCGCTAAGCGCATCGCCGAACGGCCGACCACCTTCGATGTCGACTTAACCGGGAACACCGCATGCGCACAACCGCTGAACAGATGGACGGTCCACGTTGACCACCATCGCCAGCTTCAGCTATGCGACCGCCGCGCTGGCGTTCTTGCTGCTCAGCGTGCTGCTGTCGACCACCTGGCGCGGCCGCGCCCACGGCCGCGTGCTGGCGCTGGCGGCGGCCATTACCGCCGGGTCGAACGCGCTGCTGGCGTGGGAGGCGCTGCACCCGATCCAGTGGTCGGTGGCCACCGACAGCGTCGAAATCCTGCGCAACGGCGCCTGGTCCGGTTTCCTCATCATCCTGCTCGGTCATTTCGAAGACAAGGACAGCCGGCTGCCGTTCCGCCTGCGCCCGAGCCTGGCACTGATCATTGCCTTCTACGTGCTGTATTTCGGCGCCACCGCCCTCGGCTATTTCCGGCTCGAACTGACCAGCGAATTCGGGTTGATGCCGGGCGTAGCTGGCCGGATGGGCATCGCCGTGCTGGGCATGCTGCTGGTCGAGCAGCTGTACCGCAACAAGCCGGAGCAGGAACGCTGGGCGATCAAGTTCGCCTGCCTTGGCATCGGCGCGATGTTCGCCTACGACTTCTATCTGTACAGCGACGCCATGCTGTTCCACCAGGTCAACGCCGACATATGGGCCGCGCGCGGCGCCGTCAACGCCCTCACGGTGCCGCTGATTGCCGTGTCGGTGGTGCGCAGCGCGTCGTGGTCGGCGGAGCTGGCAGTGTCACGCCGGGTGATGTTCCACTCGGCCGCGCTGTTCGGTTCCGCCATCTACCTGCTGACGATGGGCTCGGCCGGCTACTACCTGCGCTACTTCGGCGGCAGCTGGGGCACGGTGATGCAGGTAACGTTCCTGTTCGGCGCCGTCATCCTGCTGGTCGGCATCCTGTTTTCCGGCACCTTCCGCGCCTGGCTGCGGGTATTCATCAGCAAGCATTTCTACAGTTACAACTACGACTACCGCGAGGAGTGGCTGCGCTTTACCAGCACATTGTCGAAGCCCGGCCCGGGGCTGGGCGACCGCGCGGTGCAGGCGGTCGGCGCGCTGGTCGAAAGCTCGGCCGGGCTGATGTGGATTCGCCAAGAGTCCGGCCTGTTCGAGCCGGCCGCCAGCTGGCAGGTGGCGCTGGCGCAAGTGTCGGAACCGGGCGATTCGCCGTTCTGCCAGTTCCTCGACAACAAAGAATGGGTGGTCGACCTGCAGGAATACGAGGAGTGGCCCAGCAAGTACGACGACGTCGCGATGCCGGCCTGGTTGCAGGCCTATCCGCGCGGCTGGCTGGTGGTGCCGCTGATGATGCAGGGCCGCTTGTTCGGCTTCATGCTGCTGATGCAGCCGCGCAGCGCCATCAAGCTGAACTGGGAAGTGATCGATCTGCTCAAAATCGCCGGGAACCAGGCGGCCAGTTACCTGGCGCAATACGAGGCGGCCAACGCGCTGATGGTGGCGCGCCAGTTCGAGTCGTTCAACCGGATGTCGACCTTCGTCGTGCACGACCTGAAGAACCTGGTGTCGCAGCTGTCGCTGATGATGTCGAACGCCGAGCGCCACAAGCACAATCCCGAATTCCAGAACGACATGATCGAGACGGTCAATTTCTCGGTGCAGAAAATGAAGCTGCTGCTGCAAAAGCTGAGCCGCACGGTGACGCCGGAAAACCCGGTGGCGCTGCCGATCGAGCGGCTGCTGCGCCAGGCCGTCGCCAGCAAGGGCGGCTTCGAGCCGCAGCCGGTGCTGACGGTGGCCGATGCCGGCCTGACCGTGCGCGCCGACTGGGAGCGCCTCGAGCGCGTGGTCGGCCACCTGATCCAGAATGCGATCGAGGCCACCGCGCGCGACGGCCGCGTCGAGATCGGGCTGGCCAGGCGCGGCGACAGCGTGCTGATCCGCATCACCGATAATGGCGAGGGCATGAGCGAGGACTTTATCCGCGAGCGCCTGTTCAAGCCGTTCGAGTCGACCAAGTCGGCCGGCATGGGCATCGGCGCCTTCGAAAGCCAGGAATACATCGAGGAACTGGGCGGCACGCTGGAAGTGACCAGTGAACAGGGCCGCGGTTCGACGTTTACCATCATCTTGCCGCTGCTAAAGCAAGAGCGGCAAGAGGCGCACACCATCAATCAGGCAGCATGAGTACCTAAGGATTCGCCGTGACCCAAACGAAACAGAAACTGCTGATCATCGAAGACGATCCAGGCCTGCAAAAGCAGCTCAAGTGGAGCTTCGACGCCTACGACGTGGTCGTCGCCGGCGACCGCGAAAGCGCGCTGGCGCAGATTCGCCGCCACGAGCCGGCGGTGGTGACGATGGACCTGGGCCTGCCGCCCGATCCGGACGGCTCGACCGAAGGGCTGGCGACGTTGCAGCAGATCCTGGCGCTGGCGCCGGACACGCGCGTCATCGTCCTGACCGGCAACCAGGAGCGCGGCAACGCCGTCAAGGCAATCGCCATGGGCGCCTACGACTTTCACCAGAAGCCGTGCGACCCGGAGGTGCTGGGCCTGGTGATCGAGCGCGCCTTTTTCCTCAACGCGCTGCAGCAGGAAAACCGCCGCATGCAGCAGTCGCAGGCCGATTCGCCGATGTCGGGCGTGATCTCGCGCGACGCCGGCATGCTCAAGGTATGCCGCAACATCGAGAAAGTGGCGCCGACGTCGGCGTCGGTGATGATCCTGGGCGAAAGCGGCACCGGCAAGGAAGTGCTGGCGCGCGCGCTGCATGCGCTCAGCCCGCGCGCGTCGAACCGCTTCATGGCGATCAACTGCGCGGCGATTCCCGAGAACCTGCTCGAGAGCGAATTGTTCGGCTACGAAAAAGGCGCATTTACGGGCGCGGCCAAGCAGACCAAGGGCAAGGTCGAACTGGCGCACGGCGGCACCTTCTTCCTCGATGAAGTGGGCGACCTGCCGATGGCGCTGCAGGCCAAGCTGCTGCGCTTCCTGCAGGAGCGCGTAGTCGAGCGCGTCGGCGGCCATGAAGAGATTCCGGTCGACGTGCGGATCGTGTGCGCGACCCACCAGAAACTGAAGGACCTGACCGCCACCGGGCGCTTCCGCGAAGACTTGTATTACCGCCTGTCGGAAATCGTCGTCACCATCCCGCCGCTGCGCGACCGCGTCGGCGACGCCGCGCTGCTGGCGCACCACTTCAAGAACAAGTTCAGCGCGCAGGAATCACGCTCCGCGCTGCACTTCTCGAACGAGGCGATCGGCGCCATCGAAGCGTACGGCTGGCCGGGCAATGTGCGCGAAATGGAGAACTGCATCAAGCGCGCCGTCATCATGACCGACGGCCAGTACATCGCCGCCGACGACCTTGGCCTGAACGGCGCCGCGCCCGAGGAAGAGCCGCTGAACCTGCGCCAGGTGCGCGACGAGGCCGAGTACAAGGCGATCGTCAAGGCGCTGGCGCGGGTCGACGGCAACATCGTCAAGGCGTCCGAACTGCTGGGCATCAGCCGCCCGACCATGTACGACCTGCTGGGACGGCACGGCATCAAGTCGCCCGGCTAAGCCGGCCCATGGCACTGACGACTGCGCTGGCAACGGCGTGCAAGCTGCTGGTACTGCCCCCCGGCGGCATGTTCGCGCTCGCCGCGCTCGGCCTGCTGGTATGGCGGCGCCGGCCCCGGCTGGGCAAGGCGCTGTGCGGCATTTCGCTGGCGCTGCTGTATGTGCTGTCCACCGGCGTCGGCAGCTGGCTGGTGGTGCATCCGCTCGAGTCGCTCGAGCCGGCCCTGCGCGGTGGGCCATCGCCCGCCCAGGCGATCGTCATGCTGACGGCCGGGCGCGTGCGCAACAGCCCCGAATACGGACTGCAGCCGGTGCCCGACTTCACCGCCCTCAAGCGCATCAGCTATGCGGCCCACCTGTATCGCAGCCGCCAGCTGCCGCTGCTGGTGACCGGCGGCATGGCCAGCGAACTGGCCGACGAAGTGCCGCTGGCGATCATCACGCGGCGCGTGCTGGAAAATCAGTTCCAGATTCCTGTCAAATGGACTGAAATCGCGTCGCGCAACACGTCGGAAAACGCGCGCTTTTCGGCAGCGATGCTGAGGCAAGCGGGCATCGGCCACGTCATCCTCGTCACCGACGCGGTGCACATGCGGCGCGCGCGCCTGGAGTTCGAGCGCGCCGGCATCGCCGTCACGCCCGGCCCGACGTTTTATCAGGAGACTGGCTCGTTCGGCCCGCTGCGGCTGTGGCCATCGGCCGAAGGCCTGCGCCGCTCGCATGCCGCGCTGTACGAGTGGCTGGGGCTGGCTTGGTATGCCGTCACCGACAACTAATCCGGCAAGCTCCATGCATCCACGTCGCCGCCGCATTCTTCGCACCTGGTCGATCCTGACCGTGCTGGTGCTGGCCGCTGCCGGCGCCATTGCCGTCCTGGGGGTGCGGGGCACCGACGTTGCTCCACACGCCCTGGTCATACCGGGCGTCGGCGCACTGCCGCGGGCGATGGCGGCGCGGCAAAGCGGCCGCGAAATATTGCTCGGCAGTGCGGCGGAAGTGCGCAGCGCCATCGCGCACGCGTTGCCAGGCGAAGTACTGACGATGCTGCCGGGCCGCTACCATTTCAGCCAGACGCTGCCGCTGGCGCAACCGGGGCGGCCCGACAGCAAGATCACGCTGCGCGCGCGGCAGGCCGATACCGTGTTCATCGATTTCGCGACGGAGCAGGGTTTCGTTGTCACGGCGCCGGACTGGCGGGTGGAAAACCTGTCTCTGCGCGGCGCCTGCGCGGCGCAGCCCGATTGCGAGCATGCCTTCCACGTCGTCGGCGGCGCAGTTCGCTTCGCCGCGATCAACAATACCATTGCCGACTTCAATGCCCATTTCAAGATCAATGGCGAGCGGGGCCGCTTCCCCGACGACGGCCTGATCGAAGGCAATACGCTGACCAATGGCAGCGTGCGCCAGACCGGCGGCTCGGTGACGGTGATCGACATGGTGGCGGTGAACGGCTGGACCATCCGGCGCAACCTGATCAGCGACTTCGTCAAGGCCGGCGGCGACGGCATCAGCTACGGCGCGTTTGCCAAGGGCGGCGGTGCGCGCAACGTGTTCGAGCAAAACGTCGTGGTGTGCGAAGCGCGCCTGCGCGGCCTGGCCGGCCAGCGCGTCGGCCTGTCGCTTGGCGGCGGCGGCAGTGGCAAGCAGTACTGCCGCGATCAGAAATGCATTACCGAGCAGGACGAGGGAGTGATCCAGTCGAACCTGGTGACGTCTTGCTCGGACGCCGGCATTTACCTTAACAGCGCCGCGCGCAGCCGGGTCCTGCACAATACGCTGCTCGACACCACCGGCATCGAAGCGCGCTTTGCCGGTAGCACCGGCGACGTCGAGGGCAATCTGGTCGATGGCCGGATTGTCGAGCGCGCCGGCGCCCGTTTGCGCCTGCGCGAGAACAGGGCAACGCCCGCAGCGGCGCTTTTTGTCGGCCAGCATCCGGTGCGCCGGCTCTTCGCCACCGATGGCGCGGCGGCGCTGGCATGGCGCGAGGCGCCGCCGCGCCGCACGGCGCCCACGCCGGCACTGCCTGACCTGTGCGCGGCCACGCGCCCGCCGCTGGCCGCGCTGGGCGCGTTCGAAGACCTGGTCCGGTGCCGGCACCAAGCGGCGCCATGATCATGGCGACCTATTTTCAATCTCACGGCCAGGATGGACCATGTCTGAAATCAGCCCGGCGTTAACGTCCCGCCCACACGTACGGCCGCCTGAGGTATCGACGCTGCCGGCGCGCCTGTTCCTGGCGGCGGTGGTGGCGTTCATCGTCTACGGTTCGCTGTTCCCGTTCGATTTCTCCGGCCAGGCGCAGTCGCTCGAATCGTTCTTCGCCGAGTCGCGCATCTTTGCCAACCGCGCGGACGCGATCGACAACTTCATCCTGTTCCTGCCGCTCGGCGTCGCCGTGCACCTGGCGTTTCGCAGCTACGCCGCGCGCGCCACCGCCGTGCTGCTGGCGGTGCTGCTGCTGGCGCTGGGCATCCAGCTGCTGCAGTTGTACCTGCCGAGCCGCATCGCCTCGGTGGCGGACGCGTTCTGGAATACCGCCGGCCTTGGCGTCGGCCTGCTGGTGGCGGCCCGCGTGCGCCATGCGTTTCGCGCCCAGCTGTCGGCCGACAACGAACACCGTGACCTGTTCCTGGCATGCCTGGTGCTGCTGTGGTTCCTGTACGAGTCGTTCCCGTTCGTGCCGACGCTCGACATCGGCTTGCTGCGCGCGCACGTCAAGTCGGTGGTGTTCGCGCCGCCTTTCGAGCCGATGCGCCTGTTCCAGCACGGCCTGGCGGCCACCCTGGCCGGCATCGCGGTGACGGGCATGGGCATGCTGCGCCGCCCGCTGGCCGGCGTCATCGGCCTGGGCGTGGTGGCCGTCGGCCTCGAAGTGCTCGTCGCCTACGGCAGCCTGCGGCGCGAAACGCTGCTCGGCATCGTAGCGGGGCTGGCGGCAGGTTTCGTCGTCGGCCAGCGCGCCAGTGCGCGCAGCCACGACGCCGTCTTCGTGCTGGCGCTCGGCGCCTACCTGGTCACCGTGCTGACGCCGTACCGCGGCCAGATGCTCGATGGCGGCTTCACGCTGACGCCGTTTTCACACCTGCTCTGGCGCGGCGTGCTCAAGGAAGTACCGCCAGCGGCGTTCGAGGCGCTGGCGATCGGCGCCATGCTGTGGGCCGGGATGGCCGGGCCGGCGCGCTGGCGCCGGCGCCCGCTGTTGTGGAGCGCGCTGGTGCTGCTGTTGCTGGTGGTGCTCGAATGGGTGCGCGTGGCGATAGTCGGCGTGCATGGCGACACCACGACGCTGGCGATGGCGCTGATGCTGGCGCCGGCCGCCGTCGCCCTGCGCGCCGGCGTTGGCGAACCCGCTGCCGAGGCGGAGCTGCCGCCGCCGGCGCAATCGACGCGCCTGGCCCATCCGCTGCTGCCGCTGGCCGTCACCGCCGCCGTGCTGACGTTGGCGATGTGGCTGGTGCTGCAGCTGCCGGGCATTCCGTACAACCTGAAAAAGCTGTTCGGCGAGCATGCGCTGGCCGGCGCGGCGGTGTTTTCGCTGGCGCTGCTGTGGCTTGGCGGCGGGCCGTGGCTGGCCGCGCGCGCGGTGCTGCAGCTCGACGCGCGGCGCCGCCACGGCGCCCTCTGGACGCCGCCGGTGGTGGTCGGCCTGGCGCTGGTCAGCTACGCGCTGGTCAACCTCGCAACGCCGGCCATCATGCTCGAGAAGATCATCGGCGCGCCCGACCTGTATCGCCGCGTCGTCGACGACAATTACTGGGGCGAGGCCTGGCGTACCGGCCTGGCCGGCTGGCCGCGCGTTGCGGTCGACGCGACCGAACGGCTAGTGCGCTTCGTCGCGCTGTACGCGGTCTTTGCGATCCCGCTGGTGGTCGGCCTGGCGGCGATCGCGCGGCGTGACAGGCGCGCGCGCGTCATGGTGCTGGTGCTTTGCCTGTTGCCGTTCTGGGTGCTGGCCAAGTACGTGGTGCTGGACTGGGCGATCACCGACAACCTCACCGAACTGGTGGTCGACGGTGGCGCATTCTACCTGGCGCTGGCGGTGGCGCTGTTCGCCGCCAATGCGGTGCTGCTGGGAGGAGGGATGGCGCGTCGGCCTGTACTGCTGGCGGCGACTGGCGCGCTGCTGGGCGCCAGCTGGCTGCTGCTGAACCAGGCCATCGAGACGGTGGTGATCAACGGCGGCAGGGTGTTCGGCGGGCTGCAGTTCCTGCTTGGCCAGGACCGCACCACCTTGCTGTCGGCGCCGGAGCTGTTCGCCCGCTGGGGCGCGCTGTACCTGGCGGCGCTGGCCGCGGTGGTGGCCGGCATCGTGCTGGCCAGGCGATTGCGGCCGCTGCCGGCCGCGTCCTGATTCAGGGCTTGTCGTTCCACTTGCCGGCCGCGGCCAGCTTGTTCTTCAGGCCAGGCAGCGGGAAGCCGAGCGCGTAGGCCTTCTTCGCATACAGCAGCGCGTTGTCGTAATCCTTGCGCTGGTAGTAGCTCAGGCCGACGTTGTAGTTGATGGTCGGGTTATCAGGGCTCAGGTCGACCGCTTCCTTAAACATCAGGAAGGCCTTGTCGGGTTTGCCCATCGCGTACAGGTAGTTGCCGTATTCGGCCTTGACGCCGCCGTCGTTCGGCTGGAAGCGGCTAGCCCGTTCGAAATAGCATTCGACTGGATATCTGGCGCCAGGCACCTGCAGCGTCTTGCTGCGCACCGCCACCTTGGCGAGCGTCGCCAGCGCACGGTGGTGGTTCGGGATCGCCCGCAGTGTGTAGTCAAGGTCGCCGCCGATCGCACCGGAACTGCCGCGGATGCCGTTTTCGACGTCCGCAGTAAAGTGGCCGCCTTCAACTAGATCGAAATCGTTGCTGTGCTCTCCGCGGGTACGGTAATCGAACGGCCCGAAGGCATTTTTCAAGTCGCCGCAAAAATTGACTTTGCCATCGGTCGCTGCCGCCGCGCTGCCTGTCGCCATCAACGCCATGCTCAGCGCCGCAATCTTCCACATGCTATTCATAGTCGCTCCTAGTGTTTGGACACGCGCGGTTTGGCGTGCGCCGGTTCAGCCGGCACTTCAATGGTAATCGTATCGAGCAGCGTCGCCAGCACGCCGGTGCGCGCGCGGCGCGAATTGGCGTTGATGTCGGCGCTCGACGCCAGCGGCGCTGTGCCGGCCTCGGCCAATGTGAGGAAGCGTAGCATGCCTTCGACAATCGCCGCTTTCGAATCGAGCGGGGCGATCGTATCGATGCCAGCCTTTCGCAGGGTGGCGGCGGTGTCGCCGATCGGATCGGTCAGCGCCAGGATCGGGCGGCGCGCGCGCAGGTATTCGTACAGCTTGGCCGGCACCTGGTGGTTGCAGTTGGTCGCCTGCAGAATCAGCAGGCCGCCGGCGGTGACCATTTCGGCCAGCGCGTCGCGGTACGACACGTGCGGCGCCAGGGTCACCAGGTCCTCGATGCCGGCGTCGGCGATCAGCTTGGCGAGATACTCGTCGTGGCCGGTCGCGCGCAGCACCAGCTCGAACGTGGCGGCCGCGATGCGGCCCTGCGCCTTCAGTTCGGCGAGCGCTTGAAACAGCGGAATCGGATCCCGCTCGGACGGGTAGATCACGCCGCTGTGGACGAGCCGGAAACGCGCACCTTGCGGCGCTGCCGCCAGGCTCTCGGCGTCGGCGAAGTTCTCTTCGTCGAACCCGTTTTCGAGCAGCGTGAAGCGCGCCGGATCAATCTCGGGGAAGCGGGTGCGGTAAGTGACGATCGCGCCCGGCGTGGTGCAGACGGCGCGCTGGCAATGCTGCACGGTCTTCTTTTCGATCCACTGGTAGACGCGGCGCGTGACCGGATTGGACGGATAGCCTTCGTCGGTCATCGGATCGCGCAGGTCGGCCACCCATGGGATGCCGGTGAGGCGGTGCAGAACGTAGCCGATGATGTGGGCGGTGGCGATCGGATAGGTCGACCAGATCACGGCCGGACGGTATTTGCGCACCAGCGACAGGCCGGCCGGCACGGCGCCGAGCGCCCATGTGGCCCAGCGGTCCGGCAGCGCCATCCAGCTCACGTAGCGGCCCTTGAACGACAGGTGGCGCGCGGTGTCGAGCGCAAAGGCGCGGTGCACCACCACGTCGGCCGGGATGTCGCGCAACTGGTCGTCACCGCTTTGGGCGTAGGCCCTCGGATGGGCCGACAGCACCACCGGCTGCCAGCCATACTGCGGCAGGTACTGGGCGAACTTGAGGGTGCGCTGGATGCCGCTGCTGCCGCGCAGCGGCGGAAAATGGAAGGCGATCATCAGCACGCGCTTTACCATGATTTCACCCACTCGCCGGTCCAGCCGGAGACCTGGTCGCGCCAGACGCGGCGCGAGAACGTATGGTCCGCCTCGTCGAGCGCCTGACGCGTGACGTGGCTGGCGCCGAGCAGCCGCTGCCACTGGGGCGAGCCTTTCGCCAGGTCGGAAAACTCCTGCGCCGTCAGGTCGCGTCCACTCAGTATCAACAAAACCTTGCCTTTAAATTTGGTCATCCCGGCGAGCATGCGATCGGGGAGCGGCGCGCAGGAGTCGGCCGGCTCGCCCGCCTCGGGCGCCGGCGCGTCGGCGCTGCCGCGGGCGGCGCCGAGCAGCCTGGTAAACGAGCGCAGCGCGCCGCGGTAGTCGAAGCGCCCGCTGGCGATCTTGCGCCACAGCGCCGGCTGCAGCAGGCGGTCGACGTAGTAGTGCTTCAGGGTCGCCTTGGCGTGGCCGCCGGTGGTGCGCACCCACGGATTGAGCAGCACCAGGCCGCACACGCGCGCGTCGCTGGCGCCGTAGAACAGGGCGGCCGAGGCGGCGTCGCACAGGCCCCAGATCACCACTTCGCGCATGCCCGGCACCAAGGTCAGAAAATGGTCGATCGCCGCGCGCAGGTCATGCTGGACGTCCTCGAAGCTGCGCGGCTCGCCGCCGCTGTCGCCCATGCCACGGTAGTCGAAGCGCATGGCCGGAATTCCCTGCTCGGCCAGGCTGCGCGCCAGCAAAGTGAACTGGCGGTGGCTGCCGGCGCGGTATTGCGGCCCGCCGACGACGACCAGCACGCCGCGCGCGGCGCCTTGCGCCGGCAGGCTGGCGATGCCGTACAGGCTGTCGTCTCGGCAGGTAAAGTTGACGGCTGTTTCCTGGTAATTCATGCCGCTATCCCTGCAAACACCGCCGTCGTGGCTGCCACCAGGGCCGCGCATTCGGTCACTTCCTGGGCGGCCCAGAACGGCGGGCAGGTGACCAGGTGGATCTGCGGCGCGGCGCCGGCTGCTTGCCACGCGGTTGTGACCTTGGAGGCGGCGGGCGAAATCGGGCGGCCGTCGGCCGGCACCGCTTCGAACCAGTGCACCGGGCAGCTGGCAACGAACAGCGCGGCGGCGTCGAGCGACTCGATGGCGTCGGCCATCGCCGGCGCCAACTCGTAGCCGGCTATTTCAAGTGCCTCGCCGGCGCGCAGCTGGTCCCGCAGCGCCTTGGTGCCGCCGCCTTTTTCCTTGTCGTCCGATAGCATGTCGTTGGCGATTCGCAGGCGCAGGAACTGGGTCAGGAAGGTGGCGCCGCTTTGCACCGGCTGCCACAGCATCAGGCTGGCGACCGGCTCGTGCGCATCACGCGCGAAGTCGAGCGCCAGCAGGGCGCCCAGGCGCAGGCCCCACAGGCTGACCGGCACGCCGAGGCGCTCGCGCAGCCAGCGCTGGCCAAGCGCCAGGTCGTGCTTCCAGAGGTCCCAGCGCGCTTCGCCGAAGTCGCCGCTGCTGTCGCCACAGCCGTACAGGTCGATCAGCAGCACGCCGAAGCCGCGCGCGGCCAGGTCGCGCGCCTGCAGCGCGGCCATGCGGCGCGACTTGTTCATCTCTTCACCGAACGGCGGCACGTACAGCAGCGCGCCGCGGCAGGCGCCGGCCGGCGGATGGAACAGGCAAAAGCGCTGGCCAGGTTCCGTTTGCAGGAAAAAGGCCTCGGCGCGTGGAGCGTCTGGAACCGGCATCGACTACGCCAGTTTTTGCTGCACGAAAGCGGTCAGGCTTCCGAGCGTTTCGAACGTGGTGGCGCTGATCTCGTCGTCGTCCACGGTGATGCCGAAGTGTTCTTCGAGCGCGGTGATCAGGTTCACCACTGCCATCGAGTCGAGTTCGGGGATGCTGCCGAGCAGTGCCGATTGTTCGGTCAGGCTGTCTTTGGCGGCGCCAAGGCTGAGGACGTCAGCCAAAATTGTTTTAACTTCTTCCAGGTACATGATTATTCCGACGATTGGTTGTTGGCGAGCGGGGGCGCGGCGACCGCCGGCTCGGGTAATGGCTGCGCTTGCTGGCGGCCGGGACGGTTTTTGACGAAGGTGTGCAGCCGCAGCAGGATCGGCCAGCGGTAACTGTTGACATGGTACAACGTGCGCACCTCATCGGTCCATTTGGTATGCCAGTCCATGACCTTGCCGTAGAACTCGAGCGTGCCGTAGGTCTTGTTGGCGAACATCTGCTGGCAGCTTTCCTCGCGCATCAGGAAGGCCGGCGAATAGTGGCTAGGCACGCTTTCGTCGTAGGTGGTCTTCAGGATCACGCGCACGCCGTCGCCCTCGATGCACAGGTCCATCGCCACGACTTTGTCGTTAAAAAAGTAGCGGATCATGACGGCCGCGCCGCGCCGGCAGAAGCCTTCTAGCATGCTGCGGTAGAAGCGGCCCTGGGCGTTGTCCGGATGGATCGCGGTGCCGCCCTGCGCCTTCCAGCCGGCGCTTTCGAGCAGGCCGAACTGGGCCACCGCCGCCGCCATGTCTTCCGGGGCGCTGAGGGTGTCCATGCGCGCGACAATGTCTTCCTTGAGCATGCGGGCGCGCTGCTTTTTCAGGTTGGCGCGCAAGTTCTTGCCGCGCGCCGCCCAGTACTCGTCAAAGGTCCCAGTCACGGTGATGCGCGCGGTGTCGATGTAGTCGGCGGTCTGCACGGCGCTTGCGGCGTCCGGGCGCGCCAGCAGCAGCGGGTCGCACTGGGTCAGGCCGACCACCAGCGGCAGGCCCGGCAGCTTGCGCATCAGAGAGGAGAGCAGGGCGTCGAGGTCGGCGCCGCGCAAGCTCATCCACATGCCGAGCGGCGCCTGCGACGGCTGGAACGTGGCCCAGGCGCCGCGCCGCACCGGCGCCATGATCGCCATCGCCACCACCAGCTTGCCGTCGCGGCAAATTGCCAGCATTTCCGCGCCGGTGCCAAATTCGGCCAGCAACGGCTGGACGAAATCGAGCTCGAACAGCGGCGAGCGCGGGCCTTGCCGGTTCAGTTGGTGCCATTGTTCGGCATGCCGGGCGAATTCGCTCGCCGGGACGATAGTCCAGTTCATCATAGTGGCTGTGGGTGCGCGCGCAGCGCGTCCTTGATTTGGTCGATCATCCAGTCCAGTTCGTCCTCGCGCAGTTCCTGATGGCAGGAAAACGACATCACGCGCTTCGACAGGTCGACGCTATTGGCGCAGACCGTGGCGTCGACGCCGGGCCACAGGTATTCGCCGAATCGAATGATCGGCACGCCGCGCGACTTGAGCGTGTTGAACGCCGGCTGGGGATTGTCGGTAAGTAGGGGGAACACCCAAGGGTAGACGCCCTCGGGCAAGGTGGAAAACAGCGGCCGGCAGCCGGGCACGCCTTCGAGCGCGGCCGCCATTTTCAGGTAGTTCTTGCGGCGCAGGGCGCCCATGCGCGGGCGCGACACCAGTTTCAGCATCGCGCGCGAGAACATCGACGAGTGCTTGTCGAGCCAAGCCGGATCGAAGCTGAAGCCGCCTTCGGACGAGCCCGGCACCATCGAGTGGGCGCCGGCCGGCTTGGCCTTCTTGATCGAGCGCCACAGGAAATCCTTGGTTGCCAGCGGCAGCCACAGTAGCGCCTTGACGACGCCAAGGCGGCCGAACGAAAAGCTGTCTTCGAGCGCGTTGAGCGCCGCTTTTGCCTCGAAGCCCTTGCCGGCCGAGCGCAGCGTCACCGCGTCGAGCGAATGGCGGGCCGACACCAGCAGCCCGCCTTCGTAAATCGGGAAGAACTTCATGCTGCTGGCGATCGCATAGTCGCCGTAGGAGCCGACCGGCCGGCCCTTGTGTTCGCCCAGGAAGCAATGGGCGCAGTCTTCCAGCATCAGCAAGTTGTGGCGGTCGCAAAACGCGCGGATGGCCGACAGGTCCTGCGGGAAGCCGAAGTAATTGGTCACCATCAGCACCTTGCTGGTGCCGTCGAGCTTGGATGCGATGTCGTCGAGGTTGATCGACGTGTCGTCATTGATGCGGTAGAACACGGGCGTGGCGCCCGACCAGGTCACCGGCTCGATCATCGAGGCGCAGTGGAACGACGGCACCAGCACCGAGTCGCCGGCCTTGATGTTCATCTGGCGCAACGCCAGCGCGATGGCGATGCGGCCGCTGGTCACCTCGCGCGCCTGGCCCGCGTCGAGGATCGAGCGCACCGGCGGCGCGCCGCTGTCGAAAAACGAGTCGAACGACAGCACCGGCGACACCGGTGCGACGGCGGCAGGGAAGTGGGGACGGTCGGACGCCGGGCTGGCGGACGCTTCGGCGTCCGCCACAGTGCTGCTGCCGGTTCGCGGCGGGTACTGTACGGCGCCGTCCATCGTCCGCTTGACATCAGTGTCCATAGATTCCTAGTTTCAATTTCTACATCATTCCGGAGTATAACCCGTCTGGCAAAAAATTGGCTTCACAGAAATGCAATCGAGCACGATATGTTGCAAAACGCGACGTGTGCGGTGTTTAACGGAAATTGATTGCTGCTACAATGCAACTCGACAATAAAATGCCGTATTAGCGCTGCGAATCACCAAAGGTCGTCCTGCCCAATGGAAAAAATCAATAACCAAATTGCCAAGGGCGCCGTGTGGATGGTCGCTTTTAAGCTGATCGACCGCGGTGTGGGGCTGGTCAGTACGATCGTGCTGGCCCGCCTGCTGGCGCCGGTCGATTTCGGTCTGGTTGCAATCGCGATGATGCTGATCGGCGCGCTGGCGCTGCTGTTCGCATTCAGCTTCGATGTTCACCTGATCCAGAAGCCGGATGCCGGCCGTGATGAATTTGATACGGCCTGGACCTTCAATGTCATTTTCGGCACGGTGACGGCGCTGCTGCTGGCAGCGCTGGCCCATGCGGTCGCGCTGTTCTACCACGAGCCGCGGCTCGAAGCGGTGGTGTACTCGCTGGCGCTGGGCTGCTTCATCGGCGGGCTGTCGAATATCGGCCCGGTCATCTTCCGGCGCGAAATGCGCTTCGACCGCGAATTCAAATTCATGCTCGGCAAGCGCCTGGCGCCGGTGATCGTGACGATCCCGATCGCCATCTGGCTGCACAGCTATTGGGCGCTGGTGATTGGCCAGCTGACCGGCACCGTCGCGTCGGTGGTGCTGTCCTACCTGGTCAGCGACTACCGGCCCAAACTGTCGCTGAAGGCGCGCGTCGATCTGTTTAACTCGTCCAAGTGGTTGTTTATCAACAACGTGCTCATCTTCCTGAATGGGCGCGCATCGGAATTCGTCATCGGCAAGCTCGCTGGCGTCACCGGCCTTGGCGTCTATGCCATTTCATACGAGTTCGCGACCTTGCCAACTACCGAGCTGGTCGCACCGATCAACCGCGCCGCCTTCCCGGGCTATTCGCGCCTTTCGCACGACATAGACCAGCTGCGCAGCAGCTTTCTTGGCGTCATTTCCGTCATTGCGCTGTTCACGCTGCCGATGGGTATCGGCATCGCCGTTGTGGCCGACCTGATGGTGCCGGCGGTGCTGGGCTGGAAGTGGCTGGACGCGATCCCGCTGATCCAGATCCTTTCGCTGTTCAGCGTCTTGACGGCACTGCAGACGAACATCGGGTATGTCTACCTGGCAGTCGGGCGTCCTCGCCTGATCACCATTGTTGCGGCGGCGCAGTTTGTGGTGCTGGTGGCGTTGCTGCTGCCGGCCACCTGGAAATGGGGCGCGACCGGCGCGGCCTGGTCGTTCCTGATCACGGCCATCTGCATGGTGCCAGTCAACCAGATCCTGATCCACAGGCAGTTGAACCTGTCAGTCCTCGGGTACGCCGCACGGCTGTGGCGCCCGACCGCCGCAGTGGCGCTGATGACGCTGGCCGTGTATGCGGTGAAGCATCAGCTCACCCTGGGCACCCAGACCCACACCTACGTGCTGGCCCTGCTGTTGTGTATTGCCGTAGGCGCGCTGGTGTATTCGGTGTCGCTGTATGCATTGTGGAGGCTGAGCGGGCGGCCGGAAGGGGCCGAAAAGGAATGTTTGTTACGCGCCGAGCAGGCGCTGCGCAAAGCCGGACTGGGCCTGAAGCTGGTGTAGGCGGGCGCTATATATATGTGGGAACGCGGAAAACGTCGGCTGGCAGCCACACACAAGCAAAAACGATAAGAATTTGCGTAATGAAATGTTAATATTTGGCCTTATGTTGCAACTGTTCAAATAAAGTTGCCAAACCCTGCACAAACGACCACGCCCATGAGTGACCTGATCCACGAATTCATCTTTAACTCGGCCCGGCGCACACCGGGCGCCGAAGCGCTGGTTTCCGGCAAGCGCCGCCTTGACTACGCCACGCTGGCCGGCACCGTCAGCCAGGTCGCCAACGGCCTGCTGGCCGCCGGCCTGGGCCGCAGCGAGCGGGTCGCCGTCTACATTGAAAAAAATGTCGAGAACGTCGCCGCCATGTTCGGCGCCGCCGCTGCCGGCGGCGTGTTCGTGCCGGTCAATCCGCTGCTCAAGCCCGAGCAGGTCGGCTACATCATGGCCGACTGCAACGTGCGCGTGCTGGTTACCTCGGCCGACCGCCTGCGCCTGCTCGCGCCCGCGCTGGCCCTGTGCCCCGACCTAAAGCTGGTGCTGGTGACGGGCGCGGCCGACAAGCTGCCGGCAGTCGAAGGCGTTGCCGTGCAGCCGTGGGACGCGCTGCTGGCCGCGCCCGCCGGCCAGAAACCGCACCGCGTCATCGACGCCGACATCGCCGCTATCCTGTACACGTCGGGCAGCACCGGCAAGCCGAAGGGCGTGGTGCTGTCGCACCGCAACATGGTAGCCGGCGCCACCAGCGTCGCCAGCTACCTCGAAAACACGGCCGCCGACCGAATCCTGGCGGTGCTGCCGCTCAGTTTCGACTACGGCCTGTCGCAGCTGACGACGGCGTTCCACGTCGGCGCCACCGCCGTGCTGATCAATTATCTGCTGCCGCGCGACATCGTCAAGGCGGTCGAGACCGAGCGCATCACCGGCCTGGCGGCCGTGCCGCCGCTGTGGATCCAGGTCGCCCAGCTGACCTGGCCGGCCGACTGCACGGTGCGCTACATCACCAATTCGGGCGGCGCCATGCAGCGCCCGACGCTCGACGCGCTGCGCCGCGCGCTGCCGAACGCCAAGCCGTTCTTGATGTACGGCCTGACCGAAGCTTTCCGCTCGACCTTTTTGCCGCCAGAAGAAGTCGACCGCCGTCCCGATTCGATGGGCAAGGCGATCCCGAACGCGGAAGTAGTCGTGCTGCGTGCCGACGGCACCGAGTGCGAGCCGGGCGAACCGGGCGAACTGGTGCACCGCGGCGCGCTCGTCTCGCTCGGCTACTGGAACGACCGCGCCAAGACGGCGGAAAGGTTCAAACCGGTCGTGTCGAACCACCATGGCCTGACGATGACGGAAATGGCGGTATGGTCGGGCGACACCGTGCGCAAGGATGAAGAAGGTTTCCTCTTCTTCATCAGCCGCAACGACGAGATGATCAAGACGTCCGGATACCGGGTCAGCCCGAGCGAGGTGGAGGAAGTGGTGTACGCCCGCGAGCAGGTGGCCGAAGCGGCCGCGATCGGCGTGTCGCACCCGACCCTGGGCCAGGCGATCGTCGTCGTCGCCCACTGCAAGGAAGGCATGGCGATTGACGCCGACGCACTGATGGCGGCGTGCAAGCCGCACCTGCCGGCCTACATGCTGCCGGCCCGCATCGTCATGGCCGACACCAGCCTGCCGCGCAACCCGAACGGCAAGATCGACCGCAAGCTGCTCAGCCAGCAATTTGAAAACACTTTTATGGAAGCCGCCCAATGAGCGCCGTGCGCCCCCAACATGCGCCGATGACGCAATTTGACGTCATCGACGATTGCCTGCAGGTAGGCGGCATGCCCCTGACCCGGCTGGCCGAGCGGGTTGGCAGCACGCCGTTCTACGCCTACGACCGCGCCAAGCTGACCGAGCGCGTCGCGCTGCTGCGTGAATATCTGCCGCCGGAAATCCACTTGCACTACGCCATGAAGGCGAACCCGATGCCGGCCGTGGTGCAGCACATGGCCACCCTGGTCGACGGCATCGACATCGCCTCCGGCGGCGAGCAGCGCGTCGCCCTCGACACGACGATGGACGCCGGCCTGATCAGCTTCGCCGGCCCGGGAAAAAGCGACGCCGACCTGGCCTGCGCGGTCGCCGCCGGCGTGGTGCTGAACATGGAGTCGGGCGCCGAGATGGAACGCATCGCGCTGGCCGGCAAGCGGCTCGGCATCGTGCCGAAGGTGGCGGTGCGGGTCAATCCCGATTTCGAACTGAAGTCGTCCGGCATGAAGATGGGCGGCGGGCCGAAGCAGTTCGGCGTCGACGCCGAACTGGTGCCGGCTTTATTGAAACGCCTGGGCGAGCTGGAGCTCGATTTCTACGGCTTTCACATCTACAGCGGCTCGCAGAACCTGAAGGCGGCGTCGATCCAGGAAGCGCACGAGAAAACCTTCGCGCTGGCGATCCGCCTGGCCGCCGACGCGCCGCGTCCGCTGCGCACGCTCAACATCGGCGGCGGCTTCGGCATCCCGTATTTCCCGGGCGAAGGCCGGCTCGACCTGGAAGCGGTCGGCGCCAACCTGAAGCTGCTGCTGCCCGACGTGCTGAAAGCGCTGCCGGGCGTGCAGGTGCAGATCGAGCTGGGCCGCTACCTGGTGGCCGAAGCAGGCGTCTACGTCAGCCGCGTGATCGAACGCAAGGTCTCGCGCGGCCAGGTCTACCTCGTCACCGACGGCGGCCTGCACCATCACCTGGCAGCGTCGGGCAACTTCGGCCAGGTGATCCGCAAGAACTATCCGGCCGTCGTCGGCAACCGCGTCGCCGGCGGCGAGCGCGAGACCGCGTCCGTGGTAGGCCCGCTGTGCACGCCGCTCGACCTGCTGGCCGACCAGATGGAGATGGCTAAAGCCGATGTCGGCGACCTGGTGGTGGTGTTCCAGTCGGGCGCGTATGGCCTGACGGCCAGCCCGGCTGCCTTCCTCAGCCATCCGAACGCGCGCGAAGTGCTGGTATGACGGCGCCAAGAACAATAAAGAATCAAGGAGTGGTGCAATGAGTGGTTTATGCGGTTGGATTGGAAAAGGCGCCGGGGCGGCGGATAACCGCGCGCTGGTCGAGACGATGGCGGTGCCGATGGCGCGCTTCGACGGCCACAGCGTGCAGTGCCTGCCTGGCCGCGCCAGCGCCGTTGCGGTCGCCGCCGCCGCCGGCAGCGCGCACGTGTACCAGAACGGCGCCTTCACTGTTGCCCTGTGGGGTCATGTGCGCATGCGCGACGCCGCGTTGGCGCAGCAGGCGGCCGAGCAGGGCATCGGCAAGACGCTGCTCGATGCCTGGCGCAAGTCGCCGGCATTGGCGTGCAACAGTCTGTCCGGCCCGTTCGTGCTGGCGATTATCGACGACGCCGCCGGCGAAGCGATGCTTGCGATCGACCGCATGGGCACCCAGCCGCTGTCGTACCAGGTGTCGGGCGAAACGCTGGTGTTCGGTTCATCCGCCGACACGATCGCGCGCCACCCGTTGACGCCGGCGCGGATCGACTCGCAGGGCATCTACAACTACGTCTATTTCCACATGGTGCCAAGCCCGGGCACGGTGCACGCGCAGCAGCAGCGCCTGCTGCCGGGACAGTACTTGCTGTACCGCCAGGGCCGCGTCGAGACGCACCAGTACTGGCGCATGAAGTTCGACGAGCAGGGCAGCAAGTCGCTGCCTGAACTGAAACAGGAATTTCGCGACCTGCTGCGCAGCGGTGTGCGCGAAGCGGCCGAGGGCGCCAACGCCGGCGCCTTCCTGTCCGGCGGCACCGACAGCTCGACCATTGCCGGCACGCTGACGGAAGTGTCGGGCAAGCCGGCCAAGACGTATTCGATCGGCTTCGAGGCCGAAGGCTACGACGAGATGGAATACGCGCGCATCGCCTCGCGCCATTTCGGCACCGAGCACCACGAGTATTACGTCACCCCGGACGACGTGGTGGCGGCAATCCCGCTGATCGCCGGCGTGTTCGACCAGCCGTTCGGCAACGCCTCGGCGGTGCCTGCCTACTACTGCGCCAAGATGGCGCGCGCCGACGGCGTGACGCGAATTTTCGGCGGCGACGGCGGCGACGAACTGTTCGGCGGCAACGAGCGCTATTCGAAGCAGCACGTGTTCGCCATGTACGACCGGGTGCCGGGATTGCTTCGCAAGGCCCTGCTCGAGCCGGCGGTATTCAACTTCCCCGCGGGCGAACACATCAAGCTGGTGCGCAAGGCGCGCAGCTACATCGAGCAGGCGTCGGTGCCGATGCCGGCGCGGCTGGAAACGTACAACCTGCTGGGCCGCTATGGCGCCAGCAAGGTGTTCACCGACGACTTCCTGGCCGGCTGCGACGATGCAGTGCCGCTCAAGAGCCTGGCGGACACCTACGGCAAGAGCGAAGCGGGCAGCCTGATCAACCGCATGCTAGAGCTCGACCTGAAGATCACGCTGGCCGACAACGACTTGCCGAAGGTGATGAAGGCGTGCGAACTGGCCGGTCTGGAAGTGGCCTTCCCCTTCCTCAACGACCAGATGGTGGAGTTTTCCGCGCGGCTGACGCCGCAGCAAAAGCTCAACGGCACGCAGCTGCGCTGGTTCTTCAAGGAAGCGCTGAAAGACTTTTTGCCGAATGAAATCATCACCAAGCAAAAGCACGGCTTCGGCCTGCCGTTCGGCGTCTGGCTGCAGCACCACAAGCCGCTGCAGCAGCTGGCCACCGACAGCCTGACTGACCTGAAGCAGCGCAAGATCGTACGCGGGGAGTTCATCGACCAGCTGGTCGGCCAGCATCTGTCCGAGCACGCCGGCTATCACGGCACCATGGTGTGGGTGCTGATGATGCTAGAACAGTGGTTCAAGCAGCGCGAAGTCGGCGCCGCATAACGAAAAAAACGTCGGCAATTGCCGGCGTTTTTTGTTTGGGCGCAGACCTGTGCCGGTCAGGCGAAAGTGGCCGGCTTGAGGATGTTGCGCGCCATCCTGACGGCAAAGCGCATCGGCGTGCGGTCCCACGGGCTAAAGCGCGGCAGCTGGTGCACGTCCGGCGCGCCCTTGCAGGCGCCCCACGCGGTCGATACCGCGCCTTCGAATCCGAGCTCCTTCACCAGCGCCACGTGCTCGGCGCGGTAATCCGAATCCGGCTTGCCGTTCGGGTAGGCAAACAGCCGGACGGGTTCGCCGATCATCTCTTCCAGCGCCTGCTTGCCTTGCGCGATTTCGGCGCGCGCGGCATCAAGCTCGATGCTGGCGAGGATCGGATGGTTGACCGTGTGCGCGCCGATCCCCATGCCCGATAGGTGTAGCTGCAGCACCTGCGACGTCGTCATCATCAAGTTTTTCGGCAGAGCGATGCCGACCGCGTCGACCAGGCGATTGACCATAGTCAACCGCTCGCCCATCGGCAGGTACTTGAGCTGGCCGATCAACGCCATGATCGTCGCCTGGCGCTGCGCCACCGAGCTGACCGGATGGACGCCAAGGCCAAAGACGCTAAAATTTAGCGCGCCGTCGGGCGCGCGGCGCACCATCTCGATGACCGAGTCGTTCCACATACGCCCGCCATTGAGGAAGCCGGTGGCGATGAAAAAGGTAGCCGGCAGATGGCGCCGTTGGAGGACCGGCAGCGCGACTTCGGCGTTATCGGCATAGCCGTCATCGAACGTGATGCAGGCCGCGCGCGATGGCAAGGTGCCGGCGGCGCTGTGGCGCACCGCGTCAATCAGCGGGATGACGTTAAACATCGCGCCAATGCGGCGCAGGTCGCGGTCGAACTCGGCGCTGTCGACTTCGCCGGGAAACAGCGGATCCTTGTGCTGCAGCACGCGGTGATAGATAAAGATCGACAGGCCGCGCTTGCCGCCAGGGGAGAGCACCCGCATCATCATCTTGCCGAGCATGAGTGAGAGGTCCGAGTCGCGGGCGTGGTCGGGCTCCTCGTTGAAGCCGCCAACCCGTGCGGTGCTGTGAAGATTATCCATTTGATACTTTCTGCGGTGTGGCCCCCGTCAGGCGCTGCGCCGTCGCCTCTGCCTTGGCTACGTCTCTGCTGACCTTCAGGTGCCGCTCGACGACCAGGCGCGTTGCCACCATCGCCGCCATCACATAATAGGGAACGTCGAAGTACGCCAGGCTGAGGAAGGCGCCGCCAACCGCGAAGCCGAGTAAGCTGACCTGTAGCAAGGGAACCAGTTCGGCAGCCCATTTCAGTTCCGGATCGAGCTTGCTGTTCTTGATTACCCAGCTGCCGCTGCGCCATGTCAGGAAACCGATCGAGAGGTACAGGAACAGACCAAGGAATCCGTGCTCGCCGAGCACTTGAAAATAGACGCTGTGGGCTGCGTGAATGTCTTCCGGCACCGGCGCGTATCGGGCAAATACACCGGCGTCGTAGATCTCGAAGCCGCCGCCGAGCGGGCGGTCCATTGCCAAGTTGGTTGCCATGTGCCAGGCGTTCACCCGTCCCATCGCCGATTCGTCAGCTTTATACTCGCCAATCGTGTCCATGCGAGAGTGCCATTGCTGAGGCATGGCCAGCAACATCACCGGCACCAGCAGCACCAACACCAGTCCCACCGTGAGCTTTTCCTTGCTCTTGAGCCAAAGGAAGCCGGCCATTGCGGCAATGGCCAGCAAGGCACCGCGTGAGTACGACCCGAGCGAAGCGAACGCGCACAGGCCCATCGACGCCATGAAGGCATAGCGGCCCCATTTGTTGGAGGTGATCTTCATCAGATAGAACATAAGTGGAATGACCATGATTAGAGCAAGCGCGACTTCGTTGTTGCCTTCGATGAAGGTGCCAGCCGGACCCCACACGCGATCTGCGCCGCCGCTCTTGATGGTGAAGATGCCGCCCTTAACGCCGTAGTAGCCGAGCGAGATAACGATCGACCAGATCGCCATTTCAATGTGCTTGCGCTCCTTCATCAACATGATGACTATTAGCGTCATGCCGAAGATCTTCATCACTTTGTTCCATTGCGTATAGACCAGATCGGGGTGGATTGCGAACAGCGATGTCACGCACATTAACGCCATGAAACACATGAACACGACTGTGACCGGCACCACTGGCAGCTTCTTGTCGCCCTTGTAGACCACCAGGCTGAGCAGCACAGTGGCGGCGATTATGGCGGCGAACGGGAATGAGCGGGCGAAACCCCAGCCCTGGGCGTGCGGGTTCATCACGCTGATCCAGATCCACAGCGCGGGCCCCCAGTAGGGCCGCTTGAAGATCAGCGGCAGCGAACAGAACACCACGATGGTGACTAGAATGTCTCTCATTGGAACTCCTGGTCAGCGCGGCTGAGCCGCGTCGACCTTGCTAACGACGTAGCGGAACTTGCCGGATTTTTCCGGCAGGATGGCCGGTACTTGCTCGACCTCGATGGCGACGACCGCGCCCAGGCGGGCCTTGAAGCCGGCTTCGATTTTCTGCAGCAACGCCGGCGCCAGCGCGGCGTCGGCCACCACCTGCACCCGGGTCAGCTCAAGGCTTTCCTGCACGATCTTGAACGCCTTGACTTCAGGAAGATCGCGCAGGATGTACACCAGCGCCAGGCCATGCATGACGGTGCCATCAATGGCGACCAGGAAATCGGTGCTGCGGCCCTGGATTTCCTTGAGCAGCGGCAGGCCGCGCCCGCAGCTGCATGGCGCCGTGTCGAGCACGCCGACGTCGCCGGTGCGGTAGCGGATGAACGGGAAGTCGCCGGTCGCGAGGTGGGTGACGACGATTTCGCCGGCGGTGCCCTTCGGCACCGGCTGGCCGTCGGCGTCGAGGATCTCGACGATGATGTCTTCGCTTGTGATGTGCATGCCGCCGGCCGGGCACTGGTGGGCGATGAAGCCGGCGTCGCGCCCGCCGTAGCCGTTGGCCACCGGGCAGCCGAACGTTTCGGAGATCTGCTGGCGCTGCTCGTCGTACAGCCGCTCGGACGTGACGAAGGCGACCTTGATGCCGAGATCGTCCATGCGCACGCCTTTCGCCCTGGCGTGGCGCGCGATGTGCGACAGCGCCGACGGGTAGCCGAACAGCATGCGCGGGCGCACCGCGCGGATGCGCGCGAGAAAGCCGTCGAGCTTGGCGTCCGACATGGCAAACGCCGGCAGCAGCTCGGTGCGCAGCATGCGGTCGCGCACCGCGCGCACGCTGTCCTGCGCGCCCAGTTCGATGGGCGAACCCCAGACGACGATTTCGGCGTCGCCGATGTCGACATCCCACCAGCGCGTGGCGCGCCACTTGGCGGCGACGTCGTGGCTGACGCGTTCCTTGCCGATGTAGAAAATCAGCGGTTCTCCGCTGGAGCCACCCGTGTTAAAGCGCGCCAGGCCATCCGCGTCGAGCGCCTTCATCCCTTCGCCGGCGGCGCGAATGCGCGCCTTGTCGAGCAGCGGCAGGCGCTGCAGGTCGGCCAGCGTGGTGACGTCGCGCGCCGGGTCGAAGCCGGCGGCGGCGAACAGGTCGCGGTAGTACGGCACCTTGGCCTGGGCGCGCAGCAGCAGCCGGCGCAGGCGCTTCAGTTGCAGCGCTTCGAGTTCGGCCGCCGGCCACCATTGCGATTGTTCCATCGACTGGCGCACCGCGACGGTGGTGTGGCGCTTCATGCGCTCGTGCAGCGGAAACAGCAGGCGCGACACCACCGAGGTGTACAGGCCGGTGTTGGGCAATGTCTGGGTACTCATGGGTGGCTTGCTACCTTGGCTAGGCTGGTGTTGGTGACCGATCGGTAGACCGCGAGCAGCCGCGGCCGTACTCCTGGCCACGCGTATTGTTGCACATAACTTAGTCCTGCCGTGCGTAAACGCGAGGCCAGTTCGGGGGAATCGGCCAGGCGCAACATGGCGTCGGCCATCGCCTGCGGCGCGCGCGGCGGCACCAGCAGCGCCGTCTTGCCGTCTTCGACCATGAACGGCACGCCGCCGACATCGGTGCTGACGACGGCTACGCCGCTGGCGAGCGCTTCGAGCACGGAATTTGGCATGTTGTCGACCGTGCTCGGATTGAGCATCAGATCGGCGCCGCGGTACAGCGCGCCCATGCCGGCATTGTCGACGCGGCCGGTGAAGGTCACGGCGGCGGCGACGCCGAGGTCGACGGCGAGTTGTTCGAGTTCGGCGCGCAGCGGGCCGGAGCCGGCCACCACCATCGTCGCACCCGGAATGCGCGCGGCGACGAGGGCGAACGCGCGCAGCGCCGTGTCGTTGTCGTAGATCGGCTCGAGGTTGCGCGCCACCAGTACGCGCAGCGGCAGCGCGGCGCCGGGAACGGCCGCCGAAAAACGCTCGAGGTTGATGATGTTGGGGACTACGGTGGTGGCCACGCCGTACTTGCTGAACACGTGCTCGAGAAAGCCCGACGGCACCACCACGGCATCGGCACGCAGCAGGCTGGGGCGCACCCAGCGCTGCGACTTTTGCATGAAGGCGTCCGCTTCGCCGCCCCGGTAGTTGACCACCACCGGGCAGCCGCGCAAGTGGCCGATCCAGATCGCCGGCGCGGCGAACAGGTGCCACGACCAGCCGGAATTGGCCATTACGTGGAACAGGTCTACGCGGCCGGCCGCGCCCCACAGGTGCGCGACATATGGCGCCAGGCGAAACAACGCGCGCAGGCCCGGCAGCTTGCCGGCCCACGCCGGCGTGTACGGGGCGTTGACCTGGATGACTTCGACCTGGTGGCCTTCGCCTTCGAGCAGGCCAATCAGCTGCAAGGTCTGGTTGGCCATGCCGCCGGACGGCGGCGGCAGCGGGCCGACCACGCCGATGCGCAGGGGCGGTTGAGAGATCAAGGCGTCGCCTTGCCGGTGACGCCCTGGTAGACGTTCTTGTAACGCGCGACGCTGGCCTTCCAGCTGCGTTCATTTTCCACAAAACTTCTGCCCTGGGCGCGCAAGGCCGCCCAGCGTTCCGGCGCGCCGAGCAGCGCGAGCGTTTTCTGCGCCAGCGCCAGCGGGTCGCCGGCGCGAAACAGCACGCCGGTCTTGCCGTCTTCGATCAGTTCCTTGTGGCCGCCGACGTCGGACGCCACCAGCAGGCGGCCCTGCGCCATCGCTTCGAGCGGTTTCAACGGCGTCACCAGGTCGGTCAGGCGCATCTTCAGGCGCGGGTAGACCAGCACGTCGACCAGGTTGTAATAGCGCTGCACGTCGTGGTGCGGCACGCGGCCGGTGAAGATCACCTTGTCGGCCACGCCCAGCTGCACCGCCTGCGCCTTGAGCGCGGCGTCCTGCGGGCCGCCGCCGACGAGCAGCACGCGGATCGCCGGATTCGCTTCGAGCATCGCCGGCAGCGCCTGCAGCAGCACGTCGAGGCCTTCGTACGCATAGAACGAGCCGATGAAGCCGAGCACCGACTTGCCCTGCAGCCCAAGGCTGGACGCGAGCACTTCGTCGCGCGCGCCGTCGACCGAAAAGTCGCCGATGTCGACCGCGTTCGGGATCACGGTGATCTTCTGCGCCGGGATGCCGCGGGTGCCGACGATTTCAGCGCGCAGTCCTTCGCAGATGGTGGTGGCGGCGTCGACGCGTTTCAGCGCATAGGTTTCCATCGCGCGGGTGATGCGGTATCGCAGTCCCCATTCGCTGGCGGTGCCATGGTCGACCGCGGCGTCTTCCCAGAAGGCGCGGATTTCATACACCACCGGGATGCCGAGCTTTTTGCCGACCCGCAGCGCGGCGATCGCGTTGAGCGCCGGCGAGTGCGCGTGCAGCACGTCCGGCTTGACCTCGCGCGCAACTTCCAGCAAGCGCGCGGCCAGGTGGTCGATGACGGCCAGCTGGTTCAGCACCGGCAGGCGGTCGAGCAGGCCAGTGCTGGGCGCGGTGCGGTAGAAGCCGAGGCCGTCGATTTCTTCGTGCGCCTTCGGGGCGGCGCCCTGTTTCGGGCTGGTCAGGTGAAACGTCTGCCAGCCGAGCGCGCGCTGCTGCTGCAGGATCGAGCGGGTGCGGAAGGTGTAGCCGCTGTGCAGCGGGATCGAATGGTCGAGCACGTGCAATATGCGCAGCGGCGCGCTCAAGGCGTCCAGCTTCGGCAGCGCGCTCATGCCGCTTCGCCCTGCAGTTCCTTGCGCAGGAACGCTTCGAACATCAGCACCGTCCAGATCGGCGCGCTGTAGTCGCGCCGGCCCGACTCGTGCTGCTCGACCATCTGGGCGAGATAGTTGGTGTTGAAGATGCCGGTCGAGGCCAGCGTGTCGCCCAGCAGCGACTCGCGCACGCGCTGGCGCAGCGGGCCGCGGAACCAGGTCGCCAGCGGCACCGCAAAGCCCATCTTCTTGCGGTAGAGGATCTCTTCGGTCAGATGCGGTTCGAGGCTCTTCTTGAAGATGTACTTGCCTTCGCTGCCCTTGAGCTTCATCTCTGGCGGCAGGCCGGAAATCCATTCGACCAGCTTGTGGTCGAGCAGCGGCACGCGCACTTCCAGCGCATGCGCCATGCTGGCGCGGTCGACCTTGGTGAGGATGTCGCCCGGCAGGTAGGTCTTCATGTCGAGGTACTGGATCATCGACAGCGGGTCGTCCGTCGGCGACGCGGCGGCGTGGCCCTTCATCACCTCAATGGCCTGGTAACCCTGCAGGTTCTTGCGGAACTTGTCGGAGAACAGCTGCGCGCGCATGTCGTCGGACATGATCGAGACGCCATGGAAGTAGCCTTCGACCAGGTCGCGCGACAGCGCTTCGAAGGTGGTCTTGGCGCGGAACACGCGCGGCGCCCAGTCGGCCTTCGGATAGTATTTGCCGAGCGGGCCGAAGATGAGTTTGCGCATGGTCGGCGGGATTTTCGAGCGCACGCTGTCTTCTGCCATCGCGTAGCGGTAGCGGCGGTAGCCGGCCAGGTTCTCGTCGCCGCCGTCGCCGGACAGGGCCACCGTCACGCGTTTGCGCGCCAGCTGGCAGACGCGGTAGGTCGGGATGGCCGAACTGTCGGCGTACGGCTCGTCGTACAGGTCGGCCAGCGTGTCGAGCAGCGCGTAGTCGTCGGTGTCGACAGTTTCGGTGACGTGTTCGGTCTTGTACTGGCGCGCCACCTGTTCGGCGTACTGCGACTCGTCGAACGCCTTTTCCTGGAACGCGATCGAGCAGGTGTTGACCGGGTCCTTCATCAGGCCTGCCATCATCGCCACGATGGCGCTCGAGTCGACGCCGCCGGACAGGAAGGCGCCCAGCGGCACCTCGGCCTTCAGGCGGATCTTGACCGCTTCGCGCAGGCGCACGATCAGCTCTTCCTCGGCGTCCTTCTCGCTCATCGGCGCGTGCAGCTTGAACGGCACGTCCCAGAATTTTTTCGGCTGCGGCACCGGCTGGCCGATGTGGATCGTCAGCGTGTAGCCAGGGGAGAGCTTCTTGGCGCCGAGGTAAATCGTTTTCGGCTCCGGCACGTAGCCGTAGGCGAAATAGTCCTCGACCGCCTGCGGGTCGATCGCGTGCGGCAGGTCCGGGTGGGCGCGCAGGGACTTGAGCTCGGAGCCGAAGATGAACATCCCGTCGGGCAGCAGCGCATAGTAGAAGGGCTTGACGCCGAGGCGGTCGCGCGCCATGAACATGACCTGCCTGGTGCGGTCCCAGACGCAGATGGCGAACATGCCGCGCAGCTTGTGGACGCACGCTTCGCCCCAGGCCGACCAGGCGTGGACGATGGTTTCGGTGTCGCTCTTGGTGCGGAACACGTAGCCGAGCTGCTGCAGTTCCTCGGTCAGTTCCGGGAAGTTGTAGATCTCGCCATTGAACACCACGCCGACGTCGCCGGCGGCGTTGAACATTGGCTGCTGGCCGCTGGCGATGTCGATCACCGACAGGCGCCGGTGGCCGAAGCCGACTCCGGGTTCGGTGTAGATGTCGCCTTCGTCCGGCCCGCGGTGATGATGGCGCTCGTTCATGCGGCTTAGCAGCGCGCGGTCGATCGGTCGCGCGCCGCGCGTATCAAAGATTCCTACGATTCCACACATGATTTAATGTTCTTTCTGAAGCTCGTTTTTCGTTCACACAGCGTGTCGTACATCGATTGGTAGCCCGCCACCATCGCGTTCATGTTGTAGTTGCGCTGCACGCGCTCGCGGCCGGCGGCGCCGTGTTCACGCGTCATCGCCGGCGAACGGGCGTAGCGTTCGAGCGCCTGCGCCATCGCCGCCGGATCCGACGCCGGCACCAAGAGGCCGGTGACGCCGTCGGCGATCACTTCGGGGATGCCGCCGACGCGCGTGCCGACCACCGGCAAGCCGCTGGCCATCGCTTCGAGCGCCGAACCGGGCGTGCCTTCGGCGATCGACGACATGGCGAAGATGTCGAGGCCGCGCAGGATGTCAGCGATGTCGGTGCGCGCGCCGGGTAGCCAGACCTGGTCGGCGATGCCGGCGGCGGCCACCTTGGCGCGCAGCTTTTCCAGCACCGGGCCGTCGCCGACGATGGCCAGGCGCAGCTGCGCGCGCTGTTCGGGCATGCGACCGAGCAGCTGCACAAAGGCGTCGACCAGGGTGGCGTGGTCCTTCACATCCTGGATGCGCCCGACGGTGCCGATGACGATGCAGCCGGCGGCAAAAAAGGCGTCGCTGCGATCGCCGGCGGCGGGGCGGAACTTGTCGCTGTCGATGCCGTTCGCCAGCAGCCGGCTCTTGTGCGCCGGCACGCCGATGACGGTGCGGTTCCACTCGAGCATGTCGGCCGAGTTGGCGTAGCAACAGTCGTAGAACGGCACCATCATGCGGCGCAGGAAATTGTGCTTCCGGTTGCGGCCCTGCGGATCGGCGGCGTCGCGGCCGTGGGCGCCGTTGACGCGCACCGGCACGCCGGCGAGCAGGGCGGCCGGCGCGTACTCGATCGCCGACAGGTTGTAGCTGTGCAGGACGGCCGGTTTCAGCTTGCGCAGCAGCTTCCAAAGCGCCGCGTGGGTGCCGAGCGACAGGCCGGACTGTTTGCCCAGCGAGTACAGTTCGACGCCCGGGCGGGTGATCTTGTTGGCGAAATCGGTGTAGCCGGTCAGGCACACCACCGCGTGGCGGTAGGCGTCGGCCGGCATGCGGTTGATGCGCTCGACCATCAGGTTTTCCAGCCCGCCGAAGTCGAGCCGGTAGATCAGGTGCACGACCAGCGGCGCCTCGTTATGCGGGGCGACCATCAGCGCCGCCGGGTCTGGTCGAGCGCCGCTTCCACCGGCGCCAGGTTGGCCGCCAGGAAGGCGCGCAAGGTGGCGCGCGCCTGCTCCGGGCTGTCGTCGAAACGGGCATAGACGATGATGGCGGCGCCGTCGTCGCTGCCGTGCAGCGCCTTCTGCATCACCTGGTACAGCTTGCCGACGTAATCGCTGCGGGTGTCCTTGCCGTCGATGCGGTACCAGTGCCAGACCAGCATGCGTCCGCGCGCATCGGCGAGGATTTCTTCGCGCACGCCGAAGGTGCGCGCGCCGATCGTCTCAGTGCGTACCGCGGCGCCGTTGCTGCGCCAGGCGCTCTTTTCGCCGACCAGGCGGTTGGTCGAACTGATCAGGCGAGTGCCGGTGCGCTGGGCGCGGTAGTACAGCAGCGCCAGGCCGGCCGGCTGGCCGCCGTTGGCGTACGCGCCCTGGAACTGCGTGGCCGGCTTGGCGAAGCCGGGTGTCCAGTCGGCGAACTGGGGTGCCACCGTCCAAGCCGCCTGCGGCCCGCTCAGCTGCGGCGTGGCGGGATTGACGGCGTTTCGCTCGAGCCAGGCGGCGTACAGCGGCCAGGCGCCGATGCAGACGGCAACGGCCAGCGCGGCGGCGGCCAGCCTGGCGGTCGACGCCGGCGGTCCTTGCGGCGGCAGAACGCGCGGCGCGCCCTTGGCTGGCGCGCGGTCTTCGCGCCAGAACGTGCCGAGCCAGAACAGCACGAACATGACGATGCCGAAAAATACCCAGCCGTAGATCAGGTGGTCGACGCCGACGGCCATCGTCATGCCCGACAGGTGGCCCATCATCACGATCATGTAGGCGCGGCCCGTGTTGGCGGCGATCGGCACGAGGATCGCCAACAGGATGAACAGCGCCTGGCGCCAGCGCGAGCGATATGTCAGGTGGGCGTACAGGGTGCCGAGCGTGACCGAGGCGATCAGGTAGCGCAGGCCGCTGCAGGCCTCGACGACGGACCAGTTACCCGACGGGATGGAGAAGTGGTTGCCCTCGCGCAGGACCGGAATGCCGGTGGCGCGCAGCAAGTCGATGGTGAAGTTGGCGGTGATGTTGATCAACGGGTCGATGAATATTTCGCCGAACGGCACCGCGAACAGCAGAAACAGCAGGGCGAAGGCGAGCACGCGGGCGATGCGGCGTCCGAGCACGGCCAGCGCGGTCAGCGGCAGCATGGCGGCGAACGCGTACTGCTTGACGATCTGCACGTCGCCCAGGTCGGCCAGCAGCCAGCCGAAGCCGCACAGCGCCAGCAGCACGAAGCCGGGCCAAAAGGGCGAGGCCGTCATCTGCGCCAGCGTGGCGCGCCGTTCCCACGCCAGCCACAGGCTGATCGGCACGATGATGTAGCCGTGGGCGAACGTTTCGGAGCGGTTCCAGATCGAGACGATCGAACTGGCCGTGGCGAAGTGCAGCAGCAGCGGCAGCAGCAGCGCGACGGCGATGATCAGGTAGCGCGCGATGCTGCCGCGCTCGGCCGTGGCGATCGCCTGCGTCAGCTTGGTGGTGGAGGGCGTGATGACGCTCATGCGGTTTCCGTCATGGTGGTGGTGTTGTCGAGCAGGGAGTCGACCCGCGCCAGGTTGGCCGACCAGCCGTAGCGCGCTTCGACCTTGCGGCGTGCGGCCTGGCCCATGGCGGCATCGGGATGGGCCAGCGCGTGCAGCACGGCGGCGGCAAATTGCGGCGCGTCGGCGGCCAGCAGCAGTTCGCGTCCTGGTTCGGCTTCGATGCCTTCGAGCGCCTGCGGCGAGACGACGATGGTCTTGGCCAGCGACATCGCCTCGAGGACCTTGTTCTGGATGCCGCGGGCGATGCGCAGCGGCGCCACCGACAGCGCGGCGTGGGTGACGTACGGGCGCACGTCGTCGACGGTGCCGGTGACGAACACGTTCGGCAGCGCCGCCAGCGCCTGCACCGCCGCAGACGGGCGCGCGCCGACGATGTAGAACGCCGCCGCCGGTTCGGCGGCCAGCACGGCCGGCAGCACTTCGGCGGCGAACCACTGCACCGCGTCGATGTTGGGCCAGTAGTCCATGGCGCCGGCAAAGGCGATCACTTTTTGGCCGGGGGCGTAGGGATTCGGCGAGGCGGCGCTGGGCGCGAAGAACCCGGTGTCGACGCCGTTGTTGAAGTAGCCGATGCGCGCCGCGCTTTCGGGCGCGAGCTGCTTAAACAACGCCGCTTCCGGCGCCGAGACGAACAGGGCGGCGTCGCATTCGCGCGCGACCTTGCGCTCGTAGGCGAGCAGCTGGCGCGCTTCATGGCCGTACAGCCAGGCCATCGGCCCGGATTTCTTCTCGGCGTACTGGCGCCACTTGTCCGAATCGACGTCGCAAAAATCGATCACGCGGCGCGCCGCCGGATAGGGCTGGGCATATTGCGCCATCGGCGACGAGAACACGACGATCTTGCTGATCGCGTGCGCCTGCATCGTGCGGGCGACCCACTTGTGCATGCCGGCGTCGTGGTAATAGTCGAGCGACAGGGCGCGATTGCCGAGCAGCGCGCCCAGGCTTTTGACGCGCGCCATGGTAGGATTGAGTTTGGCGAAGTGGCTGCTGGCGCACATGCCCTGCACCAGCGGCACATGCTGCCAGTCGTCGGCGTCGTCGACGAACGTGCCCAGGTGCACCCGGTAATGCTGCGCCAGGTGCTTGAGCAGGTTGTACGAGCGGATCTTGTCGCCCTTGTTGGGCGGATACGGCATACGGTGGATCAGCAGGAGCAGGTTTTCCACGTCGGTCAGCCCAGGTTCCTGACGATGTGCGGCCCGATGATGTTGGCCAGCTTCAAAGGCATCTTTTTCCACATCTTGATGAACAGCTGGTACTTCGGATTGAGCGGATTGTTGTCCGGCAGCTCGGTCGACTCGTACAGCCGGTATTCGTACGGCAGCGGCTGGGCGGTGAAGCCCCAGTTCTTCTTGAAGTCGTAGGCGCCGGTGCCGAGCTTGCTGCGGCCGAAGTCGAACAGGCGGGCGCCGCGCGCGGCGGCGGCCTGCATCAGGTTCCAGTACATGAAGTCGTTGCCGGCGACGTCGCGCGCCAGCGGCATGCCGCCGCCGTAGTACGGCACCACTTCGTCGCGCCAGTAGAACGACAGCACCGCGGCGACCAGCGCGCCGTTCTGGGTGATGACGCGCACTTCGCAGTCGTCGCCGAATTCGTCCTTCAGCAGCGCGAAATATTTTTTCGGGAACACGGGCGTGCCGAGCCGGTGCACGCTGCTGGCGTAGGCGTCGAACATGCGGTCGACGTTGTCGTCGACTTCGCCCACCAGGCCAAGCTTGATGCCCTTGCGCACCATCGCGCGCTGCTTGCGCGGGATGGCGTTCATGTTCTCGTCGTCGTCGCTTGAAATCGCCTTGCGGAACGTGACGTACAGTTCCTTGGTGTGCCAGGCGGCGTCGCCCGGATGGGCGGCGACCATGTTGCGGTATTCGAGGTGACCGACCTTCAGCTGGCGCGCCAGCGCGTCGGCTGCGCCGTCGAGCAGGGCGCGCGCCTCGTCATTGATGGCGGCAACGCCGCCGTAGACGCAGAACTGCATGGCGCCGAGCGCGTGGCCAAACAGCCGGCTGTTAATTTCGCACAGCGGCAGCACGCCCTGGATCTGGCCAGCCTGTTCGACGTAGTAGAACCACGTCTTCAGCTTGAACGACTGCTCGATCACGCGCTGCCAGCCGGCGCGGTGGAAAAACGTCGCTTCCGGGCAGCCGTCGACGAACGCGTCCCAGCGCGCCTTGTCGTGCGCGACCATCAACTTGACTGTCAGCGGGCCGGTGGCGCGCTGCGCTGCGGCTTGTTCAGGCGCTTCCAACATCGAACTCATTGCTTGCCCAGGAAAATACGGTCCATGCGGTCCCACGCGAAGTCGCGCGTCAGCGCGCCGATGCGCGCTTCCATGCGCGCCAGATTGACGTAATGGCGAAAGCGGCTCTTGGCGCCGACGCCCTCGGGACGCGGCTGGCCGGGATCGACCTCCCACGGATGGAAATAGAAAATGGCCGGCTGGCGGTCGGCCTGGTTGACCTGCTTCATCATCCAGCGCGACAGCGCATACGGCAACAGGCGGAAGTAACCGCCGCCGCCGGCCGGCAGGTTGCGCCCCATCAACTGCACGGTGGTGATCGGCACTTCGAGCAAGCCATCCGGGCCGTTCGGGTAGAACGCGAAACGCGGCGCGTCGGGCATGCCGTAGTGGTCGTGCTTGATCGGGTAGATGCTCGAGCTGTAGCGGTAGCCGGCTTCCTTGAGCACGTCGAGCGCCCACAGGTTGCCGGTGCCGATCGAAAAGCTCGGCGCGCGGTAGCCGAGCACCGCGTTGCCGCCGATGTCTTCGAGCAGCGCCTTGCTGCGCGTGACGTCGTCGGCAAACTCGGCGCGGCTCTGGTCGGACGCGCGCAGGTGGCCGTAGCCGTGGCTGGCCAGTTCATGGCCGCCGGCGACGATGCGGCGCACCATGGCCGGATAGCGTTCGGCAATCCAGCCGAGCGTGAAGAAGGTGGCGTGGACGTTGCCGGCGGCGAGGATGGCGAGGATGCGGTCGATGTTCGCTTCGACCCGGCATTCGAGGTTCGGCCAGCTGTCGCGGTCGATGTACGGCGCGAACGCCGACACCTGGAAATAATCCTCGACGTCGATCGTCATGGCGTTGCGGATCACCGCGCCAGGGGCCGCGCCCTGGTGCGCGGTTGCGACGTCGCGCTTCATTGGCGCAGGTCCTGCGTTTCGGCCGGCAGGGCGGCGTCGGCCGCTGCGGCAGGCGCAGCGGCGGCAGCGCTGCCGGCCACCGCGGCGACGGCGGCAGCCGGGGTGGCCACGATCTTTTTCAGAATCGACAGCACCGACACGATCGACTTTTCCAGCCGCATCATGCGCTCGTCCATCTGGCCGCTGCTGCCGACCGGTTCGGCGGCGACCGGCTCGGACGCTTCGGCGCGCTCGGCTTCGGCGGCGCCCGGCGGCAGCTGGAATTCCTCGTCGATGTCGGTGATCACGGCGTTGACCTCGGTTTCGGTAAACGCGTGCAGCTCTTCCAGGTAGCCCATCAGCAGCAGACGGTCGCACAAGGTGTTGGTCTTGCGCGGGATGCCGCCGGTGTAGCCGTAGATGGCGGCGTAGGCGCCGGGCGAAAACGCCGGGTCGCCGTTCCAGCCGACCGTGTGCAGCCGGTGCTCGATGTAGGCCTGGGTCTCGTCGGCGTCCATCGGGCCGAGGTGATAGCTGGCGATGACGCGCTGGCGCAGCTGCAGCATGCTGGCGCTGTGCAAGGTGGTGCGAAACTCCGGCTGGCCGAGCAGGAAGGTTTGCAGCAGCGACTTTTCGTCGGTCTGGAAGTTCGACAGCATGCGCAGTTCCTCGACCGTGCGGGCGGTCAGGTTCTGCGCCTCGTCGACGATCAGGAGGGCGCGCTTGCCCTGCTGATCGGCGGCGCGCAGGAATTGTTCCAGCCGCGTCAAGAGGTCAGGCTTGCTGGCGTTCTCGTATGGCAGGCCGAACGCCGACACCACCATGCGCAAGGTGTCGTCCGAATCGAGGTTGGTGTTGACGATGTGGGCGGCGATGATCTGCTCGGACGGCAGGTTGTTGAGCAGGTTGCGCACCAGAGTGGTTTTGCCGGCGCCGACTTCGCCGGTGATGACGATGAAGCCCTCGCCCTGCGACAGGCCGTAGTCGAGGTAAGCCATGGCGCGCTTGTGGCCCTTGCTGCCGTAGAAGAAGTGCGGGTCCGGACGCAGCCGGAACGGCTTGGCGCTGAGGCCATAATAAGTTTCGTACATCGCTTGCTCGACTTTCGCTATAACTGATATGAAAGGGACGCGCTGATCGCATTCTCGCGGTACTTGTTGCCGCCCGGGATGGCGGCGGTGCCTTGCTGGTGGCGCACTTCGACCATGCCCCTGATATTGCGCTGGAACTGGCGCGTCAACGCCAACGACATCAGGCTCTGGTCGCCGGTAAAGCCGGTGGTCAGCGACTCGGTACGGGTCCTGCCGAGCGACGCGTTGACGTTGCTGCGCGGCGACAGGCGGTAGGTCGCCGCCAGTGTCGCGCCGACCAGGCGCAGGTCGTCGTTGAGCGAGGGCAGGTTCGGCGACAGCAAGCCGCTGTCAGCCTTTCGCGGCGACAGCGCGGTGCGCTCGGTGGCGTTGAGCGACAGGATCGCGCTGCTGCGCGAGCCGATCAGGCCGACCGACGCCTGCAGCGTTTTTTGCAGCAGGAAGCGGTTGGTCAGCACATTTGTCGCCACGCCCTGCACGATCGGCAGGCCGGTGGCGCGCATGTAGGCCTCGACCGCCAGGCGCCGCTCCACCGGATCGGGGTAGGTGGCGACGAACAGGCGCTCGAGGATGCTGAAGGTGGTGATCGGCGCCGGCAGCAGGAACTGCTCGCGCGCGGTGGTGACGCCGTCACTGTAAGTAATGTTCCAAGTGGTGTTGCGGCTGCGGTGCAGCGCGCTGAGCGAGTAGCTGTCGCCGTAAAAGCGCTTGCCAATGGTCGCGTCGACGCTGGTGCGCAGCGACGGCGTCCAGACGAAACCGACCGAGCGGCTGCTGCCGGCAGTCTCGCCGCCCTCGCCATCGAAATCGTAGCGGTCGTAGCCGCCAGACGCTTTCAGGCTCAATTCGTTCGTCACGCGCAGCCGTAGGTTCAGGGTAGACGTGTCGACGCGCGACTTGCGCCCGAGCGTGTCGTCGAGTTCCTGGCGGCTTGCCTGGAAGCCCCAGCCAACGGTGCGGAAGGAGGGTCCACTGCTAAGCACGAGCGCGGCGGCATTGGAGGTGCTGTCGCCGAACGCCGCATTGCTCGACTGCACGGAGTCGCGCGTGTAGCGAAATTCACCGCTGGCCAGGGTACCGAAGCGGTGGCGCAGATAGGGGCTGGCGCGCCACGTGCGCACTTCGTCGCGGTTGGCGTTGGAATAACCGTTGGCGCCGGTCTGCGGGCCGAAGGCGGATACACTTTGCTGGGCGATCGATGCGTTGCCGTCGAAATACAGAAGTTCGTCGATGAGATTTGCGCGGGCGTCGGCCGACAGTTCGCGCGAAGAACTGTTAGTGCCGCTGACGCGCGCGCCGGAGTAGGCGTACAGATGGACGGCGGCAAGCGCCCGAAGCTTCAGCCGCGGTGTGTTGCTGGTTAGCGTCACGGACGGCGACAGCTCGGTGATGAACTGGCCCCGCGCGGCCTCGTCCGCTACTAGGCTGACATTGTCGGAATAGGTCGCGCGCAAGTCGACCGCCGGGGTGACCTTGATTTCGGCGGCGGCATGGGGCGCCCACAGCATGGCCAGCAGTGCCGCCGGCGCCGCCATGGGCAGCGTTGGCGCGCCCATGGCCGGCGCCCGCACCCGCTTAGCCATAGTGATAGTCATACGTTTCTTCAATGCCCGGGAATTCGCGCGTCTTGTTGTAGATGAGGTTGACGTTGCTGCAGCCCTCGAGCTGGCGCAGCGATTCCTTGACCGCGTGCTGGGTCGTCGTTTCGGACTCGACGACGAGGACGATCTGCCCCATGTGGGTGGCCAGCACGTGCGCTTCGGAAGTCAGCAGCAGCGGCGGCGAATCGAAAATGACGATCCGGTCCGGATAGCGGTTGGCGATTTCGTAGACGAAGGTGCTCATTGTCTGGCTCGCCAGCAGCTCGGTGGCGCGCGGCGTGCTGGTGCCGGCCGGCAGGATGCTGAGGGTGTCGACGTTGGTGCGCAGCATGACGTCGGCCAGTTCGAGCTTGTCGTCGAGCAAGATGTCCATCAGGCCGCGCTGGGCCGGCAGGCCGAGCGTGCGCAGCACCGACGGGCGGGCGACGTCGGCGTCGATCAGCAGCACCGTGTGGTCCAGTTCCATGGCGATGCTCATGGCAAGGTTGATGGCGCAATAGGTCTTGCCTTCTCCCGGCAGCGAGCTGGTGATCATGATCAGGTTGCCCGGCGGCGTGCCTGGCGTGTGCTCGGCGAAGGCACGCTTGATCAGCGGACGCTTGATGATGCGGAAGTCTTCCACCAGCAGGGTGCGCCCGCCGGCGGCGGTGACCATGCCCATCTCGCGCATCCGGTTCAGGTCGAGTTCGACCTTGCGGGTGCTCTGCTTGCGTGGCGCCGCCGTCGGCGCTGCCGCCGGTGCCGGCTCGATAACCGGCATCACGGCCGGCGCCGGCACTGCTGTCGGCATGGCGCGCGCCACCACGGGCTCGGGGGCGGCGTGGCTGGCCGCTGCCGCCGCTGCCGCCGCTGCCGCCGCGACGATGATCGGCGTGTGCGCCACTGGCGCCGCTACCGGCACGGACGTGATCTCGACAGGCGAGGCCGCTGCGGCCTCCTTCTTGTGGTCGATCCGACTTGCTGCTTTTTCGATAATACTCACATGTTCTCCCGTGATCGATCGCGTTACAGCGAAGGTCTGATCAAGATCGCTGCCATCACGCCGCCGTAAGCACCAAACAGCGCAAATACGGAGGCTCCCATCGCGTACAGCCGTCGCCGGCGCTTCACTTTTTGTTCTGTGGTCCAGTTCATGCCGATGGTGCCGAGGATCGGCACGCCGGTCACTTCACGCAGCGCGGCCTGGCTGAGGAAGGTCGGACGGACCTGGCTCATCAGGAGGGCGACGACCAGGCCCGCCACCAGCGCGCCGGCAAACACCAGCGAGAACAGGCGCGGACGGTTCGGTCCGGCGGGGGACAGCGGCACGGTCGGCGGATCGATGACGCGGAACGTCAGCATGTCGGTCGCCGAGCTCAGGTCGCCCGACAGCTTGGCCGCTTCGCGCCGCTCGACCAGTTTCTGGTAGTTGTCGCGGTTGACAGCGTAATCGCGGTTGAGCTGAGCCAGCTGCGCTTCGACTTCCGGCGCTTCGTTGCTCTGGCTGCGCATGCGGCCCATGCGGTTGTTGTATTCGGCCACGCGGGCGCTGAGCGAGGCGACGCGCGCTTCGGCCACCGACAGCGCCACATTCATCTGCTGCAGCATCGGGCTGTAGTTAATGCCCGGATCGCTGCTGCGCTTGCGCTTCTTGGCTTCTTCCTTCTTCTTCGCGTCGAGCTGACCGATCAGGCGCTTGGCGGCGACGATGTCGGGGTGCGCTTCGGTGTATTGCAGGCGCAGCACGTCGAGTTGCTTGTTGAGCGAGGAGATGCGGCCATCGAGCTCCGGATTGTCGCCCGCGTCGCCCGCCTCCGCCGGCGCGGTGACCGGCGCCGGGTCGTCGCCGGCGATCTGGCGCTTGATGGCGTTGCGCGACTGTTCAGCTTCGAGCAGTTCGAGCTTGGCGGCGTTGAGCAGGTCGGCCGTTTCGATCATTTTGCCGCTGTAGTCGCTGCCCTGGCGCGGCAGCATGCCCATGTTGCGGATCTTGAAATCCTTCATCGCGCTTTCGGCGGCGGCCAGCTTTTCTTCGTACGTCTTGATCTGGTCGTCGATGAACAGGACGGCCTTCTCGGAATCCTGCTTCTTTCCGCCAAAGCTGCCTTCGACGAAGATGGTCAGCAGCGACTGCACGATGTCTTTGCCCAGTTTTGGGTTCGAATTATTGTAGGTAATCGTGTAGATATCGTCGCGCTCGGTGCCGAGAATCTTGATGTTGTTCATCAGCTCGTCGACCTGCTTTTCATGGTCCTTGGCGTTGCTCGACTTGACGTCGAGGTCGACCATGCGCATGACGCGCTCGACGTTGGGCCGGCTGATCAGGGTGCGGCGCATGAACACGACCTGCTGGTCCAGGTTCGGCAACGTCGTCATGCCCGACAGCAGCGGCTTGAGGATGCTCTGCGTGTCGACATAGACGCGGGCCGAAGCCTGGTAATCGTTCGGCAATTTATAGACCACGGCCCAGCCCACGAGCGCGACGATCCATGAAATGGCCACTGCATACCAGCGATATTTGCCGATCGCCTTGAGGAAGCTTAGTACTACGGCTGTCAATTCTGCCATCTCGTCAATCTCGGGTTAATGCTACTTCTGGGGTTGGAGGCGCCGATGCGCACAGGGAATTCAACATATCATCGCTTGTACTGGGAGCAATTGCAATTGCATAATGGAAAAAGCCCGACCGGCGTGCAATAAATGCTATGGATTGCAACACATTGCCGGGTCGCCATTCTAGCGTGATTGCGATTGGCTATCGGTTTTCGCTTGTGCGAAGGGGTCGTCTTCCCGGTTTACGCACTGGGGCCATTGTATTGTTGCTTCGTAAAAAATGCCACAAGTAATGTAATAAACACAAAGATTTTGCACAGAACCACTATAAAATTCCTTAAAGAATCTTTTTTCTGGCATCGGAAAGCGCCTGGAACAGTAGTAGACATGCAAGAAGGCCGAGGCGTGGCAAATCAGACACACTGTTTTCCGTTCACAGCACAACAATTGCCCTCAGCGCCGCGGCCAGCGCCGTCACTCTGGCGTCCACAACGTCAAAATCGGTAGTGCGATGGCTAACTACGCATATATATATATATATAGACGTCTGAGCGCTGGGCGCCAGGCCGCGGTGCGATCACAAAGCGTTTCGCATTAGAAAATCTGGTATGGTTGCCGGACACGACAATCGTGCCGCAGTCGGCCGGATTCCAGCGCGATTTGCCGGGCATGCACCTTCAACCATTCAGTATTCTCAACTATGCACATGTCGCCCCGCGCTTTCGCCCGTCCGTTGATCCTGCTGGCCGCCTGCGCGCTGGCGCTGCCGACATTTGCCGCCAGCGAACTGGCGCGCACCATCGCCGCCGTCAAGCCGTCGGTGGTCGGCGTCGGCACCTTCCTGCAAACGCGCAGTCCTGCCACCGCCTTCAACGGCACCGGCTTTGTCGTTGGCGACGGCCTGTCGGTGATCACCAATTCGCACGTCGTGCCCGAACTGCTCGACAGCGAAAAGCGCGAGACGCTCGGCGTCGTCATCTTGCGCGGCGGCCAGATCGAGTTCCGCCCGGCCGTGCTGGCCGGGCGCGACCGCGCGCACGACCTGGCGCACCTGCGCATCAGCGGCGCGCCGCTGCCGGCGCTGGCGCTGGGCGATTCCGACAGCGCGGTCGAAGGCCAGGAACTGGCGTTTACCGGTTTTCCACTCGGCATGATCCTCGGCCTGCATCCGGCCACCCACCGCGCGCTGCTCGCGGCGATCACGCCGATCGTGATGCCTTCACTCAGTTCGCGCGCGCTCGACGTGCGCGCCATCGCCCAACTGCAACGCACCCCGTTCGCCATCTTCCAGCTCGACGGCACCGCCTATCCCGGCAACAGCGGCAGTCCGGTGTACGACCCGGCCAGCGGCACGGTGCTGGCGGTGATCAACATGACGTTCGTGAAGGGTCTCAAGGAAAACGCCATCAGCCAGCCGAGCGGCATCGCGTATGCGATTCCGGCCAAATATGTTCGTGACTTATTGCAACAAAAATCGCCGTGAGAAAATATTTGTAGTGGGTGACAGCCTGAACGCGCTGCTTGATGGTATAAAATACAGTCGAGCAAAAAAATATTCAAATTACAATTATTCGGCGCCACAGCAAGTATATTTTGGCAAACAACACGGACCGCATGCGTTTTTTACAGCCGCCGCGTGTCATCAAGGGGATATCGACGTGACTACACTACCAACAAAATCGTTCAAATGGCTCGCCGTTGCCGCGCTCGCGCTGTCGGTGCTGGCGCTGGGCGGCTGCGCCACCAAGGGTGGCGCCAGCAACGCGGCGAGCATGGCGCAGGCGGACAACCACGACTACCTGATCGGGCCGGGCGACAATGTCAACATCATCGTCTGGCGCAATCCGGAAGTGTCGATGTCGGTGCCGGTGCGCCCTGACGGCAAGATCACCACCCCGCTGGTGGAAGACCTGCCGGCCAGCGGCAAGACGTCGACCCAGCTGGCGCGCGACATCGAAAAATCGCTGGAAAAATTCATCCAGCAGCCGGTTGTGACGGTCATCGTCACCGGTTTCGTCGGCACCTACGGCGAGCAGATCCGCGTTATCGGCCAGGCCGCCAAGCCGCAGGCGCTGCCGTACCGGCGCGACATGTCGCTGATGGACGTGCTGATTGCCGTCGGCGGCGTCACGGAGTTCGCTTCGGGTAACAGTGCGAGCATCATCCGCAATGTCGACGGCAAGATGGAAAAGATGCCGGTGCGCCTGAATGACCTGATCAAGAAGGGCGATATCTCGGCCAACATCGCCATGCGCCCGGGCGATGTGCTGGTCATTCCCGAGAGTTTTTTCTAAAATAGCGGACAGCGCCTGTCGATTTTTCTTACAGGTTTGATGTTTCTGCAGGCGCGGCAGTCAATATTTGCAGGCTGTTTAGCGTAAGTCATTGATTCGATGGCGATCAGGCGCCCGGGATTGGTGCATGGAACGAAAATTGCTTATTGTTTTATGGAAATGTCGCGCCCGGCATACGGCCCGGCGGCGCCCCTAAGAGGATCACAGACGTGGCTAACGAACGACACACCGACGCCCCCGGCAGCGAATTGCCAGGTGCTGGCGAACTCCCGGCCGGGATGACGGCCAAGGGCGCCGCGCGGCGCCGCTTTGCCAAGGCCGGCGCCGGCGCCTCGGGCGGCGTGCTGCTGACCCTGGCAAGCCAGCCAGCCATGGCAATCGTCTGCACCTCGCCATCGGGCACGGTGTCTGGTAATAACAGCCGCAAGGGTGGGCCTCAGCAGGAATGCGTCGGCCGCTCGCCGGGCTACTGGAAGACCCACCACGAAGAGTGGCGCGGCGCCTCGACCAATGGCGAATCGCCGTTCAAGCAGACTTTCTACTGCGGCGGCCTAGGCAGCGCGATGGCGAAATACAACTGTTTTGACGTCGTCGATCCGGACAAGGTGACCAACGGCGACGACAAGGATAATGTCGCCATGCACATTATGGCGACATTGCTCAACGTGCGCTCCGGCAAGATCACCTTTTTGAACACGAACCAGGTGCTAGCGATCTGGTATTCGTACGCGACCAAGGGCGTATACGTGCCGACTCTCGGCGCGTCGTGGGATGGCGCAGAAATCGTCACTTACCTGAAAAGCACAATGATCTGATTCTCAGACGAGCAGCGCCATCACCGATCTCCGCATTACCGTCCCGCCGACCGACCTGACCTGGTGCCTGACACCGGGCCAGGCCTTGCGCCATCGCCAGTGGCAAGGCGAACTGGTCTTGTTTAACGACCTCTCCGGCGACACCCACCTGCTGACCGAAGTAGCGCTCTACGTCTTGCTTGCCTTGCAGGCGGGGCCGGCCAGCCAGACGGCGCTGGCCGCCGCCGTGCGCGCCGAATTCGATGCCGACGACGGCGAAGTCGACGACGCCATGGTCGCCGAGTTGCTCGCCGACCTGCACAAGCTGGTGCTGATCGAGCCGGCCGCATGACGACGGTCTCGAGCCTGTCGCGCGCCGAACTGGGCCAGCGCCTTGGCGGCGCCGGCATCCATTTGCAAACGGGCGCTTTCGTCACCTGCGTCAGGAGCCCGATCGCCACCGTCGCCGATGGCATCGGCCTGCTGTACGCCGACTATCCTCTGGTCGACGGCGCCGAGTTTGCCGACTTCCACATCAGCCTGGCGCCGGCGGGCGGGCTGCGCCGCTGGTGGCGCCGCCAGGTGCTGTTCGACGCCGACGGCGCCTCGCCGTTCCTGCCGCTGCCGATTGCGCAGGCGTTTCCGCTGTTCGAGTGGTCGATGAACGCGTGCGTGTCGAGCCGGGCCAACCGCTACCTGATCATCCACGCCGCCGTCGTCGAGAAGGATGGCCTTGCGGCCATCCTGCCGGCCCCGTCCGGTTCCGGCAAAAGCACCTTGTGCGCCGCGCTCGTCACGCGCGGCTGGCGCCTGCTGTCCGACGAGCTGGCGCTGGTGCGGCTTGGCGACGGCGCCATCGCGGCGCTGCCGCGCCCGATCAGCCTGAAGAACGCGTCGATCGACATCATGCGCCGCTACGCGCCGGGCGCGGTGTTTTCGCCCGAAGTGCGCGACACCATCAAAGGCGCGATCGCGCACATGAAGCCGCCGGCGGCCAGCGTCGCGCGCGCCCTCGAGAGCGCACGGCCGGCGTGGATCATCTTTCCGCAGTACCGCGCCGGCGCCGCGGCGACGCTCGAGGCGGTGGCGCCGGCGCGCGCCTTCATGGACCTGGCCGGCAATGCCTTCAATTACAGCCTGCTCGGCGCCGACGGCTTCGACGCGCTGGCCGGCCTGATCGCCGCGAGCGGCCTGTATACATTTAGCTACAGTTCGCTGGACGACGCCGTCGACGTCTTCGCGCGCCTGGTGCCACCGGCGTGATGGCGCCGCCGCTGCCGCTGGCCGTGCAGGCCTTTCGCGACCCGCAACGGATGGGCCAGTTCAGCCTGGCAGAATGGGACCTGCTGCTGCGTCAGGCCGGCATCGCCAACCTGACGGCGGCGCTGTACTATCTCGCCGAGCAGCATGGCCAGCTTGGCGCCATTCCCCCGCCCGCCCGCGAACACCTCGCGTGGGCGCATGCGCAGGGCGAGCGCCATCGCCAGGGAGTGCGCTTCGAAGTGCGGCAGATCCGCCGGGCGCTGGCCGGCGTCGGCGTGCCGCTGATCCTGCTCAAGGGCGCGGCCTACACGATGGCCGGCCTGCCACCAGCGCCGGGCCGGCTGTTTTCCGATATCGATATCCTGGTGCCGAAGGAGCAGCTGGCCGCGGTCGAGGCGGCGCTGATGCTGCACGGCTGGGCCGCCAATCACCATGACGAATACGACCAGCGCTACTATCGCGAATGGATGCACGAATTGCCGCCGATGCAGCACGTCATCCGCCAGAGCCTGATTGACGTGCACCACGCGATTTTGCCGGAAACATCGAAAGCGCGGCCCGACCCGGCGGCGCTGCGGTCGGCCTCGCGCTCCATCGACGGCGACGACGGCCTGCGCGTGTTCGCGCCGGCCGACATGGTGCTGCACAGCGCCGTGCACCTGTTCTACGATGGCGAGTTCGACCATGGAATGCGCGACCTGGCCGACATCCACCGGCTGCTGCAGGAATTTGGCCGGGAGCCAGATTTCTGGGCCGAGCTGCCGCAACGCGCCGCCCAGCTCCAATTGGAACGGCCGCTGTTTTACGCGCTGCGCTACGCCCACCGCCTGCTCGGCGCCGACGTCCCGCCGGCGGCGCTGGCATCGGGCCGGCCGCCATCGCCGCTGCTGGCGCTGATGGATGCGCTGTTCGGCCGCGCGCTGCTGCCGGCGCACCCGAGCTGCGCCGACCGCTACACCGGCATTGCCCTGCGCCTGCTGTACATCCGCGCCAACTGGCTGCGCATGCCGCCGCTGCTGCTGGCGCGCCACCTGTTCCACAAAGCCTTCATCTCCCCCAAAGCTAGCTGATCCGCTCGGCCCCGATGGGGTGTGACGTCCTTCGGCACCGACCCGTCCAAATCGGGCCGGTTGCTTCACTTTGAATGCATTCGCTGCAGGCGAAAAAAAACTGCCCGGCTTGCACCGGGCAGTTTCAATAAATTGCTGCTTTATTATTACTTGCTGTTCTTGCGACGACGGGCAGTGGCGACGCCGGCGAGTGCCAGGCCGAACAGGGCCAGCGATGCAGGCTCTGGAACTTGCAGAGCGTTGGAGAAGGTGGTAGCGCCACTTTCGTCGGTGATGGCGAAATTAACGCCGTTGGTAGCCAGGCCACCGGTGTTGTTGTTAAACGAATTGAACGTCAGGCTGTAGAACGGGTTTGGTGCGACGAAGAATTTCGCGCCAGCTGCGGTCAGAGCGATGTTGGTGTTAACGTTCTGGTAAGCGCCGCCCAGCGAGTTCAAGCCAGCAACGCCGTAAGCGAAGTTGCCCGATGCCAGTTTGATTTGCGTGCCACCGCCAGTGACCGATGGATCAGCCGCCAGGGTCGCTTGGGAGAACGTTGCAGAACCGTCGCTGATTTTATCTGCGAACAGGTTCAGGTTGATCGACGTCACGCTGCACTCAACATTGACGGCCAAGGCACTGGCGCACGAGAACGTTTGGGTGAAAGTGGCGTACAGGTTGTAGCCCTGCAAGACGCCTGGGAAATTAACGCCGAGGTAGCTGTTGTTGACGTTGCTGCTGGCGAGTGCGAAGCCGCTGTACTGGATGTAACCTGTGCCGTTGTAGTTGAATCCAGGACCTGCTTGGGTCGTCAGACGCACAGTCGAATTACCGACAATTTTGTCGGCGTCAAACTTGGCGATACCGGCTGGCTGAACGACGCCGCCGACGGTGACCAGACCGTTGCTGGTTGGGTCGACAGTGAAGATCATGCCGGCGTTGGCGTTAGCAGCGGCGAAAACGCCGACAGCCAGAACTGCTTTGACGATGGTGCGCAGGCGTGGGGTAAATTTGATCATGGTAACTCTCCAATTAATTCGAATGATGTTCTGAATGTTTTTATTGCTGCTCAACACTATGGCGGTTAAACTTGTTTCGCCTGATGTTTAGCGCTGCTGTTTTTTACGACTACGATCAACATAAAGCAATGACCGTGCCACCCTTTCCGGGTTCGTTATAAAACAAGGACTTACGCTGAACGCTTCGTGTTTTTGATCGATAAGAAAAACGTACTGTAAGAAATCTCGACACCGTTACTCAATTATAATTTCCGGGTAGCATTTTTATCCGCGCCGCTCCTCTTCCGATCAGCGCAGCATCGAATAATGGGAATCACAATGCCTAGTCCACGCCTGGTTCAATCGGTCATCCGAGAGTTGTTCACTTCCGAGCGCAGCCCGCGCCGCACCGAGCCCGATCTGGTGATGGACGATCCGGCCAATGTCGCCGCGTATGTCGAGGCGGGCCGCGAGCACGCGGTGATGGCGCCGGTTTACCTGTTTCATGCAGCCAACATCTGTGAAGTGATCCGGCCCGGCGACACCGTCGTCGACCTCGCTTGCGGGCCGGCCAACCAGCTGGCGATGGTGGCGCGCCTCAATCCGCTGACAACCTTTATCGGCGTGGACCTGTCGCCGCCGATGCTGGCGCAGGCGCAGGAACTGATCACGCGCCAGGGTTTGACCAATGTGACGTTTCGCCACGGCGACATCACCGACCTGTCGATGTTCGCCGACCAGTCGATCGACGCGGTGGTGTCGACGATGGCGCTGCACCACCTGCCCGACAGCGACTGCCTGGCGCGCACGTATGCGGAGGTGGCGCGCGTCCTGAAGGCCGATGGCGGGATCTACATGGTCGACTTCGGCCACCTGAAGGCGCAGCGCAGCATCGACTATTTCGGCAACCAGTACGCCGACCGCCAGCCGGCGTTGTTTACCGAGGATTACATCAACTCCTTGCACGCGGCGTTCTATCCGGACGAGTTCCGCAAGGCTGCCCAGCCGCTGCTGCAACGCGCCAAGCTGTATGCGACGATCGCGCTGCCGTTCATGGTGGCGCTGAAAAGCCCGGCGCGCCGCGGCGACGATCCGGCGCTGCGCGCGAAGCTGGCAGAGATGAAGAAGAATTTGCCGCAATGGCACCATGCCGACATCGCCGACCTGATCCGGCATTTCGGCATGAACGGGATGCGCTGCGCGCTGCTGGCGTAACTGAAAAGCGTTGCGGCTAGTGCTGCAGCAGCTCGTCCAGCGGGCGCCGCTCCGAGCGCGCGCGCGCGACGGGGCCGGCGCCGAGCCGGCCCATGTAGACCGGAAACGCGCTGCCGTTGAAGATCAGTTTGGCCGTCTGCTCCTGCAGGCGCGCGGCGCGGCCATGCAGGTTCCTGGCATGCGTGAAATGGCGCTGTTCGCGCACATACTTCGAAAAAATCAGCGGCGTCATCTCGGGCTGCATCACCAGCCCGAGTTCGGTCAGGGTCAGCCAGTAGCGCTGCACCGCGCGGCCGGCGGCGACGTAATCGTCGATCGTCTGCGGCGCGCGCCTGGCCTTGATGACGAAGTGGGCGGCGCAGGCGATGCCTGGCACGAAATCCATCTGCAGGCGCGGCGCCCATGTGCCCATCAGCGTGTTCATCATCGACAGCCGGCCCCAGCTGACCATGGCCCACTTCATCAGCTTCAAGGTGGCGGCGTCGACGCCGAGGGCCTGGTCGGGCACGCGGTCGTCGCTGCGCTCGACTCCCCAGTGGATGATGCGGCGGTGCACTTCGTATGCTTCCGGCATCGTCAGGCGCAGCTTGGCGTTGTTGAACATCATCCGCGCGGTGCGGAACTTGACGCGCAATCCTTCCAGCCACTGCACTTCGTAGTCGTCGCCGACGGCGTGCTCGAGAGCGAGCTTTTCGGCTGCCGTCAGCGGCCGCGTTTTCATCGGCCGGCGCTGCACGCTGCGCACCTTGATCGACCCGAGCAACGGGCTCGGCGTGACGGCGGCGTCGGCCACCAGCTCGATGTCGAACAGGTAGCGGTGTTCGGCGCCGCTGTCGCGCCGCGTGACGTCGGCGCGCACGCCATGCGCGCTGGCGGCGATGGCGATCGTCTCGAGCAGGGCGCCGAGCGAAATCTGGCTCGGGTGGCCGTCGAGGTCGTAGACGCAGTCCTCGCGCGTGTCGAAGCCGTGCACGACGAAGCGGGTGCTGTCGATCAGCTCGAAGCGCCAGCACTGGGTGTTGTCGCCCGACGGCGCCCAGCGCGCCAGTTCAAGGATCTGGCGGATCACGGACAGTTCGCTCATTTTGCCTGCGCCATGCGGGCGAACTGGCGCTTGCCGATCGCAATGGCGATGCGGTGCAGCCAGTTGTTGTTGCCCCACGGGCGCCAGGTGCGCGCCAGCCGGTTGCGGTAGGCGTCGAACTGCAGGCCGTGCGGCGCGGCCAGCACGTCGCCGCGCCCGAGCAGGATCTTCAGCGCTTCGGTGGCGGCAATGCCGGCGCACAGCTGGCAGGCCATGAAGGTCGACGGCCCGCGCCGTTCGGCGAAATTGACCGCCGACGGCTCGACCAGGTAGGGGCGGTGCAGGCCGGCCGGGGCCAGGCCGACGACAAAGCGGATCGCCTTGTCTTCCTCGGGCAAGCTGCCCCAGCGAAAATATTCTTCGAACGTCATCTTGCCAGGCATGAAATTGAGCAGCGCGGCGCCCATGCCGAGCGGCGCCACCGTGGTGGCCGGAATGCCGCGCTCGGCGCACAGCGCGAAGGTTTGCTGGCGGATGTCGAAGGCAAAGAAATCGAGGCCGTCGATGTACAGGTCGACGCCGTCGAGGAAGGCGGGCAGGTTGGCCGCATCGATGCCCTTGTCGAAAATCTTGATGTCGAGTTCGGGATTGACGTCGCGCGCCATGCGCGCCATTACTGCCGCCTTCGGCTGGCCCAACGTCGAGACGTTGGCGCCGACCTGGCGGTTGAAGTTGACATAGTCGAAGCTGTCGAAATCGGCGATGTGAAAGCTGCCGATCCCCAGCCTTGCCAGGGTCATCAGGTGAACGCCGCCGACGCCGCCGCCGCCGGCGATCGCCACGCGCTTGCCGCGCAGGCTGGCCTGTTCGGCCTTGGTGACCCAGCCGATGTTGCGCGCGAACGCTTCCTCATACGGAAAGGACGAATCCGGGGCGGTCGCGGCGGAACTTGGCTGGAGCGATGTTTTCATTCTTGGATCAGGAGACGGTGCCGGACGGCGATGCGGCTTGGGCCTGCTAGCTCAGGCAGCGTGTTGCTCGTGGTCGACGCGTAGCAGGCGGTTCAAAATACCGGCTTCCTCGCGCGGCGAAAAGAAATACGGGTAAAACGAGCGCTCGGTAGTCTCGCTGCCGAAGGTGCCGCCATGCTTGCTGATCTGTTCGGTGACGTACTCGAGATTGACGCGCAGCAAAAAGGCCGGCGCGTTGACGCGCGGATTGTTGCGCATTTCCGCTTCGCGCTGGAAGCCCAGCATGTGCTCGTAAAAGCGGCGGTGGCGCGGATTGACCTCGATCAGAATGTCGGTGCACTCGTGGATGTCGCGCGCATAGATGACGGCCAGGTGGAACAGGTTGGCCAGCGCCGTCTTCGACTTGACCTGGGTGTCGAAAGCGAACTTGGTAAATTCACACAGTTTCGCGCCGCGCATGCGATGCGCGTCCATCTCGGGCTTGAACACCTGGTCGGCCATCAGTCCGATCGGTGAATCGATGCCGATCGTCAGCGTGCCAATGACTTCGCCATTGTCGGTCGCTGTCAACGTGATCCGGTTCGGATCGTCGTTGAACTGGTGGGTTCCGGCATAGCCGCGCCAAGCGTACATCTTGCTGATGAGCAGGCTGGCGGAATTCCGGCCTTCCGCAGTGTCGGTCAGCCGGATACCGTAATTATCTTGATTCACGATAATATCCTCGTATTCGGTGGACGCTATAGTAGCCTGTTCCGTATTAAATTGCGCGGGTGAATCGGACTCAAGCGAATCCGGGGTTACCTCGGCATCGACCTCTGCAGCCATCGTATTCACGGGATCCTCACCATTTCTCATTGCGGTTGTGCAGCGAAGCAGCGCGTGCCGGAGATCGCGCTGCGACGGCCGCCGGCATTGTGTTCGATTACATTTGCTTACCAAATAGATGCTTTAAAGAACCTTCAACAAGGCCTTAGCTTCTTCCATTTGGGCGAAGGGCTTATTGTCCGACAGCAACTTATTCAATTCTAGCTTGGCATTCGCCTTGTCGCCAGCTTTATTCAGCGCCACCGCCAGGTGATAGCGGAATTCGGTGGCCGCCGGCGCCAGCGCGACGGCGCGCTTGAGGATCGGCAATGCGCGCGCGGTGTTGCCCTGCTCGACGAGCATCCAGCCGAGCGTGTCCATGACGGCTGGGCTCTCGGGCGCGGCCGCCAGCGCCTTTTCCGCCGTCGGCAGGGCGCGCGCGTCGCCCAGTTGCTGGTAGGTCCAGGCCAGGTTGTTCAGCGCCACCGGGCTGCCCGGTGCGATCTTCAGCACCGCCTCGAACTGGGCGGCGGCCAGCTTGTACTGCTTGGCTGCGAGCGACATTTCAGCGACGTAGGCGGCGATGATGACATCGTTCGGGTTGGCCGCCTGCCACTGCTGCAGGCGCGGCATCGGATCCTTGCCGGTGCTTTTCATCACCTCGGAAATCTTGACCAGCACCTGCGGCGTCTTGGCGATGGCAAACGCCTTCTCCATCGCCGCCAGCGCCAGTGCCGGCTTCTTCAAGCCGAGCTGCAATTCACCTTCCATCATGAAGCCGGCGGCCGACTTCGGATCGACGCGCTGTACGTCGCGCGCGATGGCCATCGCCTCGTCCGTATTGCCTTTCCTCATTGCCAGCTCGGCCATCCCGACGCGTGCCGGCAGGTACGACGGATCTGCCGCGATCGCGCGCTTCAGGTCCTGCACCGCGGCCGGCTCGTTTTTCATCATCATGTGCACCGACGCCAGGCGCATGTGGACAGCGGGGGCCTTCGGCGTCAGGCCGGCCAGCTTGCTGTACGTCTCGAGTGCGCCGGCCTCGTCCTTGTTGACCAGCTGCATCTGGCCCATCATGTCGAGCACGCCCGGATGGGTCGGATTGGCAGTCTGCAGCTTGCTCATCAGGCTGAGCGCTTTTTGCTCCTGCTTGTTGCGCGCGTAGTGCTCGGCCAGCTTGAGGGCCGGATCGACCGCCTCGGGCCGTTCGGCGACGGCTTTTTCCAGCCAGTTGCCAGCCTGGTCCGGCAGGTTGCGCATGGCGGCGAGCTCGGCCAGGGCCATCATGGCCGGCACGTTTTTCTTGTCTTTCTCGAGGATCGCTTCGAAGCGCTTCTGGGCGGCCTCGGGCTTGCGGTCCTGCATGTCGAGCCGGGCCAGGTTGGCCACGGCAGGGAAAAAGGCCGGCTGCAAGGCGACGGCTTTTTCGAAGCTGGCGCGGGCGCCGGCCAGGTCGCCCTTGGCGACCGACACACCGCCTTTCAGGTTGTGCACCTGCGGATCTTCCGGATGGGCTTTTTCAAGCGCCAGCGCGGCCGTCATCGCCTTGTCGTAGTGCTTCAGCGCCAGTTCGGTCTGCACCAGCGTGACGCCGGCGCGCGTCGATTTCGGATCGAGCACGGCGGCCGCTTCCAGCTCGCTGACGGCGCCGGCCTGGTTGCCCTGGGCCAGTTTCGACAGGCCGAGGGAGGTGCGCAGCTCGGCCGATTTAGGCTCCAGCACGCTGGCCTTTTCGAAGTATTCCGCCGCCTTGCCGTAGTCCTGGTTTTGCATGTGCGACTGGCCCGCCAGCGCCATCAGCTGCGGGTCGAGCGACGCTTCCTTCGTCAGCGGCGCCAGCAGCGCGAGGGCGTCGGCCGGCTGCGCGCCCTTGAGCATGGCATGGGCCAGCAGCTTGCGCGCCGCCGCGTCTTGCGGGAACGCTTCGAGGTATTTCTTCAGGTGGGCTTCGGCCTGCTTGGTGGCGCCGGTGCGCAGCTCCAGCTGGCCGGCCAGCAACAGGCTCGGCATGTGATCGGGCGCCACGCCGAGCACTTTGGTCACCCCGTCTAGCGCCGGCTGCAATTTTTCCTGGCGGGCGTCGAGCAGGGCCTGCACGTACGTGACCATCAGGTTACCCGGCGCGTACTTGCGCGCCGTCTTCAGGTCCGCCGCGGCGACGTCGTAGTTGCCTTCGCCAATTTCGATGTAGGCTTTTTCGATGTAGGCGCTGCGGTGCGCCGGGCGCAGCTTGATCGCCTGCTCGTAGCCCTTGCGCGCTTCGGCCGGCTTGCCGTGCTTGCGCATCATCATCGCGTTGACCATCCACACTTCCGGATTGGTCGGGTCCTTGACCAGGCTTTCAGCCGAATAGCGGTCGGCGGCAGCGACGTCTTGTTGCACCAGCGAATACATCGTCATGCCGATCAGCGCGCCGCCGGCGTCGCCTTGCAGCGCCAGCGACTGGTCGTACGCGGCCTTCGCCTTGGGCGCATCGCGCAGCGCCAGGTAGGCGTTGCCGCGCATGGTCGACAGCTGGGCCGACTTGGCGGCCGCCGCCTGCGGGATTTCATCGAGCAGTTTCTGGAACTGGCCGGTCGCGACCAGGCTCTTGCCCAGGAGCGGCATGGTACGCTCGGCCGGGATGCCCAGGCTGCTCGCCTTGCGCACTTCCTTTTCGGCCGAGACGGCGTCGCCGCTGTCGCTGTACAGGGTGGCGAGCAGCATGCGCGCCTCGCCATCTTCAGGACTCTTGGCGACCGCATTTTTCAGCTGGATCAGGGCCGCCTTGGTGTCGCCTTTTTGCTGGTATTGCTTGGCATCGGCGAGCAAGGTTTCGGTCGTTTCGGTACGGCTGCAGGCGCTGATGGCTACGCTCAGGAGCAAGGTGAGGAGGAGTGCGGCGTTTTTCGATCGCGTCTGGACGGCCATGTAATTTCCTTTTTCCGGGTCGCTACGGCAAAACGCCGGCAACCAATTCGATAATATTTAGTTACCTAGTAGCTAATAATACCCCAAAGAACGCATTTGTTGTCCAGGGTAACGAATTGGTGTTGCAAATCTGGCTTGACGGATGAATGGCGGCGGCAAGCCTGGTGGATTGGCGCTGTGTTGGCGGCGTCGCCAGGCTAGTCGGGCTTGCGCAGGCGCGCCAGTAGCGATTCGACACCGTCGCCGACGGGCAAGCCGTGACGGCGCAGCAATTGCAGGTGCAGCACCAGGTTTTCCAGCACCAGTTTGGCCGACACCGCAAGCAGGCTCAGCAGCCGGTCCTCGGTGCTGAAGTTTTCCATCGCCGCGGCCATTTCGCACAGGTGCGACGCGACCAGTTCGCGCAGGTCGTCCTCGGCAAAGGGCAGGTCGGCAAAATCGATCGGGTCTTCCAGTTCCACTTCGTGCATCAGCGCAGCTAACTGCTCGGGCTTGATCGGCATGGCACTCTCCGCAAGTTTGCTCGCCCCTATTTTAGGCCAGCGGCGCCGGCCGGATCGGCTAAAATTGTCGTCACTGGCTTATTCGTCACTATTCTTATAGATCGGCGGCACTGCGATGGCGCGACTGTACTTTACCCAGCAGCTGGCGCGCTTCACGGCGCTGCCGCAGCTGCGCAGCAGTTCGGCCGCTCCCAGCTGGTTCACGCGCCAGATCGAAAAGGCCGCGCCGCTTGGTGCGGCGGCGGCCAGCCCGGCCTGACCCAGCCTTACATGTTGCGGCGGTACTGGCCGCCCACCTCGAACAGCGCGGTGGTGATCTGGCCGAGCGAACAGACGCGCACCGCGTCCATCAGCTTGTCGAACACGTTGGCGTTGTCGATCGCCGCCTGCTGCAGCGCTGCCAGCGCCTGCGGCGCTTCGGCCGCGTGCAACTGGTGGAACTGCTCGAGGCGGCTCAGCTGCGACTGCTTTTCCTCGTCGGTGGAGCGTGCCAGTTCGATCTTCTGCGGCACGTCGGTCGCTTTCGGATTGCGGAAGGTGTTGACGCCAATGATCGGCAAGGTGCCGTCGTGCTTCTGGTGCTCGTACAGCATCGACTCTTCCTGGATCTTGCCGCGCTGGTAGCCCGTTTCCATCGCCCCCAGCACGCCGCCGCGTTCGGCGATGCGCTCGAACTCCTGCAGCACCGCTTCCTCGACCAGGTCGGTCATCTCGTCGATGATGAACGAACCCTGGTTCGGGTTCTCGTTCTTGGCCAGGCCCCACTCGCGGTTGATGATCAATTGAATTGCCAAAGCCCTGCGCACCGATTCGTCCGTCGGCGTGGTGATCGCCTCGTCGTAGGCGTTGGTGTGCAGGCTGTTGCAATTGTCGTAAATGGCGATCAGGGCCTGCAAGGTGGTGCGGATGTCGTTGAAGTCGATCTCCTGCGCGTGCAGCGAGCGGCCCGACGTCTGCACGTGGTACTTGAGCTTCTGGCTGCGATCGTTGGCGCCGTACTTGTCGCGCATCGCCACCGCCCACAGGCGGCGCGCCACGCGGCCGAGCACCGTGTATTCCGGGTCCATGCCGTTACTGAAGAAGAACGACAGGTTCGGCGCGAAGTCGTCGATGTGCATGCCGCGCGCGAGATACGCTTCGACGAACGTGAAGCCGTTCGACAGCGTGAACGCCAGCTGCGAGATCGGGTTCGCACCGGCTTCGGCGATGTGGTAGCCGGAGATCGACACCGAGTAGAAATTGCGCACCTGGTGGTGCACGAAGTACTCCTGGATGTCGCCCATGACCTTGAGCGAGAACTCGGTCGAGAAGATGCAGGTGTTCTGGCCCTGGTCTTCCTTCAGGATGTCGGCCTGCACGGTGCCGCGCACGTTGGCCAGCACCCATTCGCGGATCTTGGCCGCTTCGTCGGCGGTCGGCTGGCGCTTGTTTTCAGCGACGAACTTGTCGACCTGCTGGTCGATCGCGGTGTTCATGAACATCGCCAGGATGGTCGGCGCCGGGCCGTTGATCGTCATCGATACCGACGTCGATGGGCTGCACAGGTTGAAGCCGTCGTACAGCACCTTCATGTCGTCGAGCGTGGCGATCGACACACCCGAGTTGCCGACCTTGCCGTAGATGTCGGGGCGCAAGGCAGGATCGGCGCCATACAAGGTGACCGAGTCGAACGCGGTCGACAATCGCTTGGCGTCCATGCCGGTCGAGACGAGCTTGAAGCGGCGGTTGGTGCGGAAGGCATCGCCTTCGCCGGCGAACATGCGGGTCGGGTCTTCGTTCTCGCGCTTGAAGGCGAATACGCCGGCGGTGAACGGGAACGAGCCGGGCACGTTTTCGAGCATCAGGAATTTGAGCACTTCGCCATGGTCTTCGTATTTCGGCAACGCGACCTTGCGGATCACGGTGCCCGACAGCGTGTGCTGCACCAGCTGCGTGCGGATTTCCTTGTCGCGGATCTTGACGACGTAGTCGTCGCCGGCGTACGCGGCCTGCATGTCGGGCCACATCGCCAGCAGCTTCTTGGCGCCGGCGTCCATCGCGCTATCGCGCTCGGTGATCAGGTCGTCGAAGTCGGTGGCCTTGTTTGCCGCGGCCAGCATGCGCCTGGCGCTGGTGAGCTGCTGGCGTTCGCGCGCCAGCGTGACCTGCTTGCGGGTGTTCTTGTGGTAGCCGCGCACGGTGTCGGCGATTTCGGCGAGGTAGCGCGCGCGCGCTGGCGGCACGATGACGTGCTTGCCGCTCGAGTGCCTGGCGTCGACGACCGGCAGCTTGCCCGGCTGGAGGGCCAGGCCAAGTGCGGCCAGTTTTGGCAGCAGTCCCTGGTACAGCGCGGTGACGCCGTCGTCGTTGAAGCGCGACGCCTGGGTGCCGAAGACCGGCATCTGGTCGGGAGAGACGCTCCACATTTCGCGGTTGCGCTGGTACTGCTTGGCGACGTCGCGCAGCGCGTCCTGCGCGCCCTTGCGGTCGAACTTGTTGATGGCGATGAAGTCGGCGAAATCGAGCATGTCGATTTTTTCCAGCTGCGAGGCGGCGCCAAACTCTGGCGTCATGACATACATCGACAGGTCGACGTGCGGCACGATGGCCGCGTCGCCCTGGCCGATGCCGGACGTTTCGACGATGACGAGGTCGAAGCCGGCGACCTTGCAGGCGGCGATCACGTCGGGCAGCGCGTGCGAAATCTCGGAGCCGGCTTCGCGCGTGGCGAGCGAGCGCATGAACACGCGTGGCTGGCCGTTCCATGGATTGATCGCGTTCATGCGGATGCGGTCGCCCAGCAGCGCGCCGCCGGACTTGCGGCGCGACGGATCGATCGAGATGATGGCGATGTTGAGCGCGTCGCCCTGGTCGAGGCGGATGCGGCGCACCAGTTCGTCCGTCAGCGACGACTTGCCGGCGCCGCCGGTGCCGGTGATGCCCAGGGTCGGCACGGCGCGCGCGGCGGCAGCTTGCGTCAGCTGCTCGCGCAGCGCGGGTGCCGCCTTGCCGTTTTCCAGCGCGGTGATCAACTGGGCGAGCGGGCGGTGGCGCCCGGCCATCTCGCCGGTTTGCAGCGGCTCGAGCGAGGTTGGCGAATAGTCGGTCAGGTCGATGTCGCACTGCTGGATCATCGACTGGATCATGCCGACCAGGCCCATGCGCTGGCCGTCCTGCGGGCTGAAGATCTTGGTCACACCATAGGCGTGCAGTTCGTCGATCTCTTCGGCGACGATGACGCCGCCGCCGCCGCCGAACACCTTGATGTGGGCGCCGCCGCGTTCGCGCAGCAGGTCGATCATGTACTTGAAATATTCGACGTGGCCGCCCTGGTAGCTGGAGATGGCGATGCCCTGGACGTCTTCTGCCAGCGCCGCCGTCACCACTTCGTCGACCGAGCGGTTGTGGCCGAGGTGGACCACTTCGACGCCGTTCGACTGCAGGATGCGGCGCATGATGTTGATCGAGGCGTCGTGGCCGTCGAACAGCGAGGCGGCGGTGACGAAGCGAACCTTGTTGGCCAGCTTCGGCGCTTCAGGCGGGGTCAGTTTGGCGGCGGCGGTGTTGTCGTTCATATTGATCCTTGGTGATCTTGTACGGTATATGACGTTTACGTTAACGTCAAGTGGGGCCTGAGCCCCGGTGTGTTGGCGTCAGCACAACCGGGGTCAGACCCTTTAGAAGCAGAATCGGGTCTGACCCCTAGGCAACTTTCTGCTGCGTACCGACGGACAGCAAACGCGCTTTCTCGACGCGGAACTTCGCTACCGCCGCTTCCTTGACGTGGCCGAAGCCGCGCACCTGCTCCGGCAGGTTCGCCAGGTCGACCGCCGTGGCCAGGTTGTCGGCATTCAGGCCGGCCAGCAGGCCTTCGACCATCTCGCGGTACTCGATAATCAGCGCACGTTCCATCTTACGCTCTTCGCTGTAGCCGAAGACGTCAAACGCGCCGCCGCGCACGCCCTTGAATTTGGCCAGCAGCTTGAACGCGCTCCACATCCACGAGCCAAATTCGGCCTTGACCAGGTGGCCCTTGCCGTCCTTTTTGGCAAACAGCGGCGGCGCCAGGTTGAATTTCAGCGAGAAGTCGCCTTCGAACTGCGACTTGAGCTGTTCGACGAAGCGCCCGTCGGTGTACAGGCGCGCCACTTCGTATTCGTCCTTGTAGGCCATCAGCTTGAAGTAGTACTTCGCCACCGCGGTCGACAGCCTGGTGCCGAGACCCTGCGCCGCTTCGGCGCCGCGCACCCGCGCCACCAGCTCGGCGTAGCGCGCGGCGTAAGCGGCGTCCTGGTAGGCGGTGAGGAATTCGACGCGCTTGTTGATGACGGTGTCGAGGCTTTGCGGCATCTGCACGACGATCGCCTGGGTCGGGGTGGCGATGCGCGTCACGCGCGCCAGGTCGACGGCGGCGCGGCGGCCCCACAGAAAGCTCTTCTTGTTCGACGCGGCGGCCACGCCATTGAGTTCGATCGCGCGCAGCAGCGCCGCTTCGCCAAGCGGGATGCGGCCCTTCTGCCAGGCGTAGCCGAGCATGAACAGGTTGGCGGCGATCGAGTCGCCCATCAAGGCGGTGGCAAGCTTGGTGGCGTCGATGAAGTCGGCGCCGCCGGCGCCGGCCGATTCGCCGATCAGCGCGCGCACTTCTTGCACCGGATACTGCCAGTCGGCGTTTTGCGCGAAGGTGCCGGGCGGCTGCTCGTGCAGGTTGATGACGGCCATGGTGCGGCCCGGACGCATCTTCGAGATGGCATCCTGGGCGCCGGCGGTGAGCATGTCGCAGCCGAGCACCAGGTCCGCTTCGCCGGTGGCGATGCGCTGCGCGTGCAGGTCCGATGGGGCGCGCGCCACTTTCACGTGCGAAGTGACCGAGCCGTTTTTCTGCGACATGCCGGTCATGTCGAGCACCGACGCGCCTTTGCCTTCGAGGTGCGCGGCCATGCCCATCAGCGCGCCGACGGTGATCACGCCGGTGCCGCCGATGCCGTTGATGAGGATGTTGTATGGCGCCTCGAGCGCCGGCAGCACCGGTTCGGGCAGCGGGCCGAAGCCGTCGTCGGCGTTGTCCTTGGTGACGCCGGTCTTCGATTTTTTCAGCGCGCCGCCTTCGACCGTGACAAAACTCGGGCAGAAGCCTTTGACGCACGAGTAGTCCTTGTTGCAGGACGACTGGTCGATGGTGCGCTTGCGGCCGAACTCGGTTTCCTTCGGCAGGATCGAGGTGCAGTTGGACTGGATGCCGCAGTCGCCGCAGCCCTCGCAGACCGCTTCGTTGATGACCATGCGCTTGGCCGGGTCGGGCAATTCGCCCTTCTTGCGGCGCCGGCGCTTTTCAGCCGCGCAGGTCTGGTCGTAGATCAGCACCGACACGCCGGCGATGTCGCGCAGTTCGCGCTGCACCGCGTCCATGTCCTTGCGGTCGTGCAGCGTGACGATGGCCGGCAGGTTTGACCTGTCGGTGTAGCGCGACAGGTCTTCGGTCACCAGCGCGATGCGCAAGACGCCTTCGGCGGCCATCTGCCGGGCGATCATCGGCACCGACGTCTGGCCGTCGACCGGCTGGCCGCCGGTCATGGCGACGGCGTCGTTGTAGAGGATCTTGTACGTCATGTTGACGTTGGCGGCGACGGTGGCGCGGATGGCCAGGTAGCCGGAGTGGAAGTAGGTGCCGTCACCGAGATTCTGGAACACGTGCGGCACCTTCGAGAACGCGGCCTGGCCGATCCACGGCGCGCCTTCGCCGCCCATATGGGTGGTCAGCTTGTTCATCTCCGGGTAGATCGAGGTGGCCATCACGTGGCAGCCGATGCCGGCCAGCGCGAACGAGCCGTCGGGCACCTTCGTCGAGGTGTTGTGCGGACAGCCGGAGCAGTAGAAGGCGGGGCGAAACGGCGTGTTGATCGCCTTTTGCAGCACGGCGTCCTTGGCGTCGAGGAAGGCCAGGCGCGCGCGGATCAGGTCACAGGTCTTTTCGTCGCTGATCAGGCGCGACACGCGGGAGGCGATCACGCGCGCCACTTGCGACACCGAGAAGTCCGCTTTTGAGGTGAGCAGCCATTCGCCGCGCGGCGCCACCCATTCGCCCTTGTCGTCGAACTTGCCGACGATGTGCGGGCGGACGTCGTCGCGCCAGTTATACAGCTGCTCCTTGAGCTGGTACTCGACCATCTGGCGCTTTTCCTCGACCACCAGGATTTCTTCGAGGCCCTGGGCGAATTCGCGCACGCTGTCGGGCTCGAGCGGCCATGGCATTGCCACCTTGAACAGGCGCAGGCCGACGTCGGCGGCCATCGCCTCGTCGATGCCGAGCGCCTCGAGCGCTTCGAGCACGTCGAGGTAGGACTTGCCGGAGGCGATGATGCCGAGCCTGGCGTTGGGGCTGTCGATGGTGGTGTGGTTGAGCTTGTTTTCGCGCGCATACGCCAGCGCCGCGTAGATCTTGTAGTCCTGCATCAGCGCCTCCTGGTTGCGCGCCTGCTGGCCCAGCGGGACCGACGACAGCCGTGCGTTCAGGCCGCCTTCGGGCATGACGAAGTCAAGCGGGATCTTCACTTGCACGCGGTGCGGGTCGGCGTCGACCGACGCGCTTGACTCGACCGTGTCGGCGAGCGCCTTGAAGGCGACGGTGCAGCCGGAAAAGCGCGACATGGCCCAGCCATGCACGCCGAGGTCGAGATATTCCTGGACGTTGCACGGGTACAACAGCGGCACCATGCAGGCGGAGAAAATGTGGTCGGACTGGTGCGGCAGGGTCGACGAATAGGCGCCGTGGTCGTCGCCGGCGACGAGCAGCACGCCGCCGTGCCTGGCGGTGCCGGCGTGGTTCATGTGCTTGAAGACGTCGCCGCAGCGGTCCACGCCCGGACCTTTGCCGTACCACATGGCGAACACGCCGTCGTACTTGGCCGGGCCGATCAGGTCGACGGTCTGGGTGCCCCAGACGGCGGTGGCGGCCAGGTCTTCGTTGACGCCGGGCACGAACCTGACGTGGTGCGCCTCGAGGTGGGCCTTGGCCTTCCACAGCGTTTCGTCGAGGCCGCCCAGCGGCGAGCCGCGGTAGCCGGAGATGAAGCCAGCCGTGTCGAGCCCGGCGGCGAGGTCGCGCTCGCGCTGGATCATCGGCAGGCGCACCAGCGCCTGGATCCCTGACAGGAAAATGTTGCCGGACTTGGCGGTGTATTTGTCGTCGAGGGTGACGGTGGTGAGGCGCGTTGAGACGTTCTGCGCGCTGGCAGGAACTGCCGCCGTGGTATCTGGCATGGGTGATGCTCCAAAAGGGTGATTCAGAATGTCGCCCGCAGATGACGGCGCCGGGTAGGCGCCTGGCCGGCGGGCCAGGGGCGCCGCGGTTGGCGGCAACCGGTGATTTTACCTCGGCAGCGCGGCGGCGGCGAGCGCGGCGAGGCTGACTGGCGCAAATTAAAATTTCTTTATTGTAAATATTAATGCAATGCAGAAATAAACTCGATATACTTCAGGGTACCGTGGGCGCCATTCGGCAATCACCATTTGATGGCGAGGCAAGAAATGCTGAAGAAAATCGACGCTTCCCAGCTGAAGGTGGGCATGTATATCCATGACCTCAGTTGCGACTGGATGACCCATCCGTTCGCGCGGAGTCGCTTTTTGCTGACGCAGGACGATGAAATCGGCAAGATTCGCGCTGCCGGCATCCATGTCGTGGTCATCGACGACACGCGCGGGCTGGACGTGCAGGATGCGCCCACCGTGGCCGAAGCCGACGCATGTATCGAGGCCGAACTGACCGTGATCGCCGCCGCGCCGGTGATCGTGACGCGCGTGTCGCTCGGCGAAGAGGTGCAGCGCGCCGCCCTGATCCGCCACCAGGCAACGTCGCTGGTGCGCAGCGTGATGCAGGACGCGCGGATGGGCAAGGCGATCGAACTCGATAAGGTGTCGCCGATGGTGCAAAGCATTACCGAATCGATCCTGCGCAATCCCGGTGCGCTGATGGGTTTGCTGCGCATCAAGAGTGCCGACGACTACACGTTCTTGCATTCGGTCAGCGTATGCACGCTGCTGGTGGCGTTCTGCCGCTCGCGCGGCATGGATGCGGCCACCACCTACGAGGCCGGCCTCGGCGGCCTGCTGCACGATACCGGCAAGGCGCTGGTGCCCGACCGCATCCTCAACAAACCAGGCCCGCTGACGGCCGAGGAATTCGACGTCATCAAGCGCCATCCGCGCGACGGCTACGACCTGCTGCTGCGGTCGGAAGGCATCGGCCCGATCCCGCTCGACATCACCTTGCACCACCACGAGCGCCTCGACGGCAGCGGCTATCCGGACAAGCAGGGCGGCACCACCATCAGCGAACTGGCGCAGATGGCGGCCATCGTCGACGTGTATGACGCCATTACCGCCGACCGCTGCTATCACAAGGGGCTGTCGCCGGCCGAAGCGCTGCGCAAGATCTACGAGTGGAGCAAGTGCCACTTAAATCCCGGCTATGTGCAGGCGTTCATGCGCTGCGTCGGCATCTATCCGGTCGGCACGATGGTGATGCTGGCGTCGGGCCGGCTGGCGGTGGTGATCGAGCCGCACCAGACGAACCTGCTGGCGCCGAAGGTCAACGTGTTCTTCAACAGCAAGAGCAAGGTCTACATCAAACCGGAAACGGTCGACCTGTCGCGCGCGCTCGGCTTCGGCGGCGGCGACAAGATCGTCGGCCACGAGGCGCCCGCCAAGTGGCACGTCGATCCGATGAAGTTCCTCAACCTCGCCTGACAACCGTCGCGACGCGCGGGCGGCCCCGCCCGCCGGCCGCGTTCGCTGTATCTTTCCTGTGTTCCTGTGACCCCAACCGCAGTTTCATCGCGCCATTAAATAATGCCGCATGGAAAAGTTGCGTATGGTCAAGTTGCTGTGCGGAATCACCAGATATAGTCACTTCCATGGCGCGGCACTTGAAAGACAGCAGTCAGGTCAGTCAGGTGAAGGTTGCAGTTCGACGCTTGCGACGCGCCAGGGTTTGAACTTTCATCCACTTCACAGGAGTAAGCCATGAGCAAGATCATCTCGACAGTACGTGCTTTTGTTGCCGACGAAGACGGTGTAACGGCGCTGGAGTACGGCATGCTGGCAGCTGCGATCGCTGCCGTCATTGCCGCTACCGTCATGGCGATTGGTCCGCATATCAAGGTCGCATTCACATCGGTCCTGGTTGCCTTGGGCGGTACTGCACTGTAAGCGAGCCCAGCCTCCCCGACGGGGCCCCGTCGGGGAGGCTTTTTTTTCCCTTCCCAGCGAGTCGTCCATGACTTTGCAATCTTCCCTCGAATTGTCTCTTGTTGCGCTGCTGCTCGTGGCCAGTGGCTACGACCTGGCGCAACGCCGCATTCCGAACCGGCTGCTCGGGTGCGGGCTGGTGTGCACCGTCGGCTTGCACCTTGCCGCCGGCGCGCCGCTCGAACTGCTGACCACGGTGCTGGCCGGCATGGGCATTGGCCTGTCGATGTTCCTCCCCCTTTATATAGTGCGTGCGATGGCCGCCGGCGACGTCAAGCTGATGGCCACCGTCGGCGCCTTTTGCGGACCGCTGCAAACATTTCATATCGGCCTGGCCACCTATTGCTGCGGCGGCCTGCTGGCGTTCGCCATCGTGCTGTGGCGCGGCAAGACGCGCACGGCCGCACTCAACGTCGGCACGTTGCTGCGCCCGCTGCTGCGGCGCATGACCGGCGTGCCGCTGGTGGCCGAGCCGATGCCGGCGCCAAGCGTCGGCGGCATGCCGTATGCATTGGCGATCGCCGTGGGCGCCTTCCTGATGCTGGGACTGCGCCACCTGTGAGGGCGACCGAATAATTTCCCCGGAGGATGAGCTTGCTAACCGTCAATAGGCGCTCGGCAACGCTCGATAAAATGAATCTTAATCCAGCGAAACAGTCTGGGCCCGTGGGAGATACGCAATGTTCGACACCGAAACGCTGACGGCGCTGGTGGCTCCGCCCGGAGCCGCAGTCGTCGCGCCGGGCGCCGGCGAGATCGTCGCCCGCCTGCCGCCGCAACCGAAGACCATCAACGACACCGGCCTCGAGCTGACCTTGCTGGTCGAACTGGCCGCGAAGACGATGTATGCGGTCGGCAAGGTGCACCTGCCCGTATTGATGGGCAAGATGCGCCTGTCGTTCAGCGTGCTGCGCGAAGTGCTCGGCTTCATGGTCGCCGAACAGATCGTCGAGGTAGCCTTGCGCGGCGACTCCGACCTCGACGTGCATTACCAGCTGACCGCCACCGGCAAGCTGCGCGCGGCCGAATTCCTGGCGCGCTGCCGCTATATCGGCGCCGCCCCGGTGACCTTGCGCGCCTACCGCGACCTGGTGCTGCGCCAGTCGCAGCGGCAGGCGCGCGTCAACCGCGTCGGCGCCGCCGAACTGGCCGCCGCGTTCTGCGACGACGGCATCGACGCGTCGGTGCGCGAACTGATCGGCGCGGCGCTGCAGTCGGGCCGCTCGCTGATGCTGCACGGCCCGTCCGGCAGTGGCAAGAGCACGATCGCGCGCAAGCTCGGGCAGCTGCAGTGCGGCCTGGTGGCGACGCCGTACGCGATCCTGGTCGACAGCGATATCGTGCAGTTTCACGACCCGCTGCTGCATCCGGCGCCGCTGCAGCTGCGCCAGGCCGAAGACCGGCGCAGCAGCGACAGCCGCTGGGCGCTGTGCCAGCGGCCGGTGGTGCAGGTCGGCGCCGACCTGAGCGTGGAGATGCTCGACCTGCGGCACGACAAGGCCGGCGGCGTCTATCACGCGCCGCCGCACTTCCTTGCCAACAACGGCATGCTGGTGGTGGACGATCTCGGCCGCCAGCGTATCGCCGCCGCGCAGCTGTTAAATCGCTGGAGCGGGCCGCTCGACAGCGGCACCGACCAGCTGACCATCGAAGGCGGCCACAAGATCAGCGTGCCGTTCGACGTCACGCTGGTGCTGGTGACGCACCGTGCACCGCACGAGATGCTCGACGCGTCTGCCATGCGGCGCGTCGGCTACAAGATTCATATCGGCGCCCTCGGCGAAGCGGGCTACCGCGGCCTGTTCCGGCGCCAGTGCATGCTGAGCGGACTCGAGTGCGACGAACGGGTGCTGGCGCACTTGATCGACGTGCTGCACGGTACCGACGGCGCGCCGCTGCTGGCGAGCTATCCGCGTGAATTGATCGAGCGCATCGCCGATTTCGCCAGCTTTGCCGGCGCCGCCCCGCGCCTGACGATCGGTGCTATCGAGCAAGCCTGGACCAGCATGTTGGCCGGGGAGGGTGGCGCCAGCGCCACCCGCAGCATCCCGCACCCGGCTCCCTATTTCGTCGCCGCCGGCGACTCACTGAGCGAGACAATCTGATGAAAAATAAGCGCGCGCTGGCGATGATGGCGGTCGCAGTCCTGTTAGGGACCGTGGCTGTGGTGCTGGCTTCGTTCTGGCTGTTGCGCCAGTCGGCCGGCAAGATGGGACGCATCGTCGTGGCCACGGCCGACGCCAACCGCGGGCAGCGCCTGACGCCCGAGATGCTTGGCTTTGCCGAGTGGCCGAAGAAGGACATTCCGGCCGACGCCTTCACCGACCCGGCCCGCCTGCACGACCGCGTGCTGAAGGGCAATCTGCTGAAGAACGAGCCGATCAGCGAATCGAAGCTGGCGCCGGCCGGCACGCTGGGCGGTCTGTCGGCCTTGATCAGCGAGGGCAAGCGCGCCATTACGGTGCGGGTCAACGACGTCATCGGCGTGGCCGGCTTCGCCTTGCCGGGCAACTACGTCGACGTCATCGTGCACACCGAACGCGAACCTGGCCAGAACACCGTGCCCGGCGCCGCCCAGCACATCTCGAAGATCGTGCTCGAACGCATCCTGGTACTGGCGGTGGCGCAGGAAGTGAGCCGCGACGAAACCAAGCCGAAGGTCGTCAACGCCGTCACGCTCGAGGTCTCGCCCGAGCAGGCCGAACACCTCGACCTGGCGCGCGGCGTCGGCACCTTGTCGCTGGCCTTGCGCAACCAGGTCGATCCATCGCTGCCGTCGACGATCGGCGCGACCAAGCGCACCTTGCTCAATGAACAGCAAGCTGCCGCGGCCAAGGTGCTGCCTGGCGTCGCCAGGCCGGCGCCGAAGCCGGTCGTCGTGCTGGCCGCGCCGATGGCAACGCTCAAGCGTCAATGCGTCAGTGTGCTCAACGGCTTGCAGTCGTCGCAAGAGTGCTTCTGATTTTTCACTTTCCACTTTGCCGGAGCAGCGAGATGAACCTACTCATCAATAATGGCCAACCAGGGCGCGCCTCGCGCCTTGCCGTGTGCGGCGTGCTGGCCTTGGCCCAGGGGCTGGCCATCGCGGCGCAGCCGAAGGCAAATCCGGCGGTGCCGGCCGAGCGCGCCGACAGCGGCCCGCATTGCCTCGGCCAGGCCGCGCGGCCGGCCGCCATGACACTGCAGATGGGAAAATCGACGCTGATGCGCCTGCCAGAACAAGTGCGTCACCGCAGCGTCGGCAATCCGGCCGTGGCGCAGGCGATGCTCGTTGCGCCCGATACGCTGTATCTGGTCGGCGTCGACGTCGGCAGCACCAACATGATCATCCAGGGCCGCAGCGGCAGCTGCAGCATCGTCGACCTGGTGGTGACGATGGACACGGCGCCACTGCGCGCGGCGCTGGCGGCCGCCTTGCCGGACGAGCGCAACATCAGCGTGACCACCGCCGGCGACACCATCGTGCTCAGCGGCGTGGTGGCCGACGCGCCGGCGGTGGCGCGGGCGATGGAGCTGGCCGGTGCGTTCGTGCGCAAGCCGCTGCGCTCGCTGGCGAAGAACGAGGAGGGCGGCGGCGCGCAAGCGGCTCCCGACGCAGCCGGCGCCGGCAACGGTGGTGGCGTTCGCGTCATCAACCTGCTGTCGGTAAGCGCGCCGCAGCAGGTGATGCTGGAAGTGAAGATCGCCGAAGTGTCGAAGAGCCTGCTCGAACGGCTCGACGTCGGCCTGACGTGGCGCTTCTCGTCGGGCAGCTGGGCGGCGACATTGCTGTCCAACTTCCTCGCCGGAAATGCCAACAGCGTGTCGCCGGCGAACGGCGTGCTCGACCTGCGCAAGTCGAACGGCAACCGCATCGGCGCCGACGCCGAGCGCAAGGACGGGCTGGTGCGCATGCTGGCCGAGCCGACCGTCATGGCGCTCAGCGGCCAGGAAGGCAGCTTTCTGGCCGGCGGCCGCATCTTCATCCCGGTCGCCCAGGACAACAACAAGGTCACCCTGGAAGAGCGCGAATTCGGCGTCGGCCTGCGCTTCACCCCGACCGTGCTGGCCGGCGGGCGCATCAACCTGAAGGTGGCGCCGGAAGTGTCCGAGGTCTCGCGCGAGGGCATCGGCATCACCGCCGGCGGCGGCCTGGCGGTGCTGCCGTTGATCACCACCCGGCGCGCCAGCACCACGGTGCAGCTGTACGACGGCCAGAGCTTCGCCATTGGCGGCCTGATCAAGAACAACACGGTCACCGGCATGAACGGCACGCCCGGCATGTCCGAGGTGCCGATTCTCGGCGCGCTGTTCCGCAGCACCGATTACCAGCAGGACAAGACGGAAATGGTGTTCGTCGTGACGGCGCACCTGGTCAAGCCGTTGGCGCCGAACTATGCCTTGCCGACCGATGCGGTGACGCCGCCGACCCGCACCCAGCTGATGCTTGGCGGTCGCCTCGAGGGCGACGCGCCGGTGGCCATCGAGCGCCAGGCGCCGGCAGTCCAGCCCCAGCCCCAGGCGCGAATGGCGCAGGGCGAGGCCTCGGCCGCCACCGCACGCGGTTTCGAACTCAAATAAGGGAGAGACCATGGCAACGCGACATAACAAGGCAATCATCACCGCCGTGCTGGCGCTGGCGGCGACGCTCTTCGGCTGCGCCCACAACAGCTATCGCAGCGACATCGGCAACGGCCTGTCCGGCCAAGCGGTGCGCGCCACGCTCGCCGCGCAGGTCATCAATCCGGCGGCAGCGCTCAATCCGAATCCGGCGGCCGGCTTGGACGGCAATAATGCACGCGCCGCCGTCCAGCGCTACGAAGCGCCGCCAGAGACCAACAACGGCGCCGTATCGACTATCCACCTGACGACCAAATGAAACGGCGCGGCGCCGCATGAGCGGGGATGGCCGCGCCGCGGTTCACCGACGCCGCGGCGTGTCGCCACCGCCCCGATCGGCACGCCGGGCGACAGCGAGTGGTTGGCGCCTGCACCCGAAACGGTACCGTCCATCGACAAGGATAGTTTATGAAAGCCTTACTTATCACCCGCGACGGCGACTTGCAGGCGGAACTGGCGGCGCAGGGGGCGGCGCGGGTACCGCCGCTGAGCCTGGGCGCGTGCCGCAGCAGCCTCCAGGATGCGCTCGACCGGCCGCTGCCGGACCAGCCGGCAATGGTGATTATCGACGCGAGCGAGCTCGACGATAACGATGCCGCCCACCTCGAGCGGCTGGCCAAGCATTACCCCGGCGCCAGCCTGATGCTGCTGACCGGCGCGCACCACCAGGAACTGCTGATTCGCGCCATGCGCGCCGGCGTGCGCGAAGTGCTGCAGCTGCCGCTGGTGCACCGCGCCTTGCACGAAGCGATCGACCGCGTCGCCGCCGCCGCCGGCGTGACGAACATGCGCGACGGCAAAATTCTCGCCTTTATCGCCTGCAAGGGCGGCAGCGGTGCGACCTTCCTGTCGACCAATTTCGGCTATGCGCTGGCCGCGCTGGCCGACAAGAAAGTGCTGCTGATCGACCTGCACGGCCAGTTCGGCGACGCCACGCTGTACGTGTCGGACCAGAAGGCGGCGATGACGCTGTCGGACGTGTGCCGCCACATCGCCCGCCTCGACGCCGCCTTCCTCGAGTCGTCGCTGGTGCACGTGTCGCCCGGCTTCGGCATCCTCGCCGCCGCCGACGATCCGGGCCAGGCCGTCGAACTCAAGCCCGAACACATGGACGCGATCCTGCGCGTGGCACGCCAGCACTACGACTATATCGTGCTCGACGTCGGCCGCCAGATCGACGCCATTTCACTGCGCGCGCTCGACAACGCCGACGTCATCTACCCGATCCTGCAGCTCGGCCTGCCGGACATCCGCGATGGCCGCCGCCTGCTCGACATCTTCCGCTCGCTCGGCTACCCGATCGAGCAAACCCGGCTGATCGTCAATCGCTACGAAAAGGGCGGCAAGCTGCGCCTGCAAGACTTGCAAAGCGCGCTCGGCGCCGAGGTAGTGCACACCATTCCGAACGACTATATCGCCGTCACCGATTCGGTCAACCAGGGTGTGCCGGTGCTGCGCCTGTCGCGCGCGGCGCCGGTCTCGCGCAGCCTGGCCGACCTGGTCGAACTGGTGACCGCGCGCCGCGTCGTTGAAAACAAGGGTCTGTTCGACCGCCTGTTCGGCCGCGCCGATACCGACCAATAAACGAGGAGACCGTTGATGACTTTACGCGAGCGTTTGAATGGGTCCGACGACCTGCGCGCGGCCGCACCGGCCGCACCAGGCGCGGCCACCCAGGCCTACCAGGAACTGCGCAAGAATGTGCACCAGCTGATCCTCGACCGGATCGACCTGGAGCGCCTCAAGCGCCTCACCACCGAGCAGTTCAAGCACGAACTGGCGTTGCTGATCCAGCGCATCATCGAAGACGAGCGGATCGTCCTGAACCAGACCGAGCGGCACAACCTGGTGCTCGACATCCAGCACGAGATGCTCGGCTTCGGCCCGCTCGAACCGCTGCTGGCCGACCCATCGGTGTCCGACATCCTGGTCAACACCCATTCCAGCGTGTACGTCGAGCGGCACGGCAAGCTCGAGCTCACCGATACCAGCTTCCACGACGCCGCCCACCTGATGAAGATCATCGAGAAGATCGTCTCGCGCGTCGGGCGCCGGGTCGACGAGTCGAGCCCGATGGTCGATGCGCGCTTGCCCGACGGCTCGCGCGTCAACGCCATCATCCCGCCGCTGGCGGTGGACGGGCCGATCCTGTCGATCCGCCGCTTTTCGGCCTCGCCGCTGACGGTCGACAACCTGCTCGCCTACAAGAGCATGACGCCGCCGATGGTGCAGGTGCTGCAGGCACTGGGCCACGCCAAGATCAACATCCTGATCTCCGGCGGCACCGGCAGCGGCAAGACCACCTTGCTGAACCTGCTGTCGGGCTTCATCCCGCCCAACGAGCGCATCATCACCATCGAGGACGCGGCCGAGCTGCAAATGCGACAGCCGCACGTGGTCAGGCTCGAGACGCGCCCGCCGAACATCGAAGGCAGGGGCGAGGTATCGCAGCGCGCGCTGGTGCGCAACGCCTTGCGCATGCGCCCTGACCGCATCATCCTCGGCGAGGTGCGCGGCGCCGAGGCGCTCGACATGCTGCAGGCAATGAATACCGGCCACGAAGGCTCGCTGGCGACGATCCACTCGAACACGCCGCGCGACGCGCTGGCGCGGCTCGAGAACATGGTCGGCATGGCCGGCGTCAACCTGACCCCGCGCGCCACCCGCCAGCAGATTTGCTCGGCGGTGACGGTGGTGCTGCAGGTCACGCGCCTGACCGATGGCGCGCGCAAGCTTGTCAGCATGCAGGAGATCACCGGCATGGAGGGCGACATCATCGCCATGCAGGAAATCTTCCGCTTCGACCAGACCGGCGTGGCGCCCGACGGCAGGGTGCTCGGCCATTTCATCGCCACCGGCGTGCGCCCGCGCTTCGCCGAGCGGGTGCGCCTGTTCGGCGCGCCGGTTCCCGATTCGGCGTTCGATCCGAGCCGCATCTACGAATAGCGCCAGGAGACGACATGGATGCATTGTTTTATGGCTTTGCGGTACTGACGTTCGCCGCGGTCATCCTGATCATCGAAGGCGCCTACCTGTGGTGGACCGGCGCCCACGGCAGCGCGGCGCGGCGCATCTCGCGCCGCCTGCGCCTGATGTCGGGCGGCATGGAAGACAGCGGCGAGCGCGTGTCGATTCTCAAGCAGCGCCGCTTCGCCAGGTCGGAGTGGCTCGACCGTCGCCTGCACCGCTTGCGCGCCGCGCACACGATCGACCGCCTGCTGCTGCAGTCCGGGCTGAAGTGGTCGGTCGAGCGGTTCATCGGCGCCACCGGCCTGGCGCTGGTGGTGGCGCTCACGCTCGGCGTGCTGCAGCCAATGCCCGGCGCGGTGCAAGTGCTGTTCACTTTGCTGCTGGTGTCGATGCCGGTAATGTACCTGCGCCGCGCCCGCACCGCGCGCCTGCGTCGCATCGAACGGCAGCTGCCCGAGGCGGCCGACTTCTTCGCCCGCGCCATGCGCGCCGGCCATTCGTTCAATAACGTGATGCAGATGGTCGGCAACGAACTGCCCGAGCCGCTCAGCGGCGAATTCCGCACGGCGCACCAGGAAATCAACTACGGCGTGCCGATGAACGAGGCGCTGCACAACCTGGCCGAGCGGGTGCCGCTGACCGACCTGCGCTACCTGGTGATCGCGGTGGTGATCCAGCGCGAGTCGGGCGGCAACCTGGCTGAAATTCTTGGCAACATCAGCCACATCATCCGCGAGCGCCTGAAGCTGGCCGGCAAGGTGCGCGTGCTGTCGGCCGAGGGCCGGCTGTCGGCCTGGATCCTCGCCTCGCTGCCGTTCGTCATGATGGGCGTGATGATGCTGGTCAACCGCGGCTACGTCAGCACGCTGTGGACCCACCCGCTCGGCATCCGCATGCTGTGGGTCGGCGTCGTCATGATCATCCTCGGCGGTTTGTGGACCCGCCGTATCGTCCGTATCCGCGTCTGAGGAGCCTGGCCATGACCGCATCGCATATCGTCTTCCTGCTGATCCTGTTCGGCGTCGTCGTCGGCCTCGTCATGCTCGCATTGGCAATTTTTACCCCCAACTACATGCGCGAGCGCCTGGCCAGCTTCGACCAGCCGAGCGAGCCGAGCGCGCTAGAGAGCAATGGCTGGGTCGAGAAAGTGGTCAAGGCGGCGCAGCCGTTCAGCCGGCTGTCGCTGCCGGAAGAAGGCTGGGAGCAGTCGGCGCTGCGCACGCGCTTCATGAATGCCGGCTGGCGCACCTCGGGCGCGGCGACGTTGTACTTCGCCGCCAAGACCGTGCTGGCGCTGATCGTGCCGTCGATCGCCGCCGGCGTGATGGTATGGGCGGCGCCCAAATGGGCGGCGCACCAGTTCATGCTGCCGCTGCTGCTGGCGGTGGCGCTCGGCTACTACCTGCCGAACGTGGTGCTGCGCCGTATCGCCGCGCGCCGCCAGCGCGAAATTTTCGAGACGATCCCGGACGCGCTCGATCTGCTGACCGTCTGCGTCGAGGCCGGCCTGAGCCTGGAACGCGGCTTGATCAAGGTCGCTGGCGAGATCCACATCAAGAGCATGGTGCTGGCGCAGGAACTGCAGCTGGTGCTGATGGAAATGCGCGCCGGGTTTACCAAGGAAAAGGCGCTGCGCAACTTCGCGCTGCGCAGCGGCGTCGAGGATGTCGACACGCTCGTCGCCATGCTGATCCAGTCGGAACGCTTCGGCACCAGCATGGGCCTGTCGTTGCGGGTGCACTCGGACACGCTGCGCTCGAAGCGCCAGCTGGTGGCCGAGGAAGCGGCGGCGAAGATCGCGCTCAAACTGCTGTTCCCGCTGATTTTCTTCATCTTTCCGACATTGCTGATCGTTCTGGTAGGGCCGGCCGGCATCCAGGTTGCCGCCGCGCTGAGCGCCATGAACGGCAACTGAATCCATCCAAGGAGCAACCATGCACCCCAGCCTGAAGCATCTCTCCGCGGCGTGCGCCGGCACGCTCCTGGTGGCGTGCGTCCAGGTCGCCCGCACCGATCAGCCGCAAATCGGGCCGTCGGCGCAGCCGGCGTTCGCCCAGGCCGACCAGGCCTACCTGGCCGGTCGCAATGCGCACCTGGCCCAGCGCCCGGATGACGCGCTGGCCGCTTATCGCCAGGCGCTGCAGGCCGATCCGGGCCACGTCAATGCGCAGAATGGTTTGGCGACGCTGTACGCCGAGCAGGGCCAGTACGCACGCGCCATTGCGCTGTGGCAGACGCTGACCGCGGCGACGCCGGCCAACACCGCCACCGCCTATCTGTTCAGCAATCTCGGTTACGCGCAACTGCTCGATGGCGACCATGCCGCCGCCGTTGTCGCGCTGGAAAAAGCGTGCCTGCTCGATCCGCTCAGCCACCGCGCCTGGCGCCATCTCGGCACAGCGCTCGAAAAGCTCGGCCAGCATGAGCGCGCCCAGCAAATGCTGCAGCAGGCGGCCGCGCTGGAAGCGCACGACTTCAAGGCTGATTACACGGCGGCCCGGCGCAGCGGCGCGGCGGCGATCGACAGCGCGGTTGCCGTCGAACAGCCCGTCGACACCTTCCCCGTCAGCGAGGTGCACCAGACCAGCAGCGGCATTTTCGAGCTGCGCCGTCATGGTGGCGAGGTGCAGCCGGCGGCGCTTGCCGCCACGCCGCTCACGGTCGCGCCGGCCGACAGCGAGCCGGCGCCGATGGCGGCCGCTGCGCGCGGCGTGCTGGCCGCCGGTCGCCAGCCGGAGGCGCCGCCGCCGCGCGCGCCAGGCGGCACGACGCTTGAAATTCGCAACGGCAACGGCGTGACCGGCATGGCACGCAAGCTGGCGAGCAAGCTCGGCGACATCGGCATGCGCGTGACGCGGCTGTCGAATCACAAGGGGTTCAATGTCGAGCAAACGCGGATCGAGTACCAGCCGGGTTCGCGCGACGCTGCCGTGCGGCTGGCCGAGCGTTTCGAGCACGCCGCACTGGTCGAAGTCGAGCCCGGCGTGGCGGTCGATGTGCGGGTCGTGCTCGGACGCGACCTGATGCGCAGCAAGCTCGAAGCGCGCCGGCTGATCCGCGCCGCGATCGCGCGCACGGCGTCGCGCGGCCGATAGGATTGGCGGACATCAAATCGGCCCGGCCGAGTCGCGGGACAATGGGGGCGAGTTAACCCGACCCAGGAGTCCCGCCATGCGTATCGCACACTTTCTGAAAGCCCTCTTCGCCAGCCTGCTGATCCTGTCAATGGTTGCCTGCGCGCCCACCGCCACGCGCGAAGGCACCGGCGAGTACATCGATGACGCATTGATCACCACCAAGGTCAAGGCGGCGCTCGCAGCCGACCCCACCGTCAAGGCGACCGAAGTCAATGTCGAGACCTTCAGGGGGGCCGTTCAGTTAAGCGGCTTCGTCTCGTCGCACGAAGCCGTCCGCAAGGCAGTCGAGCTTGCGCGCGGCGTGGCCGGCGTGCGCGGGGTCAAAAATAATATGGTCGTGAAATAGCGAAAAAAGCCGCATCGTTTCCGGGGCGGCTGATTGCGGTGTGCAGCGAACTTACTCCCAGCTAACGCTACCAAGTCCGCTGGCACTCGACTTGCGGCTGCCTGGCTTGCCATACACGGTAGCCGAGCCAAGTCCGTTGAGTACCAGGTCGGCGCTGCTCTTGGCGTACACCGTCGCGCTGCCGAGGCCGCTCATCTTGAGCTCGACCGTGTCGGCGCGCAGGTCGCGCGCTTCCAGGCTGCCGATGCCGCCAAGCTTTGCGCGCAGCAGCTTGCTCTGGCCGGCAATTTCGATGCGTCCTGCGCCGCGCAAGCTCAGTTCGACGCGCTCGCTGTCGGTGGTGCCGAGCGCCATGTTGCCAACGCCGCCCAGCGAGGCGTTGATGCTGCGGTAGCGGCTGGCGAGTGTGACCGTGCCGGCGCCGTCCAGCGACAGGCGGATCTGCTCGCCGGTGAAGCCGGTGATGCTGGCCGAGCCGACGCCTTGCGACACCAGTTCGTTAAAGTCCGGCAAGGTCAGTTCGGCGCGCAACTGGTCCTTGTTGTTCTTGCCGAAGTTAAAGTGGCGGTCATTCTCTATATCGATATGCAAGGTGTCGCCGCGCTGGGTGGTGATCACCTTCGGCACGTAACGCTGATCGCCCGTGATCACCAGCGAGGCGGCCGGTCCCTGCTTGACCCGCAGGTCGATGGTGCCGCCCAGCTTTACCTTTTGCACGCGGGCATCGATGGCCCGCGTTTCGCTGCTTTGCTGGCCCAGCGCCGCGCTGGAAGTTGCGGCCAGTGTCAGTGCGATGCAGACGGTACCGATCAGTGTCTTCATTATCATTCTCCGCGTGGTCCGGGGTGACGAATCAGTTGCCGAGCTGCGCTTTTTGCGCGGCGGTCAGGCGCTTGGCGGTGATGGTCACCACCGCCATTGACGCGCTGGCGTCGACCTGCTGGATCAGCGGCGTCACTGCGCGGTGGGCCGGCGCGGCGGCGTTGGCAAGTGTGGTCACCGAGACCAATGCGAGGGCGGTGATGAAGATGACTTCCATGTTTTTTGCGATGTTCATGTTGGGCTCCTGGGTAGTTAAGTTCGTTGGGTTGAGTGAACTATAGCCAGGTGCCAGGCGCGGGCCCATCGGATTGCGACAGACTGCACTTAACGCGGTATGGAGTGCTAAAAACGGCCCTGGTGAAGCTGCGCGCATCGCGGGCTTGCTGCCGCGCGCGCTGTTGCGTGTTGCCGCTTAACGGTTCGGATCGTTCGGCCGCGCGTCATCGCGCTTCGGCACGCCGTCACCGTCACGGTCGCTGCGGCCATCGGCGCGCTCACCGCGCTGCCAACCGCCGCGCTGCATGCGCCAGCCGCCGTCGCGTTGTTCCCACTGCGGCGGTTGATACACGTAGCCCTTGCGCGCGCTCCCAGTGACCAGCGGTCCAGACGTGGCCACACGCGGCGTACCTGGCGCCGCAGCGGCCAATCTAGCGCCTGCCGCCGCGGTGCCCATGTCCCCAGCCGCCGTGATGGCCGCCGTCTCGCCAGCCGCGATGGCCGTATCCATGGTGCCGATGATGGCCGCGATTGCCATGACCGCGATGCGACTCGAACCACAAGCCGAGCGAGACGGGTGGGCCGACATAGGTCGGCGCGCCGCCGTACGCCGGTTGTCCATACGGGTAGCCGTATCCGTACGGATCGTACTTCGTGTAGCTGGCCGGATACGGTTCATAGACAGCACAGCCGCCCAGCGAAGCGGCCACCGACAGCGAAAATAGCAGGCGTTTCGCGGCGCCTCTCAAGTCCACGTTCATCTCGTCACACCATGATGATGCTGCATGACCGTTAGATGTGCAGCAACGATTGCCGGTTCGCTCTAATCACAGACGGTTACAAAGTTCAATGCATTCGGCGCGGCGCAGAGCGTATGCACCTAGCATTTATTTACTTTTATTACTAATATGACTCTTCGGGCAAGCGACGCGAACTGCAGTCAGGCCCTGCTGACGCGGTGACCGTCCCCGCAGCTCTTGTTGAGCGCCACGAACCACGATGCAACATGCGAACATACAAACCCTATAACGGCGCATCGTCGGCGCTGCGTGCCCGCCTGCGCTCAGCAGCGCGAGCGACGGGTGATCACGTGCCCTCCGACATGCTCCTCACCGTCGAGCAGACGCTGATCAACGAGGCGCTGGTGGCCAAGGTGCTGCAGTGCGAAAAGACCGAGGCCGCGCTGCGCGCCAGCGAAAAGAAACTCAACGAGCTGCTCGCGCACCAGGTCGCCTCGCGCGAAGAAGAGCGCAAACGGATCGTGCGCGAGATCGACAGCAATCTCGGCAAGAACCTGGTGGCGCTGCGCACCGATATTTCCGCACTACATGCGCGTACCGCCGCGCACCCGCGATTGCACGACTGGGTAGACAAGGCGCTCGATAATCTCGACAGCACCATCAGTTCGGTCGGCCAGATCGTCGCCCATATGCGGCCGTTTCAGATCGAACTCGGCGTCGTCGCTGCAGTCGAGTGGGAACTCGACAAATTCGAGCGCTCGTCCGGCCTGCGCTGCAAGCTGTCGCGCGATGCCCACTTCGACGACAAGGCGCTGAGCGACGAGCAGACGCTGGCGCTGTACCGCGCGCTGCAGGAATGCCTGAGCAACGTGTTCCGCCACTCGCTGGCCAGCCGGGTCGACGTCAGCTTGGCCCTGCTCAACAACGCCGTGTCGATGACGGTCGGCGACAACGGCGTCGGCTTCGATACCGGTCAGGCGCGCAAGTCGAGTTCGTATGGACTGCTCGACGTCGAGGAGCGCATGACTGCGCTCGGCGGTCAACTGAGCGTGACCGGTTCGCGCCCACACGGCACCACCGTGACACTGTCGATCCCGCTCGTGCGGTTTCCCTCTCGCGATCATTAGTTTCTGATCATCGAGGTTCACGCTTTCAGCTAGAATTTCACCATCCGAACCAGCCCCGAAAAGACGAGAGCGATGTTAGTGCAGTGCAAGAGGGCGGGGGCCGCGCTGGCGCCGAAAGGGCATCTATGGCTTTAAAAACTGAGCTCGTGCGCGCGTTGATGGAGCAGGTCGACGACAGTGCCGACGGCACCGCGCAGCGCGACGGCATCGTCGTCTGGCTGGCGTTGCTCGGAAAATTCTCGCCGCTGATCGGTCCGGGCAGCGTGAACTTGCTGTTCACGCGCAGCGTCGATGTCAACCGCGCCGCCTTTGCCTGGCTGCCGCCGATCGCGCCGAACGGCGCCGGCGGCGCGCATTTCAGCGCCTTCGAGACCGTCCTCACCACCCAGCCATCCGATGAAGTGATCCGCGCCACGCGCGCCTTGCTGGGCACATTCATTGACTCGCTGTTCACGTTGATCGGACCGGCACTCACGGCCAAGTTCGTCGGTTCCGTCGTCGGCGACAAACGCGACCAAAAAAAGTAGACAGGAGCATGTGATGAGCGAAAAACTGAAGGTAAAACTGCTAAAGACGGGCGTCCCCGGACTCGACGAGATCCTCGGCGCCGGCTTGCCGGAGCTGTCGTTCAATATCATCGGCGGCGCGCCCGGCAGCGGCAAGACGACCTTTGCCCATCAGATCATGTTTTCCCTCGCCACCCCGACATCCAAGGCATTGTTCTTCACGGCAATGGGTGAGCCGCCCGTCAAGATGCTGCGCTACCAGCAGCAGTTCGAGTTCTTCGATTTCGACAAGGTTGACGGATCGATCGAGTTCATCAACCTGGCCGAAGAGGTCGAGCAGGGCAATTTCGATCTGGTGCTGGCGCAGATCCTCGATGCCGTGCGCACCCACGCGCCGGCGTATGTCTTCATCGACTCTTTCCGTTCATTCATCCAGGGCGCCAAAGGCGAGCATTGCGAGATCCAGGCGCTGCAGTCGTTCGTCCAGCAACTGGTCACGCAGATGACCGGCTGGCACGCGACCACCTTTCTCATCGGTAAGTACGTTGCCAACGAAGCGGACCAGAACCCGATCTTCACGGTGGCCGACGGCATCATCTGGCTCAACCAGGTAGTCCAGCGCAACGCCATGGTGCGCAAGGTGCAGGTCATCAAGATGCGCGGCCAGCGCCAGCGTCCCGGCATGCACACCTTCCGCATCAGCAACGTCGGCATCGAAATCTTCCCGCGCATGCTCGCCGCCGCCGACACGATCGGCGCGGGCTAGCCTGCAGCGGCCTCGGGCAGCCGCCTGTCGATGGGCGTGCCTGAACACGACGGTATGCTGGGCGGGGGGCTGCCAACCGGCTACTCGATGCTGCTGGTGGGGCCCTCCGGCTCCGGCAAGTCGACCCTGGCAACCGAGTTCATCGCCGAAGGCGTGCGGCAGGGCGAGAACTCCGTCATCGCACTGTTCGAGAAGAGTCCGAGCGAGATGATGAGCGACAAGCTCGATCGGCTGGTCCGTTCGGGCAAGGTAGCGATGCTCAACGTGCGCACGCTCGACCTGTCGGTTGACGAGACCTTGCATGAGCTGGTGTTGCTGATCGATCAGACCCAGGCCACCCGTGTCGTGCTCGACTCGCTGTCGGCGTTTGAGCGGCGCTGGCGCCCGAGTTCCGCGAGGACTTCCGCGCGTCGCTGTTCCGCATGACCACTGTGCTGACCGAAAAGGGCGTGACCTTGCTCATGACGGCCGAGCTGGAAGACCGCTTCACCGAGCTGCGCTTCAGCCCGAACGGCAGCGCCTTCCTGGTCGACGCCATCGTCATGCTGCGCTACATCGAAACGGAGGCGGAGATCCGCACGCTGATCTCGGTCATCAAGGTGCTCGGCAGCGCCCACAGCCGCGAGTTCCGGCTGTTCGAGATCGGCGACGAAACAGTCAAGATCGGCGGCCGTCCGGCGCCTTACGCCGGCATCCTAGGGGGCAGCCCGGACCTGACCGCCGACTGAGACCGCGTCCCCATCACTGGCTTTGGCCCTGTATCACAACAACAAATCACCGGGAGGCTCCCGTCCTGAACCGTTGAGGACAATTGGCATTGACGGACTGTAAGCGACCCCACCAGCCGGCGCGCAAACAGAAATGTCGGTGGAGCACGTATTTTTATGGCAACGTAGCCGCTTCTCAACGATACTTAATGGGTTAGCCGTGAGAGCAGAAAGATTTGCCAGCGTTTATTAATCCATTTTGCTGGCTGCTGCCTGCTCGTTTTCGCGTCCGTCCTGTCGCCCGCCAATGCGCAGAATGCGGTAGCGCAACCGCCAATTGAGAGCTTTTTTGAGAATAATGCATTCGGCGGCGCCATATTTTCGCCGAGCGGCCGCTACCTCGCGGTCCGCACGGGTCTGAAAGGACGGCGCGACGTTCTCGCAGTGATTGATCTCGACACCAAGTTGGGCACGCCGGTCGCGGAGTACACGGACACGGACATCGGGCAGTTCCAATGGGTCAATGAGAATCGGCTGGTCTACAATCTTCGCGATACGACCGAGGCCAGCGGCTTCGCGGAGGAAGGTCCAGGCCTGTTCGCCGTCAACCGCGACGGCACCGAGCGGATCCAGCTGGCGGCCCGCATCCGGTTCGGCCGGGCTCCGCAACCTTGGAACACCTTCTTGATCGGCCAGCCCGGCAGTCAGGGATTCGGAATGGATTTACGTGAATCGCCCGCTCTACAAAGCTACCGGTGAGTACATCGGAGCGCGGCTGCGCCGCCTCAATACTGTCACCGGGAACTCGGAATTCGCTTCGGAGCCCGAGGTTAGCGGTTTCATGCTGGACTTTCAAGGTAAAACGCGACTGGCAGCCCAGTCTAACGCGGTTAACACTACATTATTCTATCGCGAACCGGTCTCGGGCAAATGGCGTGAACTGGCCAGTTATGGCACCTACACTGGCGCCAAAGACAAAATCGTGCCACTCGGTTTCGGGCCGGACTCTAGCCTGTATGTGGTGGCTAATGCCGGGCAAGATACGTCGTCTTTGCGCACCTTCGACTTTGTAGCCGGGCAGGTCAGCAAGGAAGCGCTCGTGGTCACAAAGGGCTACGATTTTGACGGCAGCCTTGTCGCAAGCGACAAGCTCCTGGGCGTTCTCTTCACCACCGATGCCAAGAGCAATATGTGGTTCGATCCTGCGATGAAGGAAATCCAGAAGGCGGTGGATCTTGCATTGCCCGCGACCGTCAATCTGCTCACGGTACCGGCCAGGCCGGGCTCATCGCGCGTGCTGATTGAATCGTATTCGGATACCCAGCCGGCGCAGTTCATACTGTACGACTCCAAGACCGGGCAATTCGATCCCGTCGGCAGTGCCTATCCGAAGATCCAAGGGGCAGCATGGGGCGGCAAGAGCCGCTGCGCTTCAAGGCACGCGATGGACTGGAGATCCCGGGCCTGCTGACTCTGCCTCCTGGCGGCATCAAGAAGAACTTGCCGATGGTAGTCCTGGTCCACGGTGGCCCGTGGATGCGCGGCTCCACGTGGGGCTGGAATCCTGACACGCAATTTTTGGCTACGCGCGGCTACGCCATCTTGGAAGTCGAATTTCTCGGCACCACCGGCCTGGGGGTCCGGCACTGCGAGGCTGGCTTCAAGCAATGGGGCATCCAGCAGGCCGCCCGCATCCGCCAGCCATTGCTGTTGGCATACGGGTCCGAGGACACTCGCGTTCCTCTCCACCACGGCAAGAAGTTTTATTCCGCAGTGACTCGCACCAACAACAACGTTGAGTTTGCCGCCTATAGCGGCGAGGGCCACGGATGGTCCCTACCGAAAAACCGGATTGATTTCTGGCGTAGGGTGGAAAAATTTCTCGACAACAATACCGGTCCTTCTTCCGTTGGCGCGGCCGTTGTAGTTCCTGAAGGGAAGCCATCTATATAGTGCGCGCCGACTTGAGTGCTGCCGCCTTCGTATCGAAAGTGCCTGTCAACCTGAGCAGTTACCGCAGACGAAAAAAAACCAGGAGTCCCTATAAGAAGGACTAATCCTGGGTCGTTGCGTGAATCTCAGTTACTAAATTCTGGTGCCGACTGCCGGTTTCGAACTGGCCACCTGATGATTACAAATCAACTGCTCTACCAAATGAGCTAAGTCGGCATGGGTGCGAATTATACCGCTATTTGATGACTGTCAGCGTCGGGCGGCCGCCTTTTTTGGGCGGCTCGTCGTTATCGTCGGGAATCAGCGACAGCTCCGGCGTGCTCTTTGCAGCAGCCGCGCTCGGCACCGCCGACAGGGCCGGCGCCGGCGCTACGGGAGCGTCCGCGACGGGCGCCACGGGGCTCTCCGCGGCCGTGCTGCTGACCTCGAACGCCATCCCCTGGCCGTTCTCGTTGGCATAGATCGCCAGCACGTTTTGCACCGGCACGTAGATCTCGCGCGAGACGCCGCCGAAGCGCGCGTTGAAGCGCACCGCGTCGTTGTCCATCTTCAGGCCGGAGGTGGCGCCAAAGCTGATGTTGAGCACGATTTCGCCCTTCTTCACATACTCCATCGGTACCGTCGTGGCGGCGTCGACCTTGACGGCGAGGTAGGGCGTGAAGCCGCTGTCGGTGCACCACTCGTAGATGGCGCGCAGCATGTAGGGTTTGGTTGAGATGTCGGGCATGTTCTGGGAAAAGAGTGTTGCGAGTGATACTTCTCTAATGCGGGCACTATTACACGCTTGCGCGCCAGTCTACTGCGACTGGCCGAACGGTGTCGCCGCTCTGGCGCGCAAGCGTTTTCCTACTGATTAACGACGCATGACTTTCTCGGACGGCGTCAGCGCTTCGATGTAGGCTGGGCGCGAGAAGATGCGCTCGGCGTACTTCATCAGCGGCGCTGCCGTCTTCGACAGCTCGATACCGTAATGGTCGAGGCGCCACAGCAATGGCGCAACGGCCACGTCGAGCATCGAGAACTCGTCGCCGAGCATGTACTTGTTTTTCAGGAACAGCGGCGCGAGCGTCGTCAGGCGGTCGCGGATTTCGGCGCGCGCCTTGTCGTGGCTCTTGTCGTTGGCCTTCGCGCGTTCGCTCTCGAGCACGTGGACGTGGACGAACAGTTCTTTCTCGAAATTGAACAGCATCAGGCGCGCACGCGCGCGCATCAGCGGGTCGGCCGGCATCAGCTGCGGATGCGGGAAGCGCTCGTCGATGTACTCGTTGATGATGTTCGATTCGTACAGGATCAATTCACGCTCGACCAGGATCGGCACCTGGCCGTACGGATTCATCGTCGAGATGTCTTCCGGCTTGTTGAACAGGTCGACGTCGCGCACTTCGAAGTCCATGCCCTTTTCGAACAGGACCAGGCGGCAGCGTTGGGAGAAGGGGCACGTGGTGCCGGAGTAGAGAACCATCATTTTTATAGTTCCTTAGAAACAAAGGGGGTGAAACGGCTAGCGGCTCACCCCAAAGTGATCGCCCGCGAAGTTCACGGGCGATGAATGACTTACTTGACGTCTTTCCAGTACGATACCGACAAACGCCAGCACAGCAGCGAGAACAGCGACAGGAACAGCAGCACCCACACGCCGAGACGCTTGCGCGTGCCCTGCGCCGGTTCGGCCATCCACTCCAGATAGCTGACCAGGTCAGCCGTCGCGGTGTCGAATTCCATCTGGCTCATCGAGCCAGGCGCCACCTGCTGGAAGCCGGCGAACTTGTGCACCGTCTTGCTGTGGTCATGCGGATCTTTCTCTTCAACCATCTTGGCGGTGCGGATACCCTGCAGCTGCCACATCGCGTGCGGCATCGCCACGTTCGGCAACACCATGTTGTTCCAGCCGGTCGGACGGGTGTCGTCCTTGTAGAACGTGCGCAGGTAGGTGTACAGGTAGTCGCCGCCGGTGCCGGACGGCGACGCCTTGGCGCGCGCGATCACCGACAGGTCCGGCGGTACCGCGCCGAACCATGCCTTCGCGTCAGCCGGACGCAGCGCGGTCGTCATCAGGTCGCCGACCTTGTCCGCCGAGAACAACAGGTTGTTCTTGATCTGCTCGTCGCTCAGCCCGATGTCCTTCAGGCGGTTGTAACGCATGTTGACCGCCGAGTGGCAGTTCAGGCAGTAGTTGACGAACAGCTTGGCGCCGTTTTGCAGCGAGGTCAGGCTCGTGCGCTCCGGTGCCTTGTCGAGCGGAATACCGCCTTCGCTGGCAAATGCCAGGCCTGGCAGCAACGCCAGGATGGCGATCAGTTGTTTCGGAAAATTCATGTAAAGAGTCCTTTTGCGCTTGTGATGTCGTCGATTAGTGCGGCTGGAAAGTCACACGTTTCGGCACCGGCTTGAACGTGCCCATCGCGCTCCACCATGGCATCAACAGGAAGAAGCTGAAGTACAGCAGCGTGCACACCTGCGAGATGATGCCGCCGATCGGGCTCGGCGCCTGGGTGCCGAGGTAGCCGAGGATGACGAACGACAGGCCGAACACGATGTACACATACTTGTGCCAGTCGGGACGGTAGCGGATCGACCGCACCGGCGAGTGGTCCAGCCACGGCATGCCGGCGATGATCATCACCGATGCGCCAAAGAACACCACGCCCCAGAACTTGGCGTCGAGGATCTGCGGCAGCATGCCGATGATCATCAGGATGCCGACCACGGCGATGATCACCTTGGTCTTCGACGACAGGCGCGACTTGAGCCAGATGAACACGACGTAGGCGGCCACGGCAGCCATCATGACGTACATGAAGTCGGCGGTGGTGGCGCGCAGCACCGAGTAGAACGGCGTGAAGTACCAGGTTGGCGCAATGTGCAGCGGGGTCTTGAGCGAATCGGCCGGGATGAAGTTGTTGTACTCCAGGAAGTAGCCGCCCATCTCGGGAGCGAAGAAGATCACCGCGCTGAAGATCAGCAGGAACACCGACACGCCGAACAGGTCGTGGAAGGTGTAGTACGGGTGCGACGGCACGGCGTCGAGCGGATGGCCGTCCGGGCCGAGCGTGTCTTTGACTTCGATGCCGTCCGGGTTGTTCGAGCCCACTTCGTGCAGCGCGATCAGGTGCGCCATGACCAGCCCGAGGATGACCAGCGGAATGGCGATGACGTGGAAGGCGAAGAAGCGGTTCAAGGTGGCGTCGGAGACGACGTAGTCGCCGCGGATCCACAGCGACAGGTCCGGCCCGATCAGCGGAATGGCGCCGAACAGGTTGACGATCACCTGGGCGCCCCAGTACGACATCTGGCCCCACGGCAGCAGGTAACCGAAGAACGCCTCGGCCATCAGCGCGAGGAAGATGCCGAAGCCGAACAGCCAGATCAGTTCGCGTGGCTTGCGGTACGAGCCGTACAGCAGGCCGCGCGTCATGTGCAGGTAGATGACGATGAAGAACGCCGACGCGCCGGTCGAGTGCATGTAGCGCACCAGCCAGCCCCACGGCACTTCGCGCATGATGTATTCGACCGAACCGAAGGCCAGGTTGGCGTCCGGCTTGTAGTGCATCGTCAGGAAAATGCCGGTGACGATCTGCAATACCAGGATCAAGGCCGCCAGGATGCCGAAGATGTACCAGAAATTGAAGTTTTTCGGGGCGTAGTACTTGCCCCACTGGTCATTCCACAGCCTGGTCAACGGAAAACGGTCGTCGACCCAGCCGAGCGCCTTTTCGGCGACCGGTGCGTCGGCCGGGAATTTGGTTTCTTTAAAAGCTGCCATGATTATGCATCGCCTTTCTCGTCTTTACCAATTACGATCCTGGTATCGGACAGGTACATATACGGCGGCACGTCGAGGTTGGTCGGCGCCGGCTTGTTCTTGAATACGCGCGCGGCCAGGTCGAAGGTCGATCCGTGGCAAGGGCACAGGAAGCCGCCGGTCCAGTCGTCCGGCAGGCTCGGCTGTGCGCCGGCAGCGAAGCGCGACGACGGCGAGCAGCCCAGGTGCGAGCAGATACCAACCACGACCAGCAATTCCTTGTGCTCGGCGCGCGAACGGGTGGCGTTCTTGGCGTAGGCCGGCGTATCGAGCTGGTAGAACTTTTCCGACGCCGGATCGGCGACCTGGGCGTCGACCTTGGTCAGCGAGGCCATCATTTCCGGCGTGCGGCGCAGGATCCACACCGGCTTGCCGCGCCATTCCACCACTTTCATCGATCCCGGCGCAATGTCCGAGATATCCGCTTCCACCGGCGCGCCGGCCGCTTTGGCCCGCTCCGACGGCTGGAAAGTACTGACCAAGGCGCCTGCCGTGGCTAAACCGACAACACCGCCCGCCGCGCACGTGGCGACCAGCATGCCCCGGCGGCCTGGATCGACCTGTTTTTCGTTACTCATACCAACCCCAATCAGTCAAAATGCGAAATCTTCAGAAGCCGTACAGAGCTTCTAGCAACCTTAAATTATAAGGGAAGCGGCATCCGAATTGAAGAAAAAATGTTGCAGTTGCCTCATCGCGCCCCATATGGCGGCGTTTTGAACCGCTTATGTGCGCATAAAACTACCCAGATACGGTAAAAAGAACGGGCCGACGCCCGATTGACGCCGCAGCCGGTTGTTTTGTTTCCGATAGGTTCGATGTATGATTAAGATGCATTTTTCATACAATCACCGGGGATGACGATGAGCATGATGGGCGAATTCAGGCAATTTGCAATGAAGGGCAACGTCGTCGACCTTGCCGTCGGCGTGATCATTGGCGGCGCCTTCGGCCGCATCGTCGATTCGCTGGTGCAGGACATCATCATGCCGCCGATCAGCCGGCTGTTCGGCGGGCTCGATTTCGCCAGCTATTACATCCCGCTCAACAACCAGGGCTGGACCTTGCCGCTGGTCGACGCCAAGAAGCTCGGCGCCGTGCTGGCGTACGGCAACTTCCTCACCGTGCTGATCAACTTCATCATCCTCGCCTTTGTCATCTTCCAGATGATCCGCATGATGAACCGCCTGCGCATCACCGACGCGCCGGTACCGGTGGCCACCGTCACGCCGGAAGACGTGCTGCTGCTGCGCGAGATCCGCGACAACCTCAAGACGCGGCCGGCGTAACGGCCTGGGCGGAATTTCCCATGCGACGCTTCTGGCTGCTGTTTGCGCAAGCTGTCACCATCGCCCTGGCGGTGTACTTCGTGCTGCAGGCGATGCGCCCCGACTGGCTCGGCGGCCTGCCGCGGCCGCAGCCGAGCAGCCCGGGCAGTCCGGTCGCGGTGCTGCAGGGTTCTGCGCCTGCCGGCGGCGGCATGCCGGCCACCGGCAGCTACCGCGACGCCGCCGGGCGCGCGATGCCGGCGGTCGTCAACATCCTCACGACCAAGGCGCTCAAGCAAAACCATCCACTGCTGCGCGACCCGTTCTTCCGCAAGTTCTTCGGCGACCGCGTGCCGCGCGACGAGCAGCAGTCCAGCCTCGGCTCGGGCGTCATCGTCAGTCCCGACGGCTACATCCTGACCAACAACCACGTCGTCGACGCCGCCGACGAGATCGAAGTGGTGCTGGCCGACGGGCGCAAGGCGCCGGCGAAGGTGGTCGGCACCGACCCGGAGACCGACCTGGCGGTGATCCGCATCAACCAGAAGAACCTGCCGGTGATCGTGCTCGGCCAGGCCGAGCAGGCGCGCGTCGGCGACGTCGTGCTGGCCATCGGCAACCCGTTCGGCGTCGGCCAGACCGTCACCATGGGCATCATCTCGGCGGTCGGGCGCAACAACCTGCACATCAACCAGTTCGAGAACTTCATCCAGACCGATGCGGCGATCAACTTCGGCAACTCGGGCGGCGCGCTGATCGACACCAGCGGCAACCTGATCGGCATCAACTCGGCGATCTATTCGCAAACCGGCGGCTCGGTCGGCATCGGCTTCGCCATCCCCGTCTCCACCGCCAAGTCGGTGATGGAAGAAATCATCAAGACCGGCCAGGTGGTGCGCGGCTGGATCGGCATCGAATCGCAGGACATCACGCCGGAGCTGGCCGAAAGCTTCGGCCTGGCGCGCAGCAGCGGGGCGATCATCGCCGGCGTGGTGCGCAACGGCCCGGCCGACCGCGCCGGCATCAAGCCTGGCGACATCTTGCTGGCGGTGGCCGGCAAGCCCGTCGTCAGCACCGCCGAGATGCTTACCGTCATCGCCCAGCTCGCGCCAGGCGCGAAGACGCGCATGACGTTGATGCGCAAGGACCGCGAAGCGACCGTCGACGTCACGGTCGGCAAGCGCCCGCGCGTCGTCGCCGCCGAATAATTCCAGCTGTTATTATCGGGCCAGTTATCACCATCACCGTGGAAGTTGATCCATGCATTTGCGCGACCTGACGCAGTTCCTCACCGAACTGTCGAGTAACAACAACCGTCCCTGGTTCATCATGAACAAGCCGCGCTACGACATCCTGCGCGAAGAATTCCTGGCCGTCGTCACCGAGCTCATCGCCGAGCTGTCCAGGTTCGACAAGCAGGTGGCGGCCTGCAACCCGAAGAAAGCGATGTTCCGCATCAACCGCGACATCCGTTTTTCGCACGACAAGAGCCCGTACAAGACGCGCTTTTCTGCCGGCATCACGCCGTTCGACAAGCGCCGTCCGAGCGCCGGCGGCGGCTCGACCTATTACTTCCAGCTCGACGGCAGCGGCAAGCTCAGTTTCGGCGCCGGCGAATACCTGCCGCCGTCGCCGCGCCTGAAGGCGATCCGCGACAACGTCGTCAACGATGCGACAGGATTTGCTAAAGTGCTGAAGAATAAACAGCTACGCGCCACCTACGGCGACCTGCTGTTCGAGGACAGCTTGCAGCGCCCGCCGAAAGGGTTCGATGCCGGCCACGAGCACATCACCTACCTGAAGCTGAAAAGCTTTTTCGTGTGGACCGAGGTCGACCTGGCACTGAATAGCCCCGAGCTGCTGGTAGCGCAGCTGGCGCACGGATTCAAGGACGCGTTCGCGCTGGTCACCTGGCTGCGCGGCGTGAAGGAAACAGTCGATGAAGCGGACCCAGGCGCCGCTTAGAAAAGGACTCATGATGGCATTGCAACACGCAGCATCCGGCGACAAGATCAAGCTGGCGCGCGACGACGGCGACATCGCCTTCTTCACCTCGGTGGCGCTGGCCAAGACAAGGCACATGGAGCTGATCCGGCTGGTGTTGCCGAAGGAGCGCCCGATGCCGGTGCACCGCGTCGATGGCGACATGACCTTGCAATGCCTGGAAGGGCAGATCGAAGTCGACGCCCACGGCCGCACCGTCACCTTGCTGCCCAACGAGATGCTGTACCTGGCCGGCGGCGTGCCGCACGCGGTGCGCGCGGTGGTCGACTCGGTCGGCCTGATGACGATCCTGCTGCACCAGCGGCGCGATACCGAAGACGTGCTGACGCGCGGCGGCACCGAAGAGCAACTCGCTTAGCGCCCTGCGCTTACGCCGACTCGCCGCGCGGATCGCGCGCCAGCAGCTGCGCCACCATCGCGCGCGGATCGTCGCCGTCGAACAGCACGCCGGCCACCGCATTGGTGATCGGCATGTCGACCCCGAGACGAGCCGCCAGCTCGCGCACCGCGCGCGCGCACGGCACGCCCTCGGCCACGTGCCCCAGTTCGGCCACGATGTCGCCCAGCTTCTTGCCGCGCGCCAGTTCCAGCCCGACGCGGCGGTTGCGCGACAGGTCGCCGGTGCAGGTCAGGATCAGGTCGCCCATCCCCGTCAGGCCCATGAAGGTGGCCGCCTGGCCGCCAAGCGCGGCGCCAAGCCGCGTAATTTCCGCCAGCCCGCGCGTGATCAGCGCCGCGCGCGCATTCAGCCCCAGCCCGAGGCCATCGGCCGCGCCGGTGGCGATCGCCAGCACGTTCTTCACCGCGCCGCCGACTTCGACGCCGACCAGGTCGTCGCTCGAATACACCCGGATATTGCCGCCATGAACCAGCGCGACGACCCGCTCGCACAGCGCCGCCGACTTGGACGCCACCGTCAGCGCACACGGCAGGCCGCGCGCCACTTCCTGCGCGAACGACGGCCCCGACAACGCCGCGCCGGCCACGTCGTCGCCGAGCACGGCGCGCATCACCTGGTGCGGCAGCAGGCCGGTGCCGTATTCGAAGCCCTTGCACAGCCACACCAGGTTCGGCAGGCGACGCCCCTTGAGTTGTTCGAGCAGCGGGCGCAGCCCGGCCACCGGGCAGGCGGCAATCAACAGCGCTGGCGTGTCGCCGGCATCGGCGACGTGGGCGACGGCGGCGTCGAAATCGGCGCCGATGCGCAGTTGCGGCGGCAGCGCGAAGCCGGGCAGGTAGCCGCGGTTCTCGCGCTGCCCGGCCATCTCGGCCATGGCGGCGCCGTTGCGCCCCCACAGCAGCACGTCGTGGCGCGCGGCCAGCGCGATGGCGACCGCGGTGCCCCAGGCGCCGGCGCCGAGCACGGTGATTCTGCCCGCAGGCGAAGCGAAGTTATTTTGCATGATAGTCAGATGCCCCAGACGTCGACCGCCTTGATGAAACCGGTAATGCCGTCCCTGTGGCGCACCTTGATCCAGTTGCCGCCTTGCGGGTCGACCAGTTCGAGCAGCACGCCCTTGTCGGCGGTCATGATGGCAGGCGCGGCCTCATCGGCGGTGGCGCGCAGCCTGGCGTTCGGATTGCGCACGACGACGTTGCGCCGCGCGCTGAGCAGTTTCGTGTCGATCCACGCCATGTCGCCGCCGATGTCGCGCACCTTGACCCAGTCGGCGTAGCTGAGCACGACTTCGACCGGCATGCCGCGCGGCGCGATGAACAGCTTGCCGCCCTTGACCGACGGCGCGTCGTACAAGATCGCCGGCGCGGCGCCGACGGTCTTGAAGTCGAAGGCGGCGCCGGTGGCCGACGCCATCATCAGCAGCGCCGCTGCGGCCAGGCGGAAAACGTTCATGACGAAAACCTTTGCGCGAATGAGGCGCGGGCGGGGAAAACCCCGCCCGCTGCCACTTACTGCTGTAAAGCCGAACTGCTTAGTTCAGCGCGGCGCCGTCCGCAGGCGCGCCGGCAGCAGCTTCTGCCAGGGCCTGGCGGCGCTGCTGGTAGAACACTTCGAAGTTGATCTCGGCCAGGTGCACTGGCGGGAAACCGGCACGGGTGATGACGTCGGCGATGTTGCCGCGCAGGTAAGGGTAGACGATGTTCGGGCAACCGATTCCCAGCAACGGATCCATCTGGTCCGCAGGAATGTTACGCGCTTCAAAGATACCGGCTTGCTTGCCTTCAACCAGGAACGCGACCTTGTCCTTGACCTTGGCGGTCACGGTGATCGTCACGGTCGACTCGTAGATGCCGTCGGCAATGGCTTCGGCGCCAACGTCGAGCGACACTTCGATGGTCGGTGCTTCCTGCTCGAGGAAGATCGATGGCGAATTCGGCTGTTCCAGCGACATGTCTTTCAGGTAGACGCGTTGGATTTGGAATACGGGTTGCAGGTTTTCGTCAGACATGGAGCGCTTTCGTTGAGAGATGAAAGGAGCGGCGACTGGCCGCTCCAAATGTGCTTGGGATCAAACGCGACGGCAATTGTATCAAAACCAATGTCTTAACAATAGCTTTGCCGCCCCGGCGTCAGTTTTTCAGTCAAACGCCATTTAACAAGGGATCGAGCCGTCCCGCCTGATCGAGCGCATACAAATCGTCGAATCCGCCCACATGGGTGTCGCCAACGTAGATCTGCGGCACCGTGCGGCGCCCGGTTTTCTGCATCATCACGGCGCGCTGCTCGGGATCGAGGTCGACCCGGATGCGTTCAATATCGGTGATGCCTTTCGCTTCGAGCAATCGTTCGGCGCGCACGCAGTAAGGGCAGCTGGCCGTGTGGTACAGCACGACATGGGCTTGGGTGGTCATGTTCGGAACTCCTTGTTAATTACTTTGTCACCGGCAAGCCTGCGGCCTGCCATGCGCTGAGGCCGCCATCGAGGCTGACCACATCGTCGAATCCGGCCGCGGCAAGTTGCCGGGCCGCCTTGTCGGCGCGCGCGCCGGTCTGGCACACGATCACCACGGAACGCGACTTCGATTTGTCGAGTTCGCCGATCCGCGTGGCCAAGTCTGCCAGCGGAATGTTTTTCGCGTCGCGCAAATGCCCCTTGGCAAATTCTTCCGTCGTCCGCACGTCGACGATGGTCGCCTTGCCGCGGTTGATGACCTGGGTCACGTGCAGCGGCGAAGCGCGCTTGCCGCGTGGCTGCAGCGCCGGCCACAGCAGGGCGCCGCCGGAAATGAGCACCAGCGCAACGGTAAAAATATGGTCAATAATGAATTTCACAAGGGTTCCAATGGTTTAAGTCAATCCGCGCATTATAAAATAGAAGATCGAACTGTTTATATTTCGCCGCTTTTTGCGCCGCGCCCGTCCACCCGCTCAATTAAAGAATTCAAGATCATGTACAAAATCGTTCTCATGCGCCATGGCGAATCGACCTGGAACCTGGATAACCGTTTCACCGGCTGGACCGACGTCGACCTGACGGCCAACGGCGCCGCCGAAGCGAAAAACGCCGGCAAGGTCTTGAAAGACGCCGGCTTCACGTTCGACCTGGCCTACACGTCGGTGCTCAAGCGCGCGATCCGCACGCTGTGGCTGGCGATGGACGAGATGGACATGATGTGGCTGCCGGTGATCAACGACTGGCGCCTCAACGAGCGCCACTACGGCGCCCTGCAGGGCCTCGACAAGGGCGAGACGGCCGCCAAGTACGGCGACGAGCAGGTGCTGGTGTGGCGCCGCAGCTACGATACGCCGCCGCCGCCGCTGGAACAAGGCGACGAGCGCACCTCGTTCAATGACCCGCGCTACGCCAAGCTGCCGAAGTCGGCGATTCCGCTGACCGAATGCCTGAAGGACACCGTCGAGCGCGTAATGCCGGCCTGGGACGAGCAAATCGCCCCGGCCATCCGCGCCGGCCGCCAGATCCTGATCTCGGCGCACGGCAACAGCCTGCGCGCGCTGATCAAGATGCTTGACGGTATCAGCGACGCCGATATCGTCGGCCTCAACATTCCGAATGGCCAGCCGCTGGTCTACGAGCTCGACGCCGACCTGAAGCCGATCCGCCATTACTACCTGGGCGACCAGGCCGCGATCGCCGCCGCCACCGCCGCTGTCGCGGCCCAAGGGAAGGCCAGGTAAGGTTTGCAAGAAGCAATGAAGAAGCAAGCCAGCAGGGCGGTGTTGGCATTTTGCCTGACTGCCTTGATACTGGCCGCGAGCACCGCCGCCCACGGCGCCGCCAAGCCCACCGAACGGAGCAAGCAGAAGGCGAGCGCCGAAGCGACCCGCGCCGGCATCCAGCAAAAGCTGTCGACCTTGAAGCGCGACATCAGCCGCACCGAAAGCGAAAAGGAAAACGCCGCCGACACGCTGGCCGAGTCGGAGGAAGCCATCTCCGACGCCAACCGCGCGCTGCGCGACCTCGCCGCCGAGCAGGGCGGCACCAATGCCAGGCTGCGCGAGCTGGAAACGGCGCAGGAAAAGCTGGCCGCCACCATCGCCGCGCAGAAAAAGCAGCTGGCCAGCCTGCTGCGCGAACACTACAAGGCCGGCAACGAAGACCGCATCAAGCTGCTGCTGTCGGGCGACAACCCGAACCGCATCAACCGCGACCTGCAACTGATGGCGTACGTGTCGCAGGCGCAGGCGCGCCTGCTCGCCTCGCTGCGCGGCAACTTGCTGGCGGTCGAGACGAACCGCGAGCAGACCCAGAACGCCAAGGACGAGCTGGAAGAAATCGGCGCCGAACAGCAACAGCAAAAAGCCGTGCTGGAGACGGAAAAGATCCGCCGCGCCGCGCAGCTCAGCTCAGTGTCGAGCAAGCTGGCAGTCCAGCGCAAGGAAGTGGGCAACCTCGAGCGCGACGAGCAGCGCCTGGCCGGCCTGGTCGACAAGCTGACCCGGCTGATCCAGGAGCAGGCCGAAGCGGCCGCCGCCGAGCAGCGCCGCCTGGCCGTCGTCGCCGCCGCGCGCGCCCGGGCCGAAGCCGAAGCGAAGGCGCTGGCCGACGCCCGCAAGAAGGCCGCACGCGAACGGCTGGCGCGCGAAGCGGCCAAGCCAGTGCCGAAACCGAAGCCGGGTGAGCCGAAGCCGGCCTTCAAGCCCGATCCGATCGATGCCGACGAACCGAAAGTGGCGGCCAAGCCGGCCACGCCGCAGCCGGACCCGGCGGCGGCGCGCCCGGCCGACATCGCGCTGGCGCCGACCGGCACCGACGGCGCCTTTGCCAGCCTGCGCGGCCAGCTGCGCCCACCCGTGGCCGGCAGGGTCGCCGCCAAGTTCGGCGCCAAGCGCGAAGGCGTCACCTGGAAGGGGGTGTTCATCAAGGCCGCCGCCGGCGCCGAGGTGAGCGCGCTGGCCGACGGCCGCGTCGTCTACGCCGGCTGGCAGCGCGGCATGGGCAACCTGATCGTCGTCTCGCACGGCAGCAACTACCTGGCCGTCTACGCCAACAACGAGACGCTGCTCAAACGCGTTGGCGCCGCCGTCAAGGCGGGCGATCCGATTGCCACTGTCGGCAACACGGGCGGTAACGAGGAATCGGGTCTATACTTTGAGATAAGGCATATGGCCAAGCCGCTCGACCCGGCAAGCTGGATCAAATTCTAAGGTACAACATGAAGCAGAACACTATTCGCAAGGCTGGCGGGCGCGTCCGTACCGCCGGCCTGGTCGGCATCGGCCTGGTGGCCGGCGTCGCCTTGTCGATGCAGTTTCCCGCCATCGCGCAAAAAGCCGGCGGCGCGCCGCTGCCGCTGGACGAATTGCGCCAGCTGGCCGACGTGTATGGACTGATCAAGTCCGACTACGTCGAGCCGGTCGAAGACCGCAAGCTGCTGTCCGAAGCGATCACCGGCATGGTCGCCTCGCTCGACCCGCATTCTGTCTATCTCGACAAGAAGGCCTACAAGGAAATGCGCGAGAGCATGCAGGGACGCTTCGTTGGCCTGGGCATCGAAGTGTCGACCGAGGACGGCTACGTCAAGATCGTTTCGCCGATCGAGGATTCGCCGGCCTACCGCGCCGGCATCAAGCCGGGCGACCTGATCACCCGCATCGACGCCAGCCCGATCAAGGGCCTGTCGCTGGAAGAGGCGATCAAGAAGATGCGCGGCGCCCCCGGCAGCAAAGTCACCTTGACCATCGCCCGCCGCGGCGAGGACCGGCCGCTGACGGTGCCGCTGGTGCGCGAGGAAATCCGCGTCCACAGCGTCAAGGGCAAGATCGTCGAGCCCGGCTATGCCTGGCTGCGCATCAGCCAGTTCCAGGAGCTCACGCTCGACGAACTGGCGGCAAAAGCGGCCGCGCTGTACGCCCAGGAGCCAAACATCAAGGGCCTGGTGCTCGACCTGCGCAACGACCCGGGCGGCTTGCTGCCCGGCGCCATCGGCGTGTCCGCCGCCTTCTTGCCGATAGATAAAGTCATTGTCTCGACGATCGGCCAGTTGCCCGACTCGAACCAGAAGTTTTACGGCCGCCGCGAGTTCTACGCCGGCCGCAGCGGCGGCGACCCGCTCGCCAAGCTGCCGGCCGGGCTCAAGACCGTGCCGATGGTGGTGCTGGTCAACACCGGCTCGGCGTCGGCGTCCGAAATCGTCGCCGGCGCGCTGCAGGACTACAAGCGCGCCATCATCATGGGCAGCCAGACTTTCGGCAAGGGCTCGGTGCAGACCTTGCGCCAGCTCTCGCCCGAAACGGCCGTCAAGCTGACCACGGCCCGTTACTACACGCCGCAGGGCCGCTCGATCCAGGCCAAGGGCATCATGCCCGACCTGCTGGTCGACGAGACCGCCGACGGCGACGGCCTGAACGGTCTGCGCGTGCGCGAGGCAGACCTGATCAAGCACCTCGGCAACGGCGACGACAAATCCGCGAAGGCCGCCACGATGGGCGAAATCCAGGCCAGGGCCAGGCGCGACGAACTCGAGGAAGAGCGGCGCGTCGCCGCGGCCGGCAAGAACCGCAAGCCGCTCGAATTCGGCAGCAAGGACGATTTCCAGCTGACCCAGGCGCTGAATCATTTCAAGGGCTTGCCGGTCAAGCTGGCCAAGGCCGACCTGGCGATCGAGGTGGCCGAGCCGGCAGTGCCGGTGGCGCCGGCGACCGCCACGCCGCCCGACATCAAGGGCGCGCCGGTCAAGAAATGAGCCATAGCGCGTCGATGGACGACGACCAGCTGCTGCGCTACTCGCGCCACATCCTGCTGGGCGAGATCGGCATCGAGGGCCAGCAGCGCCTGCTCGGCGCCAGTGCGCTCATTATCGGCGCCGGCGGTCTCGGCTCGCCCGCCGCGCTGTACCTGGCCGCCGCCGGCGTCGGGCGCATCGTGCTGGTCGACGACGACGACGTCGACCTGACCAACCTGCAGCGCCAGGTGATGCACGCCACTGCCCGCATCGGCCAGCCGAAGGTCGATTCCGGCCGCGCGGCGCTGCTGCAGATCAATCCCGGCGTCGACGTGGTGGCGCTGCGCGAGCGCGCCGGCGGCGAACGGCTCGCCGAGCTGGTCGGCGCGGCCTCTGTCGTGCTCGACTGCAGCGACAACTTCGCCACCCGCCACGCCGTCAATCGCGCCTGCGTGGCCGCCCGCGTGCCGCTGGTGTCGGGCGCGGCGATCCGTTTCGACGGCCAGCTCAGCGTGTTTGACCAGCGCCAGGCCGATTCGCCCTGCTACGCCTGCCTGTTTCCCGAGGCGACCGGCTTCGTCGACGCCGCCTGCAGCAGCATGGGCGTGTTCGCCCCGCTGGTCGGCGTGATCGGCGCGATGCAGGCGGCCGAGGCGCTCAAGCTGCTGGTGGGCATCGGCCAGTCGCTGGCCGGGCGCCTGCTGCTGCTCGACGGGCGCGCCATGGAATGGACCAGCATCGCCGTTGCGCGCAACGCCGATTGCCAGGTCTGCAACGGTGCCGGCCATCCCGTCTGATCGATGCGGCAACGAGTGGGCGTCGCCGTGCACACTGCCTTACAATGTTCATCGGCCCTATTTTGGCCGTCACGGCGAAACCGCTCTATACTCTGCCAATTGCTCTGCATTCCTTTTCCGATCGCGCACCCATGACCATGCAAATTCCATTTCGTACTTCACGTCGTTCAATGCGCCAGCGCCTGCAGCGCGGCTTCACCCTGGTCGAGATCATGGTGGTGGTCGTCATCATCGGCATCCTCGGCGCCCTGGTGGTGCCCAAGCTGATGGGCCGCACCGGCGAATCGCGCATTACCGCCGCCAAGGTCGACATTTCGACCCTGATGCAGGCGCTCAAGCTCTACAAGCTCGACAACCAGCGCTACCCGACCACCGAGCAGGGCCTGCAGGCGCTGATCGCCAAGCCGACCGGCGGCCCGGCCGCCAACGGCTGGAAGGCCGGCGGCTACATCGACAAATTGCCAAAAGATCCATGGGGCAGTCCGTACCAGTACATGTACCCTGGCGTACACGGCAGTGAAGTCGACCTGTTCTCGCTCGGCGCCGACGGCCAGCCGGGCGGCACCGGCGACGACAGCGACATCGGTTCGTGGGAATGATCAAGGAAGCCACGTCAGCAATCTAACCCAGGGGGTTCGCTTGCCCGTCATCGACAGCCGCCGCGCGGCCCGCGGCTTCACCCTGGTGGAGCTGATGGTCGTGATGGTGATCATCGGCATCACGCTGGGCATCGTCTCGCTCAATGCGATCCCCAGCCCGCAGCAGAACCTGCAAAACGAGGCCCAGCGCCTCGCGTTGCTGCTGCAGCTCGCCCGCGACGAAGCGATCGTGCGCAACCGCCTGGTCGCCTTCGAGGCCGACGGCGAGCGCTATCGCTTCCTGGTGCGCAACGAAACGCGCTGGGATCCGGTGGCCGGCGACGACCTGCTGCGCGAGCGCGCGTTCAAGAACGCCCCGGTGTCGCTGCTGATCGACCCGGCCGGCGCCGGCTCCGGCAATCCGCTGCGCATCACGTTTGGCCGCGAGCCGGTCGACAAGCCTTTCCTGCTCACTCTCGCCAGTGGCGACGCCCGTGTCGCCATCCGCGCCGACGGCATCGGCCACTTCGTCGTCGAATGACCATGCGCATCCACACCCGACAATCCGGTTTTACCCTGCTCGAAGTGCTGGTGGCCCTGGTCATCGTCGGCACCGCGCTGGGCGCCTCGATGCGCGCGGTCGGCAGCCTGGCGTCGAACAGCGCCGGCCTGCGCACCGCGATGATGGCGACCTGGTCGGCCGAAAACCGGCTGGTGCAGATTCGCCTGGCGCGCGAATTTCCCGCCGTCGGCAAGCGCAGCTTCGAGTGCCCGCAGGGCGACCTCAACCTCGTCTGCGAGGAAGAAGTGCTGGCAAGCCCGAACCCGCTGCTGCGCCGCGTCGAAGTCGGCGTGTACGACATGCAGAACCCGGAGCGGCGCATCCTGAAACTGGTGCAACTTGTGATGAGGCCGCAATGAAGCGCGCCCGCGGTTTTACGCTCGTCGAGCTGCTGGTGGCGATCAGCATTCTTGCGATGGTGGCCGTGCTCGGCTGGCGCGGCCTGGACGGCATCGTGCGCGCGCGCGTGGCCCTGACCGACCAGATGGAAGTGACGCGCGGCATGCAGCTCGCGTTTGCCCAGATGCAAAGCGATGCCGAGCACATGGCCGAAGGCGCGCTGCTCGACAAGCGCGCCTTCCTGCAGGCAGGCGTCGACCGCCTGACCTTGGTGCGCACCAGCTATGTCGAGAACGAAGCGATGCGCCTGCAGGTGGTGTCGTACCGGGTGCGCGACGGCATGCTGACGCGGCGCGAATCGGCCAGCACGCGCGACCTGATGCAGCTCGACGTGCTGTGGCAGGCCGCCATCAGCGACGTCGACCCGACCCCGCCGGTAACCTTGCAGGCCGGCGTGACCGGCATGCAGATCGAAACGTGGCAGCAGAACCAGTGGCGCCAGGGCGCCCAGCAGCAAGCGCAGCAGGAGCCGCAGCCGCCGGCGCCGGGCGAGGCCGGGCCGAGCGGGCTGCAGGTGGCGCTGCAGGTGCAGGGCCTGGCCGCGCCGATGCGCAAGGCGTTCCTGCTGGGGGGCATATGAAAAAACTTACTCTGCCGGCGCGCCAGCGCGGCGTCGCCGTCATCACCGCCTTGCTGTTGACGACCCTGGCGGTGACGATCGTCGCCAGCCTGTTCTGGGCCCAGCAGGTGCAGGTGCGCTCGATGGAAAACCAGCGCTTGCACCTGCAGACGAAGTGGATCTTGCGCGGCGCGCTCGACTGGGCCGGCCTGGTGCTGCGCCAGGACGCGCGCGACAATGACTACACGTCGCTGAACCAGGTGTGGGCGACGCCGCTGGCCGAAACCCGGCTCGACCAGTACATCGAACGCGAGCGGGTTGCCGGCGAGGTATTCGACGCGACCTTGTCGGGCAGAATCGTCGACGCAACGTCGCGGTACAATCTGACCAACCTGGCCGCGCAGCGCACGCCGACGCTGGTGCAGGTGGGCATCTACCGGCGCCTGCTGACCAACCTCAAGCTCGATCCGGCTTTGGCCGAGCGCACCGCCATCGCCGTGGCCAGCGCGCAAGTAGTCGTGGCCGGGGGGGAACCGCTGACCGAGGTCGGGCCGAAGCCGGTGCCGAAGACGAATAACGCCCCGGTCCGCTTGACGCAGTTGGACGACTTGCTGACCATTCCGGGTTATACGGTGGAGGTGGTCAACAAGTTGCGCGACTTCGTCATCGTGCTGCCGGATGTCACCACGGTCAACGTCAATACGGCGCCGCCGGAAGTGCTGGCCGCGTTGATCGACGGCTTTTCGCTGGCCGAGGCGAATGCGCTGGTGGCGCGGCGCAAGAGCGCGGCGTGGCTCAACATCGGCCAGTTTTCCACCGAGCTGAACGGCAAGAGCCTGGTCGACAAGGCGGGCGGAGTGAAAAGCAATTATTTCCTGGTGTATAGCCGGGTGCGGCTCGACCGCGCCGCGCTGGACGCCGAAGCATTGATCAACCGCGACGATGCCCGCAAGCTCACGACGTTGGTGTGGGTGCGGCAAAACTAGAAGAAAGCGAGACCGTTTGAGCACTTTATATATCCGCCTGCCGGCGCGCACCGACGGCGAAGCGGCCTTGTCGCGTTTCGCGCTGGTGGCCGACAACGGCGCCATCGAGCAGCAGGGCGAGGGCGCGCTGCGCGGCTTCGCCGACCTGGCCGCGGCCAGCCGCCGCGTGCTGTTGCTGATCGCCGCCGTCGACGTCACCATGCTGCACGTCAAGGCGCCGCCGCTGTCGGGTCCGCGCCTGAAGGCGGCGTTGCCGAGCCTGGTCGAAGAGCAGGTGCTGGGCGACCCGTCCGAAGCGGTGCTGACGGCCGCGCCCGCGCAGTCGCCCGACGGCCTGCGCAGCGTTGCCGTTGTGCAGCGCACGTATCTGGAGTCGCTGGTGCGCACCGTGCTGGCGATGGGCGCGCGCAGCGTCGGCGCGCTGCCGGCCCAATTGTGCCTGCCGCTGCAGCCGGGCCACGTCACCGCCGCGGTCGAGCCGTCCGTGCTGACCTTGCGCGACGGCCTGTATCACGGCATGGGACTGGCCATCGCCAGCACCCCGGACACGGCGCTGCAGATGGTGCGCGCGCTGGCCGGCGACGCCCCGCTGACCTTGTACGTGCCGGCCGCCGACCTCGGCCAGTTCCAGGCGCTGGCGGCCGAAGCCGACCCGGCGACGACGATCGAGGCCGACGACTGGACCCACTGGATCGCCGGCAGCCGCAGCACCAACCTCGACCTGGTGCCGGCGCTGGGCGCGGCGGGCGCGCGCGCCACCGACTGGCAGCGCTGGCGCTGGCCGCTGCGCCTGGCCTTGCTGGCGCTGGTGGTCAACCTGGCGGGCCTGAACATCGAGTGGCTGCGCCTGAAGCGCGAAGCCGACGCCACCCGCGCGGCGATGCTGCAAACCTACAAGGCAACCTACCCGAAAGACACGGTGATCCAGGATCCGGTGGTGCAGATGAAGATGAACATCGCGCGCGCGCGCGCCGCCAGCGGCCAGCTCTCGCCCGACGAATTTACCTACCAGGCGGCAGCCTTCGGCGAGGCCGCGCGCTCCCTGCCGCGCCCGCTGTCGCTCGCCTCGCTCGAATTCCGGGAACGTTCGCTCAGCATCAAGGTCAAACCAGAGCCGGCCGATCCAGGCGTGGCCGGCCAGCTCAAGAGCGCGCTGGCGGCGCGCAACCTCGCCTTCAGCGAAACGGCGCCGGCCACCTGGCTGATCCGCAACAACACGGGAGCGAAGCCATGAGCGCCGTCACCAGCATTGCCCAGTGGCGCGAACGGATCGGCCTGGCCTGGCGCGCCCGCACCGACCAGGAGCGCAAGACGCTCACCATCGGCGGCGGCATCGCCGCCGGCGCGCTGATCTACATGCTGTTCATCGATCCTGCCGTCAGTGGCCGCGCCCAGCTCGAAAAAGACTTGCCGCGCCTGCGCCAGGAAAGCGCGCTGTTGCGTGCGATGGCGCTCGAAGCGGGCGAACTGGCGCGCCAGCCGCAGCCGCAGGTAACGCCCATGACGCGCGAGGCCGTCACCGCCAGCCTGGCGGCGATGAGCATCACGCCGCAGACGCTGACGGTATCGGGCGAGAGCGCGCGCATCCAGCTGTCGGGCGTGTCGTTCGCCAACCTGGTCACCTGGCTTGACGCCCAGCGCCGCGAAAACCGTATTGCCGTGCAGGAAGCTGTGATCAGCGCGCAAAGCGCCGCCGGCCAGGTTGACGCGACCTTGACGTTGCGCCAGGACACTGGCGCGGGTAAGCAGTGAAGCGCGCCTTGCTATGGGGCCTGGCGACGCTGTTGGCGGGCGCCCTGACGGTGCTGGCGTTCTTCCCCGCCGCCTGGCTGGGGCCGATCGTCGAACAGCAGACCGGTGGACGTTTGACTCTGGGGGATGCGCAGGGTACGCTGTGGCGCGGCTCGGCCTTTATCGGCGGGGCGCCCGGCGCCGGCGGCGCGGTGACGCCGCTGTTGCCGGGACGCTTCGCGTGGCGCTTGTCGCCGCTGGTGCTGCTCGGCAGCGTGTCGCTGCAGCTGGAAAACCCGCTGGCGCTGTCGCAGCCGGTGCGGGTCACCGGCAGCTGGTCGCAATGGCAGGTCAGCCCGGCCGAACTGATGTTGCCGGCCGAAGGACTGGCTGGCCTGGGCGCACCGCTCAATACCCTGGCGCCGAGCGGGGTGATGCGGCTGTCCTGGTCTACACTGGAGCTGATGCGCCAGCAGCAGGCGGTGGCGGTGAATGGCCGCACGGTGCTGGTAATGAACGACATGGGCTCGCGCATGAGCCCGGTCAAGCCGCTCGGCAGCTACGAGCTGGCGATGGACTGGCAAGGCCAGCAGGCAAAACTGAACCTGACGACGGTGCGCGGTGCGTTGCTGCTGTCGGGCAACGGATCGCTGGACCGCGGTCGGCTGCAGTTTTCCGGCCAGGCCGCGGCCGCAAATGGATATGAAGAAACGCTGGGCAACCTCCTGAATTTACTGGGCCAGCGCCGAATGGTGGGTGGCAAGAATATTATCGCGTTAGAGTTCAAATAATGAAAAAACCAGCACACAGCACCATCCCCGTCCCGGCGCTGCGCCGGCTCGCCGCCGCCGTCCTGTTGGGCTTGGCAGCCGCGCCGATCGCCTTGCCGCTGCCGGCCACCGCGCAGGAGCCGTCCGCTTCCGGCGCCGCGCTCAACTTCGTCAACGCCGACATGGAGTCGGTCATCAAGGCGGTCGGCCACTACACCGGCATCACCTTCGTCATCGACCCGCGCGTCAAGGGCACGTTGACGCTGGTGTCGGAAAAGTCGCTGTCGAAGTCGCAGGCGTTCTCGCTGCTGACGTCGGCGTTGCGCCTGCAGGGCTACGCGGTCGTCACCGCCGAAGGCTACGCCAAGGTGGTGCCGGAAGCCGAAGCGAAGCTGCAAAGTTCGCCCACCCTGGTTGGCCTGGGCGCGCCGCGCGTCAAGGGCGACCAGATCGCCACCCAGGTGTTCCGCCTCAATTACGAGTCGGCCGCCAACCTGACGGCCGTGCTGCGCCCGCTCATTTCGCCGAACAATTCGATCATGGGCAACCCGGGCAACAACAGCCTGGTGATCACCGACTACGCCGACAACCTGCGCCGGCTGGCGAAGATCATCGCCGCCCTCGACGCCCCGGTCTCCGGCGGCCTCGACGTCGTGCCGATCCGTTACGCCATCGCCAGCGACATCGCCACCATGGTCAGCCGGCTGCTCGAGCCGACCGCCGGCGGCGACTCCGGCCGCGTGTCGGTGCTGGCCGATCCGCGCACCAATTCGGTGGTGGTGCGCGCGCCTTCGCCGGCGCGCGCGAACCTGGCCAAGTCGCTGATTGCCAAACTCGACCAGCCGACCGCGGAAGCGGGCAACGTCCACGTCGTCTACCTGAAAAACGCCGACGCCACCAAGCTGGCGCAGACCTTGCGCGCGGTGGTGTCGTCCGACACCTCGCTGCCGCAGCAGGCGCAGGGCACCGCCGGCGGCTCGGTACAGGCGGGCGCGGGCATGGCCGGCCAGGGCCAGCAGCAAGGCGGCGGCACCCTCGGCGGCACCGGCGGCAGCAGCATGAATGCGCAAAGCCCCGGCCAGACCACCGGCGCCGGCGGTGGCGCTACCGGCGCCGGCTTCATCCAGGCCGATGCCTCGACCAACACCTTGATCATCACCGCCAGCGAACCGGTGTACCGCAACCTGCGCGCCGTCATCGACCAGCTCGACGTGCGCCGCGCCCAGGTCTACATCGAGGCGCTGGTGGTCGAGGTCAATTCCGACAAGGCGTCCGAATTCGGCGTGCAGTGGCTCGCCGCCAGCGGCGACGACAGCAGCCGCTACCGCGTCGGCGGCGTGCAGAACTTCAATGCCTCCGCCATTTCGCCGGGCAACAGCCTCATTTCGCTCGCCACCAAGGCGGCCGCGCCCGGCCCCGGCTTCTCGGTCGGCCTGTTCAAGCAGGTCAACGGCATGCTCAGCCTGGGCGCGGTCGCCCATGCGCTCGAAAACAACAACAACGGCAACATCCTGTCGACGCCGAACATGCTCACGCTCGACAACGAGTTGTCGACCATCAAGGTCGGTCAGAACGTGCCGATCATCAGCGGCCAGTTCACCACCCCGACCGGCGGCGCCAACGCCAATCCGTTCCAGACCATCGACCGCCGCGACGTCGGCCTGACGCTGAAGGTGCGCCCGCAGATTTCCGAAGGCGGCACGATCAAGCTGGCCATCTACAACGAGAGTTCGAGCGTGGTGCAGTCCAGCCGCGGCGATGCCGCCGGCGTCACCACCGACATCCGCATCATCGAAAACAACGTGCTGGCCGACGACGGCCAGATCATCGTGCTCGGCGGCCTGATCAAGGACGACGCCAGCGCCACCGAGGAAAAGGTGCCGGGCCTGGGCAATATCCCGGTGTTGGGCAATCTGTTCAAGTATCAGAGCCGCAAGCGCAGCAAGACCAACTTGATGGTGTTCCTGCGCCCGGTGATCGTGCGCAGCAAGGAAGACAGCAACGACATTTCGCTGAGCCGCTACGATTACATGCGCTCGTCCGGCATCGACGCCCAGCCACGCGACAAGACGGTGCTGGTCAAGGAACTCGGCGAGCCGGTACTGCCGCCGCTGACCGACGGCCAGCCGCCGCCGGGCGCCGCGATGGCGCCGCTGCCGCTGAAACGGCCAGCGCCGGTGCCGGCCCGTCCGGGCATGGCGCTGCCGCAGGCACCACCGCAGCAGCAGCCGCCACAGCAGCAGGCGCCCGTGCCAACCTACCGGCCGGTGCAGAAATAGAAAGGCAGTACCGATGAGTAATTTGTTGCCTTATGCCTTTGCCCGCGATTTCGGCGTGCTGGCAAAGAGCGTCGACGGCGGCGCCGATGCGATCGAGGTGTGGGTGTCGGGCGCGACCGCGCCGACGGCGATTGCCGAAGTGTCGCGCCGTTTCGGCCGCGTCGCGCTGCGCCGCATGGAGCGCGCCGACCTCGAGGCGGCCATTGCCACCGCCTACGCCGGCGCCGGCGGCGACGCCTCGCAGGTGGTCGACGAGTTCGACGCCGACCTCGACCTGACCAAGCTGCTGCAGGACGTGCCGGCCATCGAGGACCTGCTCGAGTCGTCCGACGACGCGCCGGTGATCCGCATGATCAATGCGCTGCTGACGCAGTCGCTGCGCGAAGGCGCCTCCGACATCCACATCGAGCCGTTCGAGCAGACCTCGGTGGTGCGCTTTCGCATCGACGGCGCGCTGCGCGACGTGGTGCGCCCGCGCAAGGCGATCCACGCCTCGCTCATTTCGCGCATCAAGATCATGTCGCAGCTCGACATCGCCGAAAAGCGCCTGCCGCAGGACGGCCGCATCACCTTGCGCGTCGGCGGTAAACCGGTCGACGTGCGCGTGTCGACCTTGCCCACCGGCCACGGCGAGCGCGCCGTATTGCGTTTGCTCGACAAGGAAGCCGGCCGCCTCGACCTGTCGCACCTGGGCATGAGCCCGTCGCTGCTGCCGCAGTTCGACCGCATGATCAACCAGCCGCACGGCATCGTGCTGGTGACCGGCCCGACCGGTTCGGGCAAGACCACCACCCTGTACGCGGCGCTGTCGCGGCTGAACGCGTCGACCACCAACATCCTGACCGTCGAAGACCCGATCGAGTACGACCTGATCGGCGTCGGCCAGACCCAGGTCAATGCCCGCATCGACATGAGTTTTGCCAAGGCGCTGCGGGCGATCCTGCGCCAGGACCCGGACGTCATCATGATCGGCGAGATCCGCGACCTCGAAACGGCGCAGATCGCGGTGCAGGCGTCGCTGACGGGCCACCTGGTGCTGGCGACCTTGCACACCAACGACTCGGCCGCGGCGGTCACGCGCCTGCTCGACATGGGGATCGAGCCGTTCCTGCTGTCGTCGTCGCTGCTCGGCGTGATGGCGCAGCGGCTGGTGCGCAAACTGTGCGAAAGCTGCAAGCAGCCCGACGGCCAGTACTGGCGATCGGTCGGCTGCGACAAGTGCGGCCACACCGGCTACCAGGGCCGGGTCGGCGTCTACGAGCTGCTCGAGACGACCGACGACATCCGCGCCCAGATCCACAACCGCGCCTCCGAAGCCGACATCCGCGGCGCCGCCCAGCGGCACGGCATGAAGACCATGCGCGAGGACGGCGAACGGTGGCTGCAGAACGGCACCACCACCCAGGCCGAACTGCTGCGCGTGACCAAGGACTAAGACCAGATGCCCGCTTTCCGCTACGAAGCCGTCGATGCCGGCGGCGCCACCCGCAAGGGCGTCGTCAACGCCGACAACCCCCGCTCCGCGCGCGCCGACCTGCGCAGCCAGGGCCTGACGCCGCTGATGGTCGACGCCATCGCCACCCAGCTCGATGCCGCCGGCGTCGCCAAGAGCCGCGGCTTCGGCGAGCGCCTGTCGCAGATCGAGCTGGCGCTGTTTACCCGCCAGCTGGCCAGCCTGCTCGAAGCCGGCCTGCCGCTCGAACAGGCTTTCACCGCGCTGCTCGAGCAGGCTGAACGCGCGTACGTGCGCGACCTGGTCGCCTCGATCCGCTCCGAAGTGATGGGCGGCGCCTCGTTCTCCGACGCGCTGTCGCGCCACCCGCGCGACTTCGCCGAAATCTACCGCGCGCTGGTCGCCTCGGGCGAGCAGATCGGCCAGCTCGCGCGCGTGTTGTCGCGCCTGGCCGACTACATCGAACGCAGCAACGCGCTGGTCGCCAAGGTGCGCCTCGCGTTCATCTACCCGGCCATCGTCACCGTGGTGGCGTTCGCGATCGTCATTTTCCTGCTCACCTACGTGGTGCCGCAGATCGTCTCGGTGTTCGCCAACACCAAGCAAAAGCTGCCGCTGCTGACGGTGATGATGCTGGCGCTGTCGAACTTCATGCGCGCCTACGGCATCTACCTGGCGGCAATCCTGATCGGCGCCGGCTTCCTGTGGCGCCGCGCGCTGAAAAACCCGGACCTCAAGAAGCGCTTTCATCTGTGGCTGTTAGATGCGCCCGTGTACGGCAAGTTCGAGCGCAGCATGAACACTGCGCGCTTTGCCAGCACGCTGGCGATCACCACCGGTTCCGGCGTGCCGATTTTGCGCGCGCTCGACACCAGCCGCGACACGCTGTCGAACGTGGCGATGAAGGACCTGGTCGAGGAGGCCAGCGCCAGCGTGCGCGAAGGCGTCAGCCTGGCGCGCGCGCTGTCGGCGCAAAAATACTTCCCGCCGATGCTGATCCACATGATCCGCGCCGGCGAAATCACCGGCGAGCTGCCGGCCATGCTCGAGCGCGCGGCCAGCGCCCAGCAGGCCGACCTCGAACGGCGCGCGCTGACCATTGCCGGCCTGCTCGAGCCGGTGCTGATCCTGGTGATGGGCGTGGTGGTGCTGCTGATCGTGCTGGCGGTGCTGATGCCGATCATCGAAATCAACCAGCTGGTGCGGTAACCGAGGGAACCTGAAGGATGTCGATGAAGCGTATGCCACTAGTATTAACCCTGCTTGCCCTGATCTTGCTGTCGGTCTCGGTCGTCTACTGGGTCATGCAGCTGTACCAGCCGGCCCAGCGCCCGCTGGCGGCGGCCGCGCCGGCGTCGATGCCGCAGCCGGGCATCGACGCCGCCGCCACCCTGTTCGGCGGCCAGGCCTCGGCCGCGGTGGCCGCCAATTACCAGCTGACCGGGGTCGTTGCGGCCGGGCGCGAGAGCGTGGCCATCATCGTCGCCGACGGCGCGCCGCCCAAGGCGCTCAAGCTGGGCAAGGAAGTCGTCGCCGGCGTCACCGTGCGCGAAGTGCACCCGCGCTACGTGATGCTGTCCGACGGTGGCGTCCTCAAGCGCATCGAACTGGCCACCGACACCCGCGCTTCCAACGGCGTGCCGCCGTCGCCGCTGCCGGGCCAGCAGCAACAGTCCCAGCCGCAACAGGCGCAGCAGCAGCAACAGCAACAACAACAACCGCAACAACAACCGCCGCCGCCACCGCAGCAACAGCAGCAACAGCAGCAACAGCAGCAGCTTCAGATGGGCCCGGTCCTGCCGCAGCAGCAGCAGGCGCAGCCTGCGCCGGCACCGGTGCAGATGGCGCCGCCAACGCGCGCCGTCAATCCGAACGGCGCACCTTCGCAGCTTCAGTAAGCCCGCGTGCCCAGCCTTTTGCGCCTGCGCCCAAGCCCGAGACTGTCCCACGTTGTGACCGCCGATGTCGTGCGCGGCGCCTGCGCGTTGCTGCTGGCCGTCGCCTTGCCGGCGCAGGCCGGCGCCGAGCAGGCTGATGCGCCGACTGCGGCGCCGGCGGCGCGCCCGCGCATCGCGCTGGTATTGTCGGGCGGCGGCGCGCGCGGCTTCGCCCACATCGGCGTGCTGCGCGTGCTGCGCGAACTGCGCGTGCCGGTCGACCTGGTGGTCGGCACCAGCATGGGCAGCGTGGTCGGCGGCGCGTATGCGGCCGGCGCCTCGGTGGCCGACCTCGAACGGATGGCGCGCGACACCGACTGGGAGCAGGTCGTGGCCGACCGCCCGGCGCGCGACCAGCTGGCGTTTCGCCGCCGCGAGGAAGACGTGCTGCTGCCCTCGCGCATTGAATTTGGCGTCAATTCGCGCGGCCTGTCGCTGCCGCCGTCGGCGGCCGGCAACGCCGCGCTGGAGCAGGCGCTTGGCCGCCTGCTGCCGGCCGGCACCCGCGACTTGGCCGTCAGCCAGCTGGCGCTGCCGTTCCGCTCGGTCGCCTCGGACCTGCTGACCGGCCAGCCGGTCGAGCTGGTCGACACGCCGCTGTTCCTGGCGATGCGCGCGTCGCTGGCGGTGCCCGGCGTATTCGCCCCGGTGCGGGTAGACGGCCGGCTGGTCGTCGACGGCGGCCTGGTGCGCAACCTGCCGGTCAACCTGGCGCGCGCAATGGGCGCCGACATCGTCATCGCCGTCAACGTCGGCACCGCGCTGGCGCCGGAAAAGGAGCTCGGCAGCGCGCTCGGCGTGGCCCAGCAGATGCTCAACATCCTGACCGAACAGAACGTCCAGCGCTCGGTCAAGGAACTGCAGCCGCAGGATATCCTCGTCGCGCCCGAGCTCGACGGCGTCGGCTTTCTCGACTTCGCCCAGTCCGCCGACGCGATCGCCGCCGGCGAACGCGCTGCCCGCGCGCTGGCCGCGCGGCTGGCGCCGCTGGCGATGGAGGCGAAGCAGTACGCGCTGTTCGAAAACGGCCGGCTGGCGCCGCCGGCGCTGCAGGACGGCGCGCTGCCGCTGGCAAAGGTCGACGCCACCAGTTCCGGGCGCATCAACCCGCAGGCGCTGGTGGTGCAGTCCGGCCTGGTCGAAGGCAACGGCGTCACCGTCGCGCAGGTGCGCCGCGCCGCCGATGCGCTGTACGGGCGCGGCGACCTGGCGCGGGTCGAAACCGACATCGGCGACCAGGACGGCAAGCGCAGCGTGCTGATCCGCGCCACCGAAGCCGAATGGGCCAGCGACCGGCTGCGCGTCGGCCTCGAGCTGGGCAGCGACTTTGCCGACGCCAATACCTTCGCCCTGAAACTGATGTACGTGCGCACCTCGGTCAACCGCTGGGGCGCCGAAGTGCGCGCCGTGATGGGCATCGGCGACAAGCGCGACGTCGGCGTGCAGTTCTGGCAGCCGCTCGGCGCCGGTTCCAGCTGGTACGTGGCGCCGTCGCTGCAGTACGGTTCGTCCTCGGGCGACGTGTTCGCCGACGGCCGCCGCCTGTCGCGCATCGGCTACAACGCGCGCAGCGCCAGCGTCACGTTGGGGCGCCAGCTGGGCAACTGGGGCGACGCCCAGGTCGGCGTCACCCGCCGCAGCGCCGGCACCCGCGTGGTGGTGCCGGAAGTGGCCGGCACGCCGACCGAGCGCGCGTTCGACACCACCCAGTTCCTGCGCTACCGGGTCGATACGCTCGACTCGCTCGGCTTTCCCAGCCGCGGCTACCTGCTCGACGCCTCGCTCGAGCGCTCGCCCGGCAGCAACAGCGGCGAGTCGCTGGCGCGCTCGTCGCTGGTGGGCATGGCGGCGCTGCACACCGAAAACTGGGCCGGCCACCTGTACGGCGAATGGGCCCACGCGCAGCAGGGCGCCGCGCCGCTGAACCTGGGCGGCTTCCTGCGCCTGTCGGGCACCGCCGCCGACTCGGTGCAGGGCCGCACCATCGCGTTTGCCCGCCTGGTGCTGGCGCGCCGCGTCGGCGCCTTGCCCGTCACCCTGGGCGGCACGGTGCGCGCCGGCTTCTCGCTCGAGACCGGCGGCGGCTTCGACCAGGACCTGTCGATTCGCAGCAGTTCGCGCAAGCAGGCCGCCAGCGTCTTCGTCGCCGTCGACACCCGTTTCGGCCCGGCGTATCTGGGCGCCGGCGCCACCCGCGACGGCAACCGCACGATGTATCTGTTCCTCGGGCCGAGCTGGTAACCGTACACGCTTGACTGTTCAACTTTTTATTCAGAACGATATTTCTGTCCTGTCTGTGTCGGCAGCGGGCTTGATAGAAGACGCGTTAGGCGGCTTGCGCGAGGCCACTGGAATCGCCGGCAAGAGACTTATTGATAATGTCGGCGGGACGCAAGTCGCTGTTGCACTCGAGGTCGCGGGAAAGACGCTGCACTACCGCTGCGAACTCAAGCAAAAAATTGATCGCTACCTGGTCCTGGATGACCTCAAAGCCAGATCTGTCGTCGACCAGTCAACCTTGCTCGTGTCAGGTCCTCTGACCGATGCAATGGCGTCCCGCTGCCGTGAACTGGACATCCAGTTCATCGATACTGCCGGCAACGCCTATGTGACGGACGGACAGGGCATACTGATCAATGTTACTGGACGAAAGCTCGAGAAGGGCTCGCTATTCGCCGAACGCGAGATGACGATCACGCCCGCAGCCATACGCATGATGTTCGCTTTCCTCGCCAGCCCGTCTATGTTGAACGCTCCCTACCGAGACATTTCTATATCCACGCGCGTATCCACCGGAGCGATCGGAAAGGTGCTCGAGGTGTTGGACGCGCGTGGCTTTATCGGCACCGCACCCGACGGGCGGCGTATCATTATTTCGCCCGAGGTCATGTTGAGCGAATGGGCAACCGGGTACATGAGCCGACTGCGGCCGAAGCTGAAGAAATTTCGTTTCACGACGCCTGATCCCATCTCTTTCGATCGCGGCGATTTCCAGGCAGCGGAGGGCGCGGCGCATCGACTTTATTATCAGCGCCCCCAATTTGGAGGCGCATACCCGCTCGATCTCATTCCGTTCGGCGCAATCGAGAACAATGCAAACACGATCGCCTGGCCACCAGATATGGCCGTCGTAATGAATGTGATCGGATATCCCGAAGCGCTCAGATCGGCAGTGCAAGTAGACGTGGGTCACCGCCTTATCGTCAACGTCGTTTCGATACCTGCGCTGGCGGCCCTCAAGCTCTTGGCCTGGAACGACAGGGGATTGCTCGACAACAAGGACGCCCCAGACCTCTTCTTCCTCCTCAGGCATTACCACGAAGCTGGCAATACTGACCGGCTGTATGAGGAGGCGTTTCTTTTCTTGGAAAACTGCGACTATGACGTCGAGTTAAGCGGCGCCGCCTTGCTCGGGCTGCTGGAAATACTGAGCGATCCGGTCAAACGCGACCGGCTCGTCATCCATATGGACCGGTCCAGCGGGGCCCAATCGAACGCTCCATCCCGTTTTCTCGAGCAATTCGAACGTGGGCTGGGTCTTTCGGTCTTATAGCGTCAGGCGCCAGCCGGCGGCCACCATCGGTGCCCGATCTGGTAGTGAAACAGCAGCCGTCGAAATAACTCAGCCGTGCCGGCGCATCTCGGTAAAGGCGGCGAACTCCCACGACCGAAACCCCAGCAGCAAGGTAAAACCGTCGCGCTCGTCGGCCGGCAGGCGGCGGTCGCCCTGGTGCAGCCGCGCCAGTTCGGCGGCCAGCTGCTGGATCTTCTGCAGCAGCTCGCGCGCGCTCGGCAGCGACAGCCGCGCCGGCAGGCACATCAAGGTTTCGCCGGGGCCGTCGAAGCGGCCGCCAAAGTAGTCGCCCACCACATGCTCGCGCACGTATTGCTGCACCGGGCCGTCGGCGAGCCAGTGGAACGCGTTCGATACCCGCAGGCTGTAGCGGTTCAGCGGCTTGAGCTCGATGACGCCGAGACGGTCGAGCTCGGCAAGAAAGCCGATGCACTCCGGCTCGCTGATGTCGTACGTCTCGATGACTTGCTCCATGGTCCAGTGGCCGAGGCAGCAGATCGCCACCAGCAGCAGGCGCGGCTTGGCGATCAGCGCTTTTTCCTGCACCGCGGTGAGGGTGTCGGCGTGCGGCTGGACGTCGGCGGCGCGGCGCAGCACGTCTTCCATCGCAATGCCGCTGGCGGAGCAGATCTGCGCCAGCCGCGACAGCGCCATGTCTTTCTGGCCGAACATGCGCTTGACGCTCGATTCGCTCATGCCGATGCGCTCGGCGAGCGCCCTGTACGTGATCGACGCGGCGCGCAATTCGGCGCGCAATACCTGCAATACCAGCTCGGGTGAGCTCATGTCTTCCCTTTCTTTTTGAAATGTACTGAAATACGCTACTCAATGTAGCGTCATATTGGACTTGGCACAAGCACATGGTCCTTCGGGCGGCGCCGGCCGCCGGTGCCTGCCGGCCCGCAGACCGTTGCGTTAACAACACGCCGGAAAAAAAGCCGCCGGCATACCACTTTGACGTCGATCGGCCCACCTCGGCCAAGTGGTCCTATCGATCGTGGCCGTGGCCGGGTGCGGCGCATATTGCGTGTCGTTTCTGTCTGTTAATCTGTTGCTTCCCCACCATGGGTGCGGTATGTTCCATATCAGACACCGTGCATACCAAACAAATGCCAGTCTACAGCAGCGTGCCTGATTTCCCGGCAAAACGACCGGCCGGTACGACCACTTGCGGCAGCCTGGCAGCCGCGCCACCTTCACACAGGAATCCAAAATGACAGTTACCGCGTGCCGCATGACCAGAACAACGATTTACTTGGCGGTATTAGCCCTGTCCCACGGCATTGCACAGGCGCAGCAGCATGGCGTGCAGCCGGCGCCGGTCGCCGATGCAGTCCCCGGCGAGATTCAGCAAGTGGCCGTGACCGGTACGCGCATCCGCTCGGCCAAGCTGACCTCGACGAGCCCGGTGAGCCAGTTCACCGACGCCGACATCGCGCTCACCCGCGCCATCACGGTGGAAGACTTCTCGGTCAAGCTGCCGCAGCTTGCCGGCGGCGTCAACGGCACCTCGGCCGGCAGCGATGCCTTCGGCGCGCAAACGCTGGACCTGCGCAATCTCGGCCAGAGCCGCACGCTGGTACTGATCAACGGCACGCGGGCGATTCCGTTCGGCTTTCGCAACGCCGTCGACGTCAACTTCATTCCCGCGCCACTGCTCAAGCGCGTCGATGTGCTCACCGGCGGCGCGGCCGCCGTGTACGGCGCCGATGCCATCGCCGGCGTGGTCAATTTCGTCATCAACGACAAGTTCCAGGGACTGCAAACGTCGGCCAACTACCGCCGCGCCGCTGATGGCGGCGCGCAAAAAGGCGTCAACGCGACCGGCGGCATGGCGCTTGGCGACAAGGGCAGCATCGTCGGCTATCTCGAGGTTACCGAACGCGACCGCGTGCTGGCGGGCGACCGCTCGTTTGCCGGTCTCAAGCCCACGCTGCGTCCTGGCGCTGGCGGCAATTTTGTCGACGTCGCCAGCGGCCGCGCGTTTTCGTACACTGACGCCGGTCAGTTCACCAGCGCGAAGCAATCGACCGACTTCACGCCCGGCTACACGCTGGTCCAGCCGCTCAAGCGGGTCAATGCCTCGACCTTCTTTTCGTATGAGCTCAGCGATGCAGTGGAAGCCTACGGCCGCTTGATGTATTCGCGCGTCAACACCGTCGGCGCGCCCACCACGGGCCAGGCGCCGGCGCTGCTGTCGGGCGTGTTTTCAATCAATCAAAACAACACGTCGATTCCGGCCGCGGTGCGCAACGAGCTCACGTTCGTCGGCGGCGTGGCCAGGGTCCAGGTCGACCGCTCGCTGGGCGAACTGGGCGTGATCACCATCGACAACGAGCGCGATACCTACCAGGTCCAGCTCGGCGCGCGCGGCGCAGTCACCCGCAACATCAACTGGGATGTCTACGTGCAGTCGGGCCGCTCCGCCGAGTCGCTGGTCGTGCATGGCGACGCCCTCAAGTCGGGCGGCGCCGCGCTGGTGAACCGCACCAACATCTTCGGCCCCGGCGCCGACGTGTCGTCGATCGCGCAGGATTTCGACTATGGCGACCGGGTTCGCAAGCAGTTCGTCAGCGCCGCCACCGTGTCGGGCGACAGCAGCGACGCCTTCAAGCTGCCGGCCGGCCCGGTCGGCTTCGCGCTCGGCGTCGAGGCGCGCCGCGAGACCGGCGACTTCGCCTATAATCCGGCGCTGGCGCTGTCGTTCAACCAGGCCGCCGTCAGCGCGCCGACCGCGCCGCCGTCGTTCCGCGCCAAGGAAATCTACGCCGAAGTGCTGGTGCCGATCCTGGCCAACCAGCCGCTGATCCAGAACCTGTCGCTCGAAGGCGCCGTGCGCCGCTCGTTCTACAGCAAGTCGCTCGGCGCCGACAAGGCCTACACGACCGACAAGGTGGGCGCCTCGTGGACCGTCAACGACGACCTGCGCTTGCGCGCCACCAAGCAAAGCGTGATCCGCGAGCCGAACATGGGCGAATACGCCAACCCGGTGTTTTCGATTCCGTTCAATTTGCTGGTGACGACCGCGCGCCTGCGGCCGCGCTACCAGGGCGATCCATGCGCCCTTGGCACCGGCGACGCGGCCCAGTGCAAGCGCTTCGGCGCGCCGGCGCCGGGCTCCTACAATTCGCTCGATGCGGCCGTGCTCGGCGGCGGTTACTTCTTCGGAGGCAATCCCGACATCAGCGCGGAGAAGGGCGACACCCGCACAGTCGGCATCGTGCTGACACCGACGTTTGCCAAAGGACTGTCGCTGACGGTGGACTACTACAGCATCAAGCTCAAGGATGCGGTCGGCCAGGTGCAGCCGGTCGACGCGCTCACCAGCTGCTACATCACCGATCCGCGCGCCGACAACCCGCTGTGCCAGGCCGTCACGCGCGACCCGGCCACCGGCCGCATCAAGGACGCCTACCCGGTCGACCGCAACCTGGCGTTCATCAAGCAGGAAGGCTTCGACATCGACGCCAGCTACAAGCAGAACGTGCCGTTCGGCCTGCCTGGCAAGAAGATCAGCTGGCAATACCAGGCGGCGCTCGTGAAGTCGTATTCAATCCAGAAGAACCCGGTGCTCGACCCGATCGACTGCAAAGGCCGCTATGGCTTCCGCTGTTCGTCCGATGCAGTGTCGCTGGTGGCGCCGGCGTATCGTCATCGCGCGTCGATGGCATGGGACTTCGATGCCGTCACCGCCCAGCTGGGATGGAAGCGCGTCGGCAAGGTCAAGGACAGCACGGTCGGCAGCACTGAGTCGATCGGCGCGCAGGACTACGTCGACCTGAATTTTTCGCTGCGCCCGTCGATTGCCGGCCTGACCGTCAACGTCGGCATCGACAACCTGTTCGACAAGCAGCCGCCGATGCCGGCCAACGCCGCCATCTTCAATACCTATCCCGACACCTACAACGTGCTGGGCCGCTCGCTCGGATTTACCGTCACCTATAAGCGCTGAGCGGCGCACGCCTTACCCTCCGCCGGCGGCAGCGCCGGCGGAGTCTGTTTAGCGCCACGGCCGAAAGAATCGCATGTCCTCCTCCATCCTTTTTTGCGTCGTGCTCGCCTATTTCGGCGTGCTCTTCACAGTGGCCCGGCTGGCCTCGCGCAACGCGACCAGCGAGTCCTTTTTTCACGGTAACAAAAACAGCAACTGGGTCGTCGTCGCCTTCGGCATGATCGGCACCTCGCTTAGCGGCGTCACCTTCGTCAGCGTGCCCGGCCTGGTGGGGCAGAGCGGCTTCTTGTACTTCCAGATCCTGCTCGGACAGCTGATCGGCTACCTGGTGGTCGCCTTCGTCCTGCTGCCGGTTTTCTACAAATTCAACCTGACCTCGATTTACGCCTACCTCGGCATCCGGCTCGGGCCGACGTCGCGCGCCTGCGGCGCCTGGCTGTTCCTGCTGTCGCGCTGCATCGGCGCCAGCGCCCGGCTGTACCTGGTCATCATCATCTTGCAGGAATTCATTCTCGACGGCCTGAACGTGTCGTACTGGTTCAGCTCCGCCGCCACCATCGGTCTGATCGTGCTGTACACCTACCAGGCTGGCGTGAAAACCATCATCTGGACCGACCTGCTGCAAACGGCGCTGATGCTCGGCGGCCTGGTCGCCGGCGCCACCTACCTGCTGAACGCGCTCGACCTGTCGATCGTCGACAGCTACCGGCAAATGGACGCGAAGGGCCTGGCGCGGGTGTTTTCGCACGATGTCGACAGCAGTTACTTCTGGCCAAAGCAACTGCTGGCCGGAATGCTGATCTCGATTGCCATGACCGGCATGGACCAGGAGATGATGCAGAAAAATATCTCGGTCAAGTCGCTGCGCGATTCGCAGAAAAACGTCGTCACCCTGGCGCTGGCGATGACGGCGGTGGTGTTCCTGTTCCTGTTCCTCGGCGGCTTGCTGAGCCTGTTTGCCGAGGGCGCCGGCATGACCGCCGCGGGCGATCGCATCTTCCCGGCCGTGGTGTTTCAGCACATGCCGCAGGTAATGCAGCTGGTGTTCGTCATCGCGCTGATCTCGGCGCTGTTTCCCAGCGCCGACGGCGCGCTGACCGCGCTGACGTCGAGCTACTGCATGGATATCGCCAGGATGGACCAGCGCACCGGCTGGACCGACCAGATGCGCCTGGCATTCCGGCGCAAGGTCCAGCTCACTTTCGCGGTCGTCATCTTCCTGCTGCTGGTGGTGCTGAAACTAATCGACAGCCAGAGCATCGTCAACCTGATCCTGCGGCTGGCGGCGATCACCTACGGCCCGCTGCTCGGCCTGTTCTGCTTCGCCATGTTCACATCGCGCTCGATCGCCGACCGCAAGGTGCCGCTGGTGGTGCTGGCGGTGCCGGTGCTGTGTTTCCTGCTCGACGAATTCCAGTCGCACCTGTTCGGCGCCTACCGGATTGGCCTGGAAATGCTGGCCATTAACGGCGCGCTGACCCTTGCCGGCCTGCTCGCCATCAGCGACCGGCCGCTGGCCAACCCGGGCGGCGCGGCGGCATTTCCGCTGCCGGATCGGCTGCCGCGATGAAGAAGCGTTCGCCGATTCCGTTCCAGCTCGACCGCAATGAAGCGGTGCCGCTTTACCTGCAGATTTCGCGGCGCCTGTCCGACGCCGTCTGCGCCGGCTACTACAAGGTCAACGAGGCCTTGCCGTCCGAGCGCACGCTGGCCGAAACGCTCGCCGTGTCGCGCGCCACCGCGCGCAATGCGCTCGAGCATCTGCTCAGCGTCGGCATGATTCACCGCGTGCGCGGCTCCGGCAACTACATCGCGCCGATCCAGATGCCGCTGTCGCGCCTGAGCGGCTTTTCCGAAGACCTGACCAAGCGCGGCTACCAGCCCAGTTCGCGCTGGCTGTCGCGCATCCTGGCCGAGCCGCGCGTCGACGAGCAGATGACGCTGGGCCTGTCGCCAGGGGCGAAGGTGGCCAGGCTCGAGCGCATCCGCATGCACGACGCCGTCGCCGTCAGCTACGAAATGAGCGTGGTGCCGGCGCGCTACATTCCCAATCCGCTGGAGATCGAAAGCTCGATGTACCAGTATCTGGCGATCGGCGGCAACCGGCCGGTGCGGGCGCTGCAGCATTTCAAGGCCGTCAACGCCAGCGCCGATGTGGCCGAAAAACTCGGCGTGGCGCCGCAACAGGCGCTGTTTTTCATCCGCCGCGTCGGCTTCCTGCAAAGCGGCGCGGCGGTCGAACTGACGTCGTCGTACTGCCTCAGTGAATATTTCGACTTCGTCGCGGAGATGACGCGCGACGGCGAACCCGACATTGCACCAAATGGAGAAGACAATGAATGACAACATCGCCAGGCTGTATCAGATCGCCGGCAAGCCGGAGCGGCACATCATCGGCCTGATGTCGGGCACCTCGCTCGACGGACTCGACATCGCCTATTGCCAGGTCCGCGGCGACGGCGAGAGCACCGCCGTGTCGCTGCTGCGCTTTGCCACGGTGCCGTACTCGGACGACGTCAAGTCGCGCATCCGCGAAATCTTCGCCAAGCCGCAGGTCGACTTCCCGCTGGTGGCGATGCTCAACGAATGGCTCGGCGAATTGCATGCATCGATGATCCTGGCGACCATGGCCGAGTGGGGCGTCGCGCCCGGCGCGGTCGACCTGATCGCCTCGCACGGGCAAACCGTCATGCACGCGCCGAAATCGCTGCATGGCCGGGAAGGCTACGGCAACGCCACCTTGCAGATCGGCGATGGCGACCACATCGCCGTCAAGACCGGCATCATCACCATTTCGGACTTCCGCCAGAAGCACATCGCCGCCGGCGGCGAAAGCGCGCCGCTGGCCGTGTATGGCGACTTCTATATCCTCGGCAAGGTCGGCGAGAACCGCATCCTGATGAACCTGGGCGGCATTGCCAATTTCACGTACCTGCCGGCGAGCATGAACGCGCACGCAGTGTTTGTCACCGACACCGGGCCGGGCAATACGCTGCTCGACGCCTGCACCCGACGCTTTTTCCCCGGCAGCGATTACGACAAGGACGCCGCCCATGCCCTGCGCGGCGCCGTCAGCGACACGCTGCTCGGCGCGCTGATGGCAAGCGCCTTCTTTCGCGAACCGTTCCCCAAGACAACCGGCCCGGAACTGTTCAACGTCGACTACGTGCTGCAGGCGCAGGCCGCCAGCGGCACGCACGACCTCTCGCCGGAAGACGTGCTGGCCACGCTGACGCATTTCAGCGCGCGCACCATCGCGGCAGCGGTATTGACGGCAACGGCCGGCATGCCGATCGACACGTTCGACGTCTACCTGTCGGGTGGCGGCATGCACAACCCGCTGCTGGTCGATACGCTCAGGCAGCTGCTGCCGTGCCGCTTCCGTCCCACTGACGACCTCGGCATTCTGGGCGACGCCAAGGAAGCGGTGCTGTTTGCCGTGCTGGCCAATGAAACCGTCGCGGGCGGCCATTCCGACTTCGGCCGGCGCCTCGGCGTGCCGTCCGTCGCGATGGGCAAGATTTGCTTGCCGGCCTAACGCAGGCAATATTGGATCGAGGTATGAAAAACATGACTGCCACTGAAAGCCCGAATACGCTGCATGGCGATCTGGACCTGTATTCCAGCGTCGCCATGGCCGAAGCGCTGATTGCCGACCAGCGCCTGGCGGTCGAAGCGGTGTACGCGGCGCACGCAAAAATCGCCGAAGCGGTTGACGCCGCGCTGCCCAGGATGGCGCGAGGCGGACGCCTGATTTACGTCGGCGCCGGCACCTCGGGCCGCCTTGGCGTGCTCGACAGCGCCGAACTTCACCCGACTTTTTCCTGGCCGCAGGAGCGGGCGCTGGGGATTCTGGCCGGCGGCACCAAGGCCGTATTCGATGCCGTGGAAGGGGCCGAAGACAGCCGTGCCGACGGCATTGCCGACCTGGAGCGGCACGGCGTGAATGCGCACGATGTCGTGCTGCTGATCACCGCGTCGGGCGGCACGCCCTACGTCATGGGCGCCTTGCTGGCCGCCAGGCGGGCCGGCGCGCTGACGGTTGGATTTGCCAACAACCCGGGCGCTGCGCTGACGGCCGGCGCCGATATCGGCATCACCCTCGACACCGGCGCGGAAATGATCTCGCGCAGCACCCGCCTGAAAGCGGGCACCGCGCAGAAGGTTGCCCTGAATACGTTCTCGACGATGATGATGGTGTCGATGCACAAGGTCTACGGCAACCTGATGGTCGATGTGCGCGCCACCAACGCCAAACTGGTAGCCCGCACGGTCGCGCTGACGAAGCACGCGACCGGCGCCACCGACGCGCTGGCGGCATCGACATTGCAGGCCTGCGGGCACAACGTCAAGCGGGCGATCGTGATGATCAACAAGGGACTGGTGGCGTCAGTCGCCGAAAAATTGCTGGAAGACAACGCCGGAAGCGTGCGCGCGGCGCTGGGCGAAGCGGCCAGCTGATGCCCCGCACCCGTGATTCTGTTGTTCCATAATCGGCAAGGTATCGCTGCGCGCTACTGAAAGTGCAGGCAGGCGGTGCTTTGCACAAGGCGGTGGCGGTTCCGGCGGGGAGGGGGGACACTTCAGTCATGGCCTGATCGCGGGTGCCCTTGAGGGCGCCCGCTGGCGGCCCCCACCTTTCGCGACCGCAGGATTTAATGCCGATGCCGCGCCGCAGTCTGCCGCTGGCGCTGACGATCACCGTGCACCTGTTGCTGCTGGCGTGTTTCTACCTGGCGCGCCCCCAAGCGCCGCAGGGCGCCGCCGCAGCCCCGCAGCGCTACATGCTGACGCTGGTGCGCCCCACGCTTCCACCGCCTGTCAAGCAAGAAATCAAGAAGCCAGTTGTCCGGACCACGACGCGGCCGCAGCCACTGCCGCCGGTCCCCCGGCGGCGCCGCCGCGCGCGGCTCCTGAAGCGGTCCAGGCCGACGCGCCGGTGCCAGACGCGCTCGCTGCCGCCCCCTACCTCGGCGACCTGGTCGAGCGGGCAAGTAGCGGCGCCGGAAACATCGACCGCGAACTGCGGGCAGGCAAGCCAGTCGCCCTGAGCGCCGACTCGCGCCAGGCCCGCTTCGAGCGAATCATGGCCAGCGCCTACATCGACAAATCGAACACGCTGACGGTGGACCGCTACGAGTCGGGCGAAGGCGTCATCATCGAGCGCCTGCCGCGCGGCGGCAAAAGCAGCTGCTACATGAGCGGCACGGTCAACTTCGTGCCCGGCATCTTGAGCGACAGCAGCACACCGAAGACGCTGACGTGTCCGCCGGCGGGCGAGGGCTGGGCGCGGCATTAGTAGCGTGCATTGTCGGGCGCGGATCGCGCATCAAAATTGAACATTGACCGGCGGGCCGTCACCGCTCTATATTGCAAGTACGCCTCTTCACCGCGCAAGCAAAGGAATTCAAATGACGTGGTTGCTGTGGACCGGGCTGGCTGTATGCCTGCTGGGGGCCGTCGCGGCCGGGCTGGCTGCGTACGGCGCCAGCCGGTGGACTGCGGCTAGCGCGGCACTGACGCGGGAACTGGAGGCGGCCCGGGTCGGCGCGCAGCCGGGCCCGCCACGCGCCACGCGCTACGACGCCGCCGAACTGGCGCTCTTGCCGGCGCCGGTGCAACGCTACTTCCGCGCGGTACTGCAGGACGGCCAGCCGATCATCGCCGCCGCCACGATCGACATCAACGGCACGTTCAACCTGTCCGCCACGGGCGAGCAGTGGAAGCCTTTCACTTCAAGCCAACGCGTTGTCGTGCGCCGCCCGGGTTTCTTGTGGAATGCGCGCATCTCGATGCTGCCAGTGTTGCCGGTACGCGTGGTCGACAGCTACATTGCTGGCAAGGGCCGCCTGCACGCCGCCATCCTGGGCTTGTTCACGATGGCCGACGTCAGCGGCGGTGGCGAACTTGCCCGCGGCGAGTTCATGCGCTTTTTCGCTGAAGCGGCCTGGTACCCGACCGCGCTGCTGCCCAGCCAGGGCGTGCGCTGGGACGCGCAGGGCGAGCGCTCGGCAAACGCCACCATCGTCGACGGCCCGCTCACCCTGACCTTGCTGTTCAGGTTTGGCGATGCCGGCCTGATCGATTCGTTTCGCGCCGAGGCCAGGGGCGCCGGCGTCGGCAAGGAAATGGTCATGCTGCCGTGGGAAGGGAGCTGGTCGAACTACCAGGTGCGCGACGGCATGACCGTGCCGCTCAGCGGCGAGGTGGGATGGATGCGGCCGCAAGGGCGCAGGCCGTACTTCATCGGCACCGTCACTTCGCTCGCCTACGAGTTCGCGCCGTGAGGGCCGGCCAATAACGTCGTCCTCGGGCCCACGCTGGTGGTGCGCCGTTTGGCGACCTCATCTGATAGGATGAACGCATGAAAACACAATCAGCACGAATCGCCGTTATTGCCGCCGCCGCCTTGCTGGCGACGCACGCCATCGCGCAGGAGAGCATCACCGCCAAGGGCGTCGCCGACCTGGAACAGGCCAAGCGCAGCGCTGTCGAGGCGGACAAGGATATCCGCGCCGCCGAACCGCCAGCGCCGCCGCCGGCGCAAAAGCCGCCGGCCATCAGCGGCGGCGAATCGTCGTCGGAGCGCTTCGACAAGGCCGCCGAGGGTGCCTTCAACGACCGCTCCAAGACGCGCACGATCGATCACTACCGCTCGGCCGACGGCGTCGTCATCGAGCGCATCACCTACGCCGGCAAGAGCTATTGCGTCACCAGCAGCACCGTCAACTATATTCCCGGCATCTTGCACGACTCGAGCAAGGCGCGCGAGGTGACATGCCCGCCGGCCAACGCCGGCTGGGTACGCAAATAACCGTCGACCGGTCAACCGCCTAGTCGTCGTCAGCCACCAGCTTGGCCTTGGCCAGCACGCGCTTTTCGGATTGGCGCTGCGCCGTGGCGCCCTTGGCGTGCGGGCCGGCGGCGCGCAGCTTGGCCGCCACCGCGACCGGGTTGCGCGGCTTGCCGAACCGCTGCGACGGTTCGATCTTGACCTGCATTTTCTGGCGCGTAGCCAGCGCCTTGTTCGCCATCGCTTGTTCTCTTCGCCTGCCTACAGCACGTACCGCGACAGGTCTTCGTTCTCGGCCAGCTTGTCGAGCCGCTCGTTGACGTAGTCGGCGTCGATCGACACCACCTGGCCGCCCGATTCGCTGGCCGTAAACGACACTTCCTCGAGCAGCTTTTCCATCACCGTGTAGAGCCGGCGCGCGCCGATGTTCTCGGTGCGCTCGTTGACCGAAAACGCGATCTCGGCGAGCCGGGTGATGCCGTCCGGCGTGAACGTGATTTTCACGTCCTCGGTCGCCAGCAGCGCCTCGTACTGCGTCGTCAGGCAGGCGTCGGTCGAGGTCAGGATGCACTCGAAGTCGGCGATGGATAGTGATTCAAGCTCCACGCGGATCGGAAAGCGCCCCTGCAATTCGGGAATCAGGTCCGACGGCTTGGCCAGGTGAAACGCGCCGGACGCGATGAACAGGATGTGGTCGGTGCGGATCATGCCGTACTTGGTGTTGACGGTGGTGCCTTCGACCAGCGGCAGCAGGTCGCGCTGCACGCCGGCGCGCGAGACGTCGGCGCCGCCCACTTCCGAGCGCGACGCGATCTTGTCGATCTCGTCGAGAAAGACGATGCCGTTCTGCTCGACGTTGGCAATCGCCTTCTGCTTCATCTCGTCTTCGTTGATCAGCATGCCGGCCTCTTCCTCGGCCAGCAGCTTGATGGCGTCCTTGATCTTCATCTTGCGCGGCTTCTTGCGCGCCGCGCCGATGCCGGAGAACATGCTCTTGATCTGCTCGGTCATTTCTTCCATGCCCGGCGGCGCCATGATTTCCATCTGCGGGCCGGCCTCGGCCACTTCGATCTCGATCTCGCGATCGTCGAGCGCGCCTTCGCGCAGCCGCTTGCGGAACGTCTGGCGCGTGGCGTCGCCGTCCTTGGTCTCGCCCGGCGCGGCGGCGACATTGAAGCCGAAGTCGCGCGACGGCGGCACCAGGATGTCGATGATGCGGTCTTCGGCGGCTTCCTCGGCGCTCTGGCGCACCTTGCGCATTTCGCTCGCGCGCGTCTGCTTGACGCCGATGTCGATCAGGTCGCGGATGATGGTGTCGACGTCGCGCCCGACGTAGCCGACCTCGGTGAACTTGGTCGCCTCGATCTTGATGAACGGCGCGTCGGCCAGGCGTGCCAGGCGGCGCGCGATCTCGGTCTTGCCGACCCCGGTCGGGCCGATCATCAGGATGTTTTTCGGCGTGATCTCGTGGCGCAGCGGCTCGGCCACCTGCTGGCGGCGCCAGCGGTTGCGCAAGGCGATGGCGACCGCGCGCTTGGCCTTGCCCTGGCCAACCACGTGCTTGTCGAGTTCGGAAACGATTTCGAGAGGGGTCATGTTCATAGGTGTGCTCAGTCCAGCGTTTCGATGATGTGGGAAAGGTTGGTATAGATGCACAGCTGGCCGGCGATGGTCAGCGATTTCTTGACGATGTCGGCCGGCGCCAGGTCGGTGTTTTCCTGCAGCGCCTTGGCCGCGGACTGTGCATAGATGCCGCCGGAGCCGATCGCGCCGATGCCATCTTCCGGCTCGAGCACGTCGCCATTGCCGGTGATCACCAGGGTCGATTCATGGTCGGCCACCAGCAGCATCGCCTCGAGGCGGCGCAGCATGCGGTCGGTGCGCCAGTCCTTGGCCAGTTCGACCGAGGCGCGCATCAGGTTGCCCTGGTGTTTTTCCAGCTTGCCTTCGAAACGGTCGAGCAGGGTGAAGGCGTCGGCGGTGCCGCCGGCGAAGCCGCACAGCACTTTGCCCTGGTACAACTTGCGCACCTTGCGGGCCGTGCCCTTCATGACGATGTTGCCCAGCGTAACCTGGCCGTCGCCCCCCAGCGCGACTTGCTTGCCGCGCCGCACGCACAAGATGGTGGTGCCGTGAAATTGTTCCATTGTCTGCCTCGTCGTGTACTCACTACCAAACATTGGGGGTGCCGGGCCAGATTGCAAGGCACCGGACGCGGCGGTGACGCCGGCCGGCGCGGTCAGTACTGTGCTCAGTACTTGTGCGGATACAGACGCGCCACTTGCTGGAACCCCATCAGTTTGAACAGCGCGGACACCAAATGGTTCACGTCGCGCAGTTCGATCGTCTTGTCGGCGGCGGCCAGCGCGCGCAGGCGCTTGTGCAGCGCGCCGGCGGCGGCGTAATCGACCCGCGCCAGGCGCGAGCAGTCGAGCACCACCGGCTGGAATTGCGCCGCGTAGGCGTCGATGGCATCGAACAGCGGCGCGCTGGCGCCGTCGATCAGCGCCGGCAGCAGGAAGCGGTCCGAGCGCGACGGCGCCTGCGCGCCGGCGGCGTTGGCGACGTTGGCGGGTGCCTCGAACGACGGCGGCGACAGCTCGTAGGTGACGCAGTAATCCATCGCCGTCTCCTCGAAGTCCTTTTCGCGGTTCATCAGTTGCAGCAGTTCGAGCAGCAGCAGCCACGGCGCCTCGCTGGCGTCGCGCTGGCCGATGGTGATGGTGGCGCGCACCGTCTCGGCCAGCTCGGCGGCGCCGGCGACGATCAGCTCGCGCCCGCCGCCGCGCAGCAGGCCGAGCGCCGCCAGCAGGCGCGCGCAGCCTTCCGGCGTGACTTGCTTGACGCGGCCAAATTCGAGCCGCGTGGCCGGGCTGCTGGTGGCCAGCTCGAGCAGCCGCCCCAGCTGCGGCGCGATCGCCGCGTCGAGCACGGGGCCGAACGACTCGGTCGGCGTGACGCCGGCAAGCGCATGTTCGGCGCCGGCCAGCGGCAGCGGCTGCCAGGTCGGCGGCGACGTTTCGAAGCGGCTGGCGTAGTCGATCGCAATGTTGTCGAACGCGTCCTGCTGGCCGCCGGCCTGGTACAGGTCGAACAGCATCCACCACACGGCGCGCTCGTCGCGGCCGGCCTCGGCCAGGCTGGCCAGCAACATCTGCTCGGCCACTTCAGGCTGGGCGTTGGCGTACATGATGGCGATTTCTTCGATCACCGGCTCGGTGCCGGGGGCGGCGGCGTCGGCGACGAGCTCGTCGGCCAGCAGCTCGGTGGTGGCCAGTTCCAGCAGCGGCAAGGTGTCGGTGCGGGCATCGGCGGCGATCTGCGCTTCGGTGCGCACCGGGCGGCGCGTCTGGCTGCCCCAGGCCGGCTCGGGCTCGTTGAAGATGTCGAACGCCATCGCCGACTCGATGGCGTCGATCTTGGCCGTGGTGGCGCGGGCGATCTCGCGCTGGCGCGCGCGCTCGGCTTCATTGTCGAGCGACAGGCGCGACGGCTCGCCGCTGCGCAGCCGGGTGTCCGGCCCGGCGCGGTCGGGCTGCCCATCTTTTTTCTTGAGGAAGGAGAAAATTCCCACGTCGATTCCTGTGTAGCCAAATTGCCGCTGTGGCGACGCCACCGGCCACCAGCGCCGGCACGGCGCGGCGGGCCGGCGGCTCAAGCGCGGTGCGGTGTTGCCATAGTGTATCCCATGGGCAAGCTATTCGCGCGCACGGCAGCTTCGCCAAAGCAAAAAAGCATGCGACAACGGCGCATGCTTTTCTGGTTCAGCCCGACGCCTTCGGCTCAGTCGCCGTACAGCTTCTGCTTCAGTTCGCGGCGCTGCTGCGCTTCCAGCGACAAGGTCGCGGTCGGGCGGGCAATCAGGCGCGGAATGCCGATCGGCTCGCCCGTTTCTTCGCACCAGCCGTAGTCGCCGCCGTCGATCGCGGCGATCGACTGCTGCACTTTTTTCAGCAGCTTGCGCTCGCGGTCGCGCGTGCGCAGTTCGAGCGCATGCTCTTCTTCGATGGTGGCGCGGTCGGCCGGATCGGGCACGAGCACCGTTTCGCGCAGGTGTTCGGTGGTTTCGCCGGCGTTCTTGAGCAGGTCTTTTTCAAGCTGCTGCAAGCGCGCCTTGAAGAACGCCAGCTGCGCCGGGTTCATATAGTCCTTCTCGTTCATCGCCCGGATTTCATCTTCGGACAGGAGACGGATTTCTGTGGTCGCGGCGGGGGAGGATTTAGTTGTTTTAGTCATGACTTCACTTACCTTCGATACGACAGAGGTTTTCATTTTATCAGCTAACTCGGCCGTTTCATCCGGTTCTGCGCCGGACCTTTCAGCCGAGTTCACTACCTTGGCGGCCTGCTGCGCTGCCGCCTTCTTGTTGCCTGCGCCCGCTTTCGCGGCCGGCCTCGTTACGCCATCCTTGACACTGCCCTTCACGCTTTCCTTCACGCTATCCTTGACGGCCATCCGATGTTCCTCTCGCCGCAACGGCGCGTTGCCATTCGTGGTCCAGCAGGCGCCGCCGGTGCGCTGGCGTGCGATCGTAAAGCCGGGATAGTTTATACCAAACATTGCTCCAAACCTCGGATAAAGACGTCCTGTGGTAAATTTTTGCCAATAAAGACCATTTTGCTGCCACGTTCTTCCGATTCGCCCCATTTTGCGCCGAGGTCGCTGCCCATGATCTGGTGCACGCCCTGGAATACGACCTTGCGGTCGGCGCCGTCCATCAGCAGCACGCCCTTGTAGCGCAGCATGCGCGGGCCGAACACGTTGACCAGGCTGGCGAGGAATTCGTCGAGCCGGGCCGGGTCGAACGGTCGATCGCTCTTGAACACGAAGGCGGCGATGTCGTCGCTGTGGTGGGAGTGATGGTGGTCGTTGGCGTGGTCGTTGCTGTGGTCGCACGCCTCGGTGTGCACGTGCTCGTGCGCTTCGTCGGCCGTCAGGAACGCCGGGTCGATGTCGAGCTTGTCGTTAAGGTTAAAGCCGCGCAGGTCGAGTATTTCCGACAGCGGCGCGCGGCCGAAGTCGGACTGGCTGATCGGCGCGCGCGGGTTGATCCGCTTCAGGCGCGCCGTCAGCGCGGCGAGCTGGCCGGCGTCGACCAGGTCGGCCTTCGAAATGAGGATCTTGTCGGCAAAGCCGACCTGGCGCTGGGCTTCCTCGTGCTCGTCGAGCTGGCCCATCGCGTGGCGCGCGTCGACCACCGTCACTACCGCGTCGAGCAGGTAGTGGGCGCCGACTTCCTCGTCGACAAAAAACGTCTGCGCCACCGGGCCCGGGTTGGCCAGCCCGGTCGTTTCGATGACCACCCGGTCGAAGGCGATTTCGCCGGCGTCGCGCTGTTGCGCCAGGCTCGCCAGCGCGACGATCAGGTCGCCGCGCACGGTGCAGCAGATGCAGCCGTTGTTCATCTCGACGATCTGCTCGACGCTGTCGTGCAGCAAAATTTCATTGTCGATGTTTTCCTGCCCGAACTCGTTCTCGATGACGGCAATGCGCAGCCCGTGCTCCTCTTGCAGGATGCGCTTGAGCAGCGTGGTTTTGCCGGCGCCGAGAAAACCGGTCAGGATAGTGCTTGGAATCAATGCCATGGAGGTGTCCGTCAGGGTGTCCGACAGCGCTGCGGCGCGGCGCGGCGGTAAAAGAATCGAGCGATTATGCCGGATTTCCCTATTTGCTTCCAACTAGCGCGCCCGAGCTTGACGAGGATCAAGCCCAAGAGCTTGCTTTATTTGGCTTTCGCTCGCGGGTGCGCCTGGTCGTAGACGGCCGCCAGGTGCTGGAAATCGAGCGCCGTATAGACCTGGGTCGACGCGATGCTGGCGTGCCCCAGCATTTCCTGCACCGCGCGCAGGTCGCCCGACGACTGCAGCACGTGCGAGGCAAACGAGTGGCGCAGCACGTGCGGATGGACCTTGACGGCGCTGCCGGCCTGGGCGGCGTGGCGGGCCAGCCGCAGCTGCACCACGCGCGGCGACACCCGCGTGGCGCGGTTGCTCAGAAACAGCGCGTTGCCGCCGTCGGCGGCGCTCGGGCGCACCGCCAGCCAGGCCGCGATCGCCGCCGCGGCGTGGCTGCCGACCGGCACCCGGCGCATCTTGTTGCCCTTGCCGGTGACGAGCACTTCGCCGGCGTCGCGGTCGAGCCAGCCGAGCGGGGCAGGGCAGCCCGGTTCCGGCTTGCTCCAGGCGACGTCGAGACCGGCCAGTTCGGACACCCGCAGCCCGCTCGAATACATCAGCTCGAACATGGCGCGGTTGCACAATTCGAACGGCTCGGGATGGTCGCGCAGCGCCGCGCCGCCGGACACCAGCTGCACCGCGGCGTCGACCGACAGCGCCTTCGGCAGGCTCTTGGCGCGGCGCGGCGCGCGCACGCCGTCGACCGGGTTGGCCGCCAGCGCCAGATGGCCCGACAACCATTCGTAAAAGCCGCGCCAGCTCGACAGCTTGCGCGCGATCGAGCGCGCGCTCTGGCCGCGCGCGTGCAGCATCGAGGCGAAGCGGCGGATGTCGGCGTGGACGATCGCTTCCCATGCCGCGGCGCCGGCCAGCGTGTCCAGTTCGAGCAGGTCGCGCCGGTAGGCCGCCACGGTGTGCGGCGACAGCTGGCGCTGCGTGGCCAGCTCGGCCAAGTAGCGCGCCAGCCACTGGTGCTGGGCGGCGCGCGCGTCCATGCTAGGCCCGCAACGCGGCGAGCGCGGCGCTGGCGGTCTCGCCGATGTGGATCAGGAAGTCGGTCGCCATGTCGGCGCCGAAGCGGGCCGGATCGGGCGAGCCGAGGATCAGCAGGCCGAAGGCGCTGCCGCCGCTGCGCAGCGGCAAGATCACGGTCGACTGCACCGCGGCCGCGTCGTCGAGCCAGCGCACCGCCTCGAAGTCGTTGTTGCTGCCGCAATAGGGCGCCAGCAGGCTGGCGGCGAACAGGCGGGCGTCGTCCGACACGCCGTGGGCGAACCACTGCTCGGCGTTGGCCGGCGCCAGGTCCCACAGGCGCAAGGTCGCCTGCGGCACGGCGAACTGCGCGCACAGGCCGTCGACCATCGCGCGCGGCAGGTCGGCGCCGTGGCGCGCCTGCAGCAGCGACTGGGTCCAGGCGTGGAACTTGTTGGCGATGGCGGCGTTGTCCTGCGCCAGGCGGATCAGCTCGCTCATCTGCAGTTCCAGCGCCTTGTACTTGTCGCGCATCACTTCCATCTGACGTTCCTGCAGCGACACGGCCTTGCCCGTCAGCGGACTGGACAGCTTGACCCGACCCAGCAGCGCGGCATGCTGTTCAAAAAACTGGGGATTGTCGACCAGGAATTGGGCGACGGCGGCGGGATCGAGGGTGTCGGTCATTGATTTCTTTGCAAGGGGAATGATTTGTCTGCAATTCTAACTGACGCGGCGCATTGCCGGCCTTCGGCTTGCACGGCGCATAAAAAAAGACGCCCGGCGGGCGTCTTTTCAGGTGCTGCGTGAAACGATCAGAAACGGTGGCGGATGCCGACCTGGACGCCGCGGGTGGTGTCGCCCGGGGTCTTGGTGAAGCCGCCCGGCGAACCGGCAGCGCCAGGGATGTACTGCGCTTCATTGCGGTTCTTGATCATCGCAACGACGCTGTAGATGTCGGTGCGCTTCGACAGGTTGTAGTCGTAACCGATGGCGTACAGGTTGGCATCGCTGTCGGACGCGGTGCGGTCGTTCTGGTGCGCCACCGACGCCATCACGCGGCCGGCGCCGACGCGGTAGTGCAGGCCGACCTGGTAGCTGGCCGCATCGACCTGGCTGTTTCGCGCGATGTTGGTCAGGAACACGTTGCGCAGGCCGTTGCCGAGGGCGGTGGCGGTGGCCGCGCCCAGAGGCGCCAGCTGGGCAGCGACGCCTGGCGCGATCGCCCCGTTGTACGCGGCGGTGTAATCGGCCAGCAGCACCGAGTTACGGTTGCGCTGGTCGTGGTAGCCGGCGAAGAACTTGAACGCGTCCATCGTGTAGGAACCGCCGACGGTGGTGGTGACCAGGCTGACGCGGTCGCTCTGATCGTAGCCGCGGTTGTGCGCCAGGCCGACGTCGAGGTTGTTGGCCTTGTAGGTGACGGCCGCGCCCATGAACTTGTTGTAGCGGCCGAGGTAACCGGACTGCTTGCCGCCGTACATCAGCGACGCGCCGATGCCCGTTGGGGTGACGATACGGTACTGGATCGACTTCTGCGACCGGATATCGGCGCCGAGCGAGGTGAAGCCGGCGGCGCCGCCGGTGATGCCGCCCCAGGTGCCGGCGGTGCCGCTCTCGAACACGTCGGCCGCGGCGAATACTTCATAGCCAGGGGTGTACATGCGGCCGAGCAGGATCGCGCCGCCCGGGGTGATCAGGCCGACCATCGCGGTGCGGTCGAAAATGGCGCCTTCCGGATTGACGGCGGCCGAACCGCGCACCTGCAGGCCGCTGCGGATCTGCTGCAGCAGGCCGGCCGACAGCGCGCCGCCGGTAGCGCCCAGCGGGGTCAGCACGGTGGAAAAACCGGCGCCCATGCCGCGCGTCAGGTACAGGCCCTGCTCGTCCGACAGCAACGTCGGCTTTTGCGAGCCGGTGTCGAGTTCGACGCGCGCTTCCAGATTGAAGATCGCCTTGTAACCGCCGCCGATGTCCTCGGTGCCACGGAAACCGATACGCGAGCCGTCGGCGATGCCGCTGACCACGCGCAGGGTCTGCCCGCTTTGTTTCATCAGGCCGGCGTCGGCGATACCGTAGACGGTCACACTCGACTGCGCCATGACGGGCAGGGCGAAACAGGTAGCGATTGCAGCGGCGATGAATTTTGTTTTCATTGGATCTCCAAGGATTATTATTTATTTGGTAAAAAAACGAACGCACGTACTAATTGGCCTTCATCAATATGCCATCGTTCCTGTTGCTTGTACAGAAAGGCGGCGCATCCAGGTGCCAACGGGTTGCGTAAAAGACACAATGTGCGTCGGGTCAATGATGGAACAAGGGCGAGGATGGTTGCCCATGCTCGCCCTTGGTGTCGTTCACGTCAGCAGGCCGAAGCCTGCGGCCGCTTAGAACGCGTGGTTGACGCCGACGTCGTAGTGGTTGATCTTGGTGGTGACACCAGGAGTAGCCAGGTTGACGTTAGCTTGCTTGCGCGATGCATCGACGTACAGGTACGTACGCTTCGACAGGCTGTACTCGTAACCGAGCGAGAACTGCTTGGTCTTGGCGACGCCGTCTGGCGACTTCTGGCCATAACCGGCCAGGAACTTGCCTGGGCCCATCGTGTAGTTCGCGCCCAGAACCCATGCTTTGGTCTTTGGGTTAGCCAGCACGGTGGTAGCGCGGTCTTGACGGGTGTACGAACCCATCAGCTTGAGCGAAGGCGACACCATCATCGAAGCGGCAGCCGACACCAGCCTGTGCTCGACGGCGTTGCGCTCGTAAGCGAGCATCGCGGCAACTGGACCGTTCTTGTAGGTACCCGACACCGAGAACGGGTTCACTGGTGCTTCGAAGTTCGCTGGGAACTGTGGGAAGGCAGGCGAGCCGCGGCCGACGAATGGCGCATTGTTGTTCGCTTCTTTGGTCGCAACGGTCGTGTTGATCTGGAAACCGCTGAATTCTGGCGAGTTGTAGAACAACGCGTTCGAGAAACGGTTGGTCGAGTTGCCGACCAGGCCGAGTGGATCGGAGGTGTAGCCAGCGACGGTCAGGTCGGTCTGGAAGCCAGCTGGCGAAGGCACGCCATGGAACGGCTCGAACGCGGTGCTGGTCTCCTGGAAGGCGGTCAGGCCACGGCCCAGACGAACCATACCGAAGTCACCTTGCAGGCCGACGCGGCTCTGGCCCTGGAACAGCGGACGCTGAACGCCGTTGGCGCCCTGCTCGATGGTGCCGGTGTCCGGCTCGTAACGGATTTCCAGTTGGAACAGCGCTTTCAGGCCGTTGCCCAGATCTTCCGTACCTTTGAAACCGAGGGTGTTGTTAGCGCGCTTGCCAATTGCCAGCGTCTGGTCCGTACGCTTGATCATGCCAGCGTCGACGGTACCGTAAATTTGAACCGCCGATTGTGCGTGTGCAACGCCGGCGAATGCGCCCAGAAGTGCCACGGCCAAAAGTGATTTTTTCATTTAGTAGTCCTTAAAAAGTAAATCGGGATGATCCGTTGAGCATTGAGACTTGTATTTGCTGAACACTCGGATGTGGTGAACCTTAATTGCTAGTTGCCTCAAGATTGCCGGATTGGTCAATTATGGGGGCTAGCCTTGGTGGAAAGCCAATAAATCGAACTTGGCTGTTGTATTTTTGAAACGCGGCAATACTGTCGCGGCCCCAAATCTGTGCGTATTAGCAACGTTGCGCACCGGCCCGGTGCGCCTGCTTGCGCGTTTGCGCAAACGCAGGAAAGCAGGGGAATCGGGACGCCGCCGGCGCCGCCCTCGCTTAGACTGTGCGGCGCACCGGGCGGCGTCGGCGGCATCGATTTCACCGCTGTTGTATATTGTCCGGCGGGCGTCGACCGCTGCTGCCGCACCCTTTTCAATCTTTCTGAAATGCATTGTCGATGGCAAATCGTGAAGAACTGAGCATCATCCGCGCCGCCCGCGCCGGCCAGGCCGACGGCCAGCTGGCGCTGGGCAAGCTGTATTTGCTCGGCAGCGCCGGCCTGCCGCTGAGCTTGCCGACGGCGCTGCACTGGCTCGAGCGCGCCGCCCAGCAGGGCAGCGCCGAAGCGTGCGCGCTGATCGGCGCCAACATCCCGTTCGAAGTGGCGCGCCGCAGCGACCGTCCGCTGGCGCAGTGCTACCAGCTGGCCAGCGATGCCGGCGTGGCGCGCGCCGGCCTGGTGCTGGCGCAACTGGTGCTCGGCGACGGCGCCGACGCCGCCGCGGCCGGGCCGGCCGGGCGCGCCCGGGCGCTGGCGGCGCTGGCCGCCGCCGCCCAGGCCGGGCTGGCCGAGGCGCAGTCGCTGCTGGCGCGCCAGCCGGGCGGCGCGGCAACACTTGGCGCGCCTGGCAATAATTTGCTTGGCAGCCACGGGCAAGCCGGCGCCGCGCCGCCGCGCGCGCAATCGGCGCTGCTCGACGCCGCCTGGGCCGCGGGCCAGCGCGACCTCTACCTGCAACGCGCGCTGCCGTTGGCGCGCGCGCTGGTGCTGGACGCCGACACGGCCGCGGCGCCGGCGCTGAGCGCCGCCGACATCAAGCTGCTGTCGCGCTGCGCCCGCGCGCTCGACGGCGCCGCCGGCTCGCCCGCCGGCGAGCGCGAACTGCGCCGCGTTCGCGAGCTGGCCGCCGCCGGCCACGACCGCCACGCCCAGATGGCGCTCGGCCTGTGGTGCGCGCGCATGCAGGCCGACGGCACCCGTACCGCCGTCGGCGCCGGCTCGGCCAACTTCAAGAAGGCGATCCGCTGGCTGACCATGGCTGGCGAGCAGGGCCTGGCCGAAGCGTGGTACGCGCTGTCGCGCATATATATAAAGCCGGAATTTTCTCAGCGTAACGTGCTCGACGCCCACCGCTACCTCGAGCGGGCCGCCGAAATGGGCTACCGCGACGCCCAGCTCGAGTGCGGCAACGCCGCCTGGCGCGCGCGCCGCGAGAATGAAACCAACGATGTGCGCGCGGTGTACTGGCTGCAGAAAGCGGCCGCCGGCGGCTGCGCCCGGGCGGCATCGGCGCTGCGCAAGATCGCCCCGCACGGCGTCGCCGGTGCGTTGACCGGCACGCCGGCGCTGGCGGTGCGCGCCGAACGCGCCGGCCACCCGCTGCTGGCCGCTCGCCTCGAACTGGCGGCGCTGTTCCACTTGAGCCGCGCCGAAGCGTTGCTGCTCGACGTCAGGTCCGCCGACCAGGGCCACTGCGTGGTGGTCGACATCCGCGCCAGCTACGGACGCAGCAAGCGCCGGCTGGTGCTGGTCGACACGGTGCAGCAGCGCCAGGCGCTCGACCGCATCGGGCGCGTGTTCGACCATGTCGATTGCGGCTCCGGCGGCCCGGAAGGAAACTACCGCCAGCGGCTGTACCGGCTCAAGACGCTGGGGACGGTCGCTGTCGCGGCGCCGCGCACGGGCAACGCGGGCGGCCAGCGCTACGACCTCGCCGCGTAAGGTTTATACCGTCACTTCGCCGTCGAACACCGTCACCGCCGGCCCGGTCAGGTACACCGGCGCCGCGCCGCCGGCCCACGCGATCGACAGTTCGCCGCCGCGCGCCGACACCCGCACCGGCGAATCGAGCAGGCCGCGCCGGATACCGGCCACCACCGCCGCGCACGACCCGGTGCCGCAGGCGAGCGTCTCGCCGGCGCCCCGTTCGAACACGCGCAGCCGGATGTGGCCGCGGTCCACCACCTGCATGAAGCCGGCGTTGACGCGCTGCGGAAAGCGCCGGTGATGCTCGATCAGGGGGCCGGTCTGCGCCACCGGCGCCTGGTCGACATCGTCGACCACCTGCACCGCATGCGGATTGCCCATCGAAACGACCGAAAACAGCAGCGTCTGGCTGCCGCCCGGCTGCGCGATCGACAGCGGCCACAAGGTGTCATCGCCTTGCGCTACACCGGCCAGGCCGTCCGCGTCGAACGGCACCGCTGCCGGCGCCAGCCGCGGCGCGCCCATGTCGACGGTGATGCTGCCGTCCGCTTCCAGGCGCGGCGCGATGATGCCGCTCATGGTCTGCACCCGCAGCGCGCGCTTGTCGCTCAGGCCCTTGTCGGTGACGAACTTGACGAAGGCGCGCGCGCCGTTGCCGCACTGTTCAACTTCGCCGCCGTCGCTGTTATATATGCGGTAACGGAAGTCGCAGCCGTCGGTGTCGCTCTTTTGCACTATTAAGATCTGGTCGGCGCCGATGCCGAAGCGGCGGTCGGCCAGCCGCGCCCATTGCTGCGGCGACAGGTCGACCTGCTGGTTGACCGCGTCGACGACGATGAAGTCGTTGCCGGCGCCGTGCATTTTGGTGAATTTGAGTTTCATGGCAACCAGTATATCGGCTAAAGGCAGGGCTTACTTACTTCGCGTACGGCGACACTTCGCCCTCCGGCCGCGTCTTGTAGCGCTTGTGCGTCCAGAAGTATTCGGCCGGCGCCTCGCGCACGCGTTCTTCGATGAATTCGTTCATGCGGCGCGCCGCCGCCACCACGTCGTCGCCCGGGTAGTTTTCCCACGCCGGGTAGAACTTTACTTTCCAGCCGCGGTAGTCCGGCAAAAACGTCGCCACCACCGGGATTACCTTGGCGCCGGCCGCGGCCGCGATGCGCCCCGGCGCCGTCAGCGTGGCTGCCGGAACGCCGAAAAATGGCACGAAGGGCGCGTCCTTGTCGCCGAAATCCATGTCCGGCAGCATGAAGTAAGGCAGCCGGTCGCGCATCGCCCGCAGGATCGGCTTGATGCCTTCCTGGCGCGAGAACAGCTGCACCGGCCGAAAGCGCGAGCGGCCGCGCCGCAGCACCTCGTCGAAGGTGCGGTTCTTCTGCTGCACATAGATCGAGCACAGGTTTGTTTCCAGCATCACGGCCACACCGGCGACATCGAGGCACACAAAATGCGGGCACAGCAAGATGACCGGGCCGGCCTCGATCGCCGCCAGCGGCACCGCCGGCTCGACCTTGATCAGCCGGCGCAGCCGGGCCTTCGGCGCCCACCACAGGATCGCGCGCTCCCACACGCTGCGCGAATAGGCCTGGAAATGCTGGCGTGCCAATGTCACCCGCGCCGCCTCGGAAAGTTCCGGCATCGCCAGGCGCAGGTTGGTCAGCGCCACATGGCGGCGCGCGCGCAGCACCAGGAACAGCAGGCTGCCGACCGCCTCGCCGAAGCGGCCCAGCACCGGCAACGGCAGCCAGTGCAGCAGCCACATCACGCCGAGCAGGGCCTTCATGCCGTCACCTGGGCGTCGGGCGCGGCCACGCCGTCGGGCTGCTTGTAGCGGTTATAGCTCCAGAAATACTGTGACGGGCAGCGCGCGATCAGCTGCTCCATGGCGCCGTTGATGGCGCCGGCCTGCTCGGCAGCGCTGCCGGCCAGTTCGCCGTCGAACGGCACGAAGCGCACGATGAAGCCGGCGCCGCGCGCGCGCCGTTCGGCGTACACCAGGATGACGGCGGCGTTGCCGATCTGCGCCAGCTTGGCCGGCAAGGTCATCGTGTAAGCGCTGCGGCCGAAAAACGGCGCCCACACGCCTTCGCCTTCCTGCGGCACCTGGTCCGGCAAGATGCCGATCGGCTGCCCCTTCTTGAGCGCCTTGGCGAGAATGCGCACGCCCGACAGGTTGGCCGGCGCCAGGTGCAGGTTGTGGCGCGCGCGGGCGCCTTCGATCAGCGGCTTGAGTGCCGCTTTTTTTGGCGGCCGGTACATCACCGTGAGCGGCGTGCGCAGCGCGATCTGCTGCGCCGTCATCTCGAAGCAGCCCAGGTGGGGCGTCAAAAAGACAATGCCGCGGCCGGCATCGAGCGCCCCCTGCACGTGTTCCCAGTTTTCGACGACGGCGTGGCGCGCCACCCGTTCCGGCTGCGCGCACCAGACGAACGGCAGCTCGACGATCGCCTTGCCCGATTCGGCCACCGCCCGCGCCAGCTCGCGTCCGTAGCCGGCTCCTTCCAGGTTGGCGCGCAGGCGCCGCCGGTACGACGGCGACCCCAGGTACACCGCCCAGCCGAGCGCGGCGCCGAAAAAGTGCAGCAGCGGCAGCGGCAGGGGCGACAGTAATCGAAACAGGAGCACTAGCATGGGCTTGATAAATGTTCAGATTCGGCGGGTTGCCCAGCCAAAATTTCGTAAGGAGCGTAAAATACCACGTTGAAGGATCCGCCGAGTTAATAGACAACTTGCGAAGCGGAATATAAATGTCGCTAAAGCGTCGCAGGCGAAAGCCCTTACTGCGACAACAACTTTGTTCAACAGTAATGGGAGCCAGAATGTCCAACGAATACCTCTTTACCTCCGAATCCGTGTCCGAAGGTCATCCGGACAAGGTCGCCGACCAGATCTCCGACGCCATCCTCGACGCCATCCTCGAGCAGGATCCGACTGCGCGCGTCGCCGCCGAGACGCTGTGCAACACCGGCCTGGTGGTGCTCGCCGGCGAGATCACGACCCATGCCAACGTCGATTATATTCAGGTCGCGCGCGAGACCATCAAGCGCATCGGCTATGACAACACCGAGTACGGCATCGACTATCGTGGCTGCGCCGTGATGGTCTGCTACGACAAGCAGTCGCCCGACATCGCCCAGGGCGTTGACGAAGGCGCCGGCCTCGACCTTGACCAGGGCGCCGGCGACCAGGGCCTGATGTTCGGCTACGCCTGCGACGAGACGGCCGAGCTGATGCCTGCCGCCATCCATTACGCGCACCGCCTCGTCGAGCGCCAGTCGCAGCTGCGCAAGGATGGCCGCCTGCCGTGGCTGCGCCCGGACGCCAAGTCGCAGGTCACCTTGCGCTACGTCGACGGCCGCCCGGTCGCGGTCGACACCGTCGTGCTGTCGACCCAGCACGCGCCCGAAGTGAGCCACGCCCAGATCGAAGAAGCGGTCATCGAAGAAATCATCAAGCAGGTGCTGCCGCGCGAATGGCTGGTCGGCACCCGCTACCTGGTCAACCCGACCGGCCGCTTCGTCATCGGCGGCCCGCAGGGCGACTGCGGCCTGACCGGCCGCAAGATCATCGTCGACACCTACGGCGGCGCAGCCCCGCACGGCGGCGGCGCCTTCTCCGGCAAGGATCCGTCCAAGGTCGACCGTTCGGCAGCCTACGCCGCGCGCTACGTCGCCAAGAACGTCGTCGCCGCCGGCCTGGCGCGCCAGTGCCAGGTGCAGGTCAGCTACGCCATCGGCGTGGCCAAGCCGATCAACATCACCGTCTACACCGAAGGCACCGGCGTCATCTCCGACGAGAAAATCGCCCAGCTCGTCATGGAGCACTTCGACCTGCGCCCGAAAGGCATCGTCCAGATGCTCGACCTGCTGCGCCCGATCTACCAGAAGAGCGCCGCCTACGGCCACTTCGGCCGCGAAGAGCCCGAGTTCACCTGGGAGCGCACCGACAAGGTCGCGCTGCTGCGCGCCGAAGCCGGCTTGTCGTAATTTGCAACACCTCCCGGGTCTGACCCGTCCGGGGTCTGACCCGTATTTTGGGTCAGACCCTATCACATACCTGTGATAAACTCTTTCATTCCGAGGAGCGTTGCGACGAATTCATTTTCGCCAGGCTCGGACTACACTGCGCTCACGTTTCTTTTTTCTAACTGAAAGGAGGGCGTGATGAACGCCGTACTCAAAAGCATCAACGACTACCACATCGCCGATATCAGCCTGGCCGCATGGGGTAACAAAGAAATCAGGATCGCCGAGACCGAGATGCCGGGCTTGATGGCAATTCGCGAAGAATTCGCCGCCAGCCAGCCATTGAAGGGCGCGCGCATTACCGGTTCCTTGCACATGACCATCCAGACCGCCGTGCTGATCCAGACGCTGGAAGCACTCGGCGCGCAGGTGCGCTGGGCGTCGTGCAACATCTACTCGACCCAGGACCACGCCGCCGCCGCCATCGCTGCCGCCGGCACGCCGGTGTTCGCCGTCAAGGGCGAAACGCTCGACGAATACTGGGACTACACCCACCGCATCTTCGAGTGGCCCGGCGACGGCGTCTACTCGAACATGATCCTCGACGACGGCGGCGACGCCACCTTGCTGCTGCACCTGGGCACGCGCGCCGAGACCGACAGTTCGGTGCTGAACAACCCAGGCTCGGAAGAAGAGATCTGCCTGTTCAACTCGATCAGGCACCACCTGGCGAAAGACGCCACCTGGTACTCGAAGCGCCTGCCGGCCATCATGGGCGTGACCGAAGAGACCACCACCGGCGTGCACCGCCTGTACCAGATGCACAAGGACGGCAAGCTCGCCTTCCCGGCCATTAACGTCAACGACTCGGTCACCAAGTCGAAGTTCGACAACCTGTACGGCTGCCGCGAGTCGCTGGTCGACGGCATCAAGCGCGCCACCGACGTCATGATCGCCGGCAAGGTCGCCGTCATCGCCGGTTATGGCGACGTCGGCAAGGGCTCGGCCCAGGCCATGCGCGCGCTGTCGGCCCAGGTCTGGGTCACCGAAATCGACCCGATCTGCGCACTGCAGGCGGCGATGGAAGGCTTCCGCGTCGTCACGATGGATTACGCTGCCGAGCACGGCGACATCTTCGTCACCTGCACCGGCAACTATCACATCCTGACCGAGCAACACATGCTGGCCATGAAAGACCAGGCCATCGTCTGCAACATTGGCCACTTCGACAACGAGATCGATGTCGCATCGCTCAAGAAATACGAGTGGGACAACATCAAGCCGCAAGTCGACCACGTCATCTTCCCATCGGGCAAGCGCATCATCCTGCTCGCCGAAGGCCGCCTGGTCAACCTCGGTTGCGGTACCGGTCACCCGTCGTACGTGATGAGCTCGTCGTTCGCCAACCAGACGATCGCCCAGATCGAACTGTTCGCCAACATCGACAAGTACCCGGTTGGCGTCTACGTGCTGCCGAAGCACCTCGACGAAAAAGTGGCGCGCCTGCAGCTCAAAAAGCTCAATGCGCAACTGACCGAACTGACCGATGAGCAAGCCGCTTACATCACGGTCAGCAAGGAAGGTCCGTACAAGCCGGATCACTACCGCTATTAATTAGTCAGTAGTACTGCAATACCGCCGGGCGCCGCCATGCCGCGCCCGGCATTTCTATCAGACAAAACACAACAACAAAAGGACCCCATGCGCCTGTTACTGACCTGGATTATCAACGCCGCCGCCCTGATGGCGCTGCCTTATTTGATGAGTTCCGTCACCGTCACCAACGTCGGCGCCGCGTTGATTGCCGCCCTCGTGCTGGGGCTGGTCAACACGCTGATTCGTCCCGTGCTGGTGCTGCTGACCTTGCCGGTGACGATGCTGTCGCTGGGCCTGTTCATCCTCGTCATCAACGGCTTCCTGTTCTGGGGCGTGGCGCAACTGGTCAGCGGTTTCCGCGTCGACGGCTTTCTGTCGGCGATGCTCGCCGCGATTGTCTACAGCGTGATTTCCTGGGCCCTGTCCACCTTACTGTTGCGAAAAGATGGAAACTAATAACTTCAGCATCGAGTTCTACCCGCCGAAAACGGCCGAGGGCGCCGACAAGCTGCGCGTCGCCCGCGCCAAGCTGGCCACGCTCAACCCGAAGTATTTCTCCGTGACGTTCGGCGCCGGCGGCAGCACCCAGCAGGGCACGCTCGACACGGTGCTCGAGATCCTCGCCGAAGGCCACGCCGCGGCGCCGCACCTGTCGTGCGTGGGCGGCTCGCGCGAAGCGATCCGTGGCATCCTCACGCAGTTCAAGTCGCACGGCATCAAGCGCCTGGTGGCGTTGCGCGGCGACCTGCCCAGCGGCTACGGCGGCGGCAGCGAACTGCGCTACGCCAGCGACCTGGTCGAATTCATCCGCGCCGAAACCGGCGACTGGTTCCACATCGAAGTGGCAGCCTATCCGGAGATGCACCCCCAGGCGCGCTCGCCGCAGGACGACCTGCAGAACTTTGCCCGCAAGGTGCAGGCTGGCGCCAACGCCGCCATCACCCAGTATTTCTACAACGCCGATGCGTACTTCCAGTTCGTCGATCAGGCGAATAAGCTGGGTGTAGACGTGCCGATCGTCGCCGGCATCATGCCGATCACGAACTACACGCAGCTGATGCGTTTTTCGGACATGTGCGGCGCCGAGATCCCGCGCTGGGTGCGCCTGAAGCTGGCCAGCTTCGGCGACGACACGGCATCGATCAAGGCTTTCGGTCTGGACGTCGTGAGCGAGCTGTGCCAGCAGCTGATGGAAGGCGGCGCGCCGGGGCTGCACTTCTACAGCATGAACCAGGCTGGGCCGACGACGGAATTGTGGAAGCGGCTGACCAACAGCTAGTGGCCGCGTTTGATAGTGTCGCAGCGGGGCCGCAATCCGCTGCGGCCGCCTAGAGTTCAGCGCATAACCTCGCAGCGTTCGTTATTTCTTGAACTGAAAAGTGGAGTGTGCCTTGCGCTCGATGGCCGCTGAGATCACAGATTGTGATCTGAAAGCTCCACTCTGCTGCGTCGAGAAGGAACATGAGTCGCTCGGAAGAGGTCGACATCACGCATGACTGCCTTCCCCAAGACACTGGCAGTGACATGCAGGTCGGCATAGATTCTACCGTGAGCGTCTTCGTCAATGACAAACGGGCGCAACTGGTCCAGGAAAAAAGTTGTGCTGGCAAAGTGTTACGTTCATTTCCATTGGAAGCCTCCGGCGAGGCCGGTCAATCTGGCCGGGCTCCCATGGCTACCCTACGCCTCGTGGATCGGAATCTTCTTAGCGATGAAGCCTAAGGTAGATACTTGGAATTGAGTGAACCCAAGTTCCACGAACGGCGCTAACGAGACTTCGTCGATACCTACCCCGACAACTGTGAGCTCGTCGTACGCTGGAGTTTGCGAGCATTCATCGTGATGCTCATCCAAGCTTTGCACGATCCTTTCACAGGCCGTTCGCGGCGACTCGTTCCCCCTCAGTGGAAAGAATGTGATTGAATCGGGTGCGTTCCCCGCGCTCCGAATTTTCTCAACAACGGTTCTATTTTGAGCACTCTCAACAATCCAGAGGGGCATGCCGTCGGTTAGAAAAAAGTCCGTCTCGCTTAGCTTAGGATCCAGCACTAGAACGACTTGACTGTTCTTTTTCATGTTCTATGGTTTCCTTCTTTTGGGCCACGGAGATACAGGCATACCAGGACCTCGTTTTCCATTCTCCCAGTTATGCCCATGCGGCGCCCCTTGTCCATGATCATGATCGTAATCAATGTCATATTGAGGCCTGCCATCGGGACCGTACTTCCGTTCTTGCCCACTACCAGGATTAACGTGAGTAGAGTCAGGCTCACCTATATTTGGTGTTTTATCTTGCGCATACCAGTTCTTTGCCTTATCTGCAGCATCAATACATGCCTTCGAAGCTGCCTGGGCGGCGTCACGAATCGCGCTTTTACAGGCTGGCGACATAAGGCAGGCCATTGCGCCCCCAATCCACCCAAGTTATCATTTAATGTGCAGTTAGATGGTTTATTTTCAACGTAGACACAAAAACACTTGACATCAATTTAGAAGCGCGGCCTGCAGTGTGAATTTTTGATTCTACTGCTCGCCATGTCCGTTCTGACCACCTTGTTTCAAGACTTCGCCGCCCGACTATGCTCGACAGAATTTCTCCACGACGCCCGCCATTCCGATCATCCGACGGCGTTTTCACGCTGTCGCAAATTGCCGTTGCCGACGTTGGTCGCCATCATGCTGACGGGCATGCGCATGAGCATTCAAGCCGAGCTGGACACCTTCTTCGCCCATCTGCGCCAACAAGCTCAGTTGGTCCACGAGGTGTCCGAGCAGGCGTTCTCTCAAGCACGCGCCAAGCTGTCGCTGACGGCCATCCCCCGGCTCAACGACTGGCTGATCGCGCGCGCCGAGCAGGATCGGTTTGTGCCGCGCTGGCGCGGTCTGCGCCTGGTCGCCGCCGACGCCTCGACGCTACGCTTTGGCCTGCGCGCTAGCCATGTCAAACGCGCCGCCATCGCCGATCAAATCCTGTTCGGCATGTTTTTACCGGGACCCGATCTGATGCTCGCCGCCTCCCTGCACAGCGTCCACGAACGCGGCGAACGGCAGTTTCTGTTCGAACATCTCGACCGGCTTTCCCCGGGCGATTTGCTGCTGCTCGATCGCGGCTATCCCTGCCGCTG